>NZ_JAJFEB020000005.1:0-316176 GCF_020709765.2 Clostridium pacaense
GGGTTCATATGCATTGCTTCAATCTTAATTTGGTTAAAATGACTAAGGATATATAATTTTCAAACACGCTCTAGGGCATTATTGATGTCTGTATGAGAAGTATATATCATTTCCTCCCTATATCCAATAAAGGATTTCTTAATAATTCTGAAATAAGGATTAACGTTATGACGATTGTTGCAAATTTTTTACAAAAGAGGGAACCCTATCTTAAGATATCACGGAAAGCCCCTTAATCCTTATCGCGCCATCTCCAGCTGCGGTCCCTTCTGGTTATGGGCTTTGATGATGGTTTCTATCTCGTCCAGGTTGGAGGAGGGAAGGTCGCCGGGGATGGTATTCTTAACTGCAGCGGTTGCATTGCCGTAGGCAATGGCCTTTTGGCAGTCGCCGCCGCTGCTGAGCAGTCCGTACAGGGCGCCGGAAATATAGGCGTCCCCGCTTCCGATGCGGTCAACCACCTCGATGTCGCGGTAAGGCTCCTCCTCGTAATATTCATTCCTGGCAGCATCGTAAATCACGGAACCGAATGTGTGGCGCTTGGGGCTGTGGACAATCCTCTGGGTGGAGGCCACGATGGAGATGGGGAACTCTTCCGTAAAGCTCTTCATCATTTCCCGGGCAGTGCCTGTTTTTAGGAATGTAAGCCGCGCCGTGTCCTCTGAACAGAAGAAGATGTCCACATAGGGCAGGATACGCAGGATACATTCCCTGGCCTCGTCCCCGGTCCACAGATTGCCGCGGAAGTTCACATCAAAGGACACCAGGGTTCCAGCTGCCTTGAAACGCTTAATCATCTCGATGGTAGTCTCACGTATATCCCCGTTCAGGGCCAGGGTAATTCCGGTTGTATGGAAGCACTTGGATGCCGTGTAAACTTCCTCCGGGATTTCATTAATGTCCAGGGAGAAAAAGGAACTGTTGTTGCGGTCATAAATCACCTTTGGTTTTCTGGGGTATGCGCCGTTCTCATAATAGTAAATTCCCACACGGGCAGATGAGGACTGGTCATACATGAAGAAATCATCACTGACCCCGAAGGAACGGATCTTACCTTTCATGAAGCTTCCTATATCATGGGCCGGAAGCTTGGAAATGACGCCTGTGTGGAGTCCTAACAGGGCCGCGCCCACGGCCACGTTCAGTTCTGCCCCGCCTACCTGCTTCACAAATGTATCCCCTCTGGACAGACGCTCATTATCAGGCGGTGAAAGCCTGAGCAATACCTGACCCAGGGTCAGAAGATCAAAATTCCTGCTGTTATTCATTCCCATCATAACTCTCCTTTTTCTTTATATAAGAAACGGCTAATTCCCATAGAGGATTAGCCGCTTCCAAATTGTCTGGTGATTACATATAAAAGTGATTATCTCTGAACACGTCCTGAACCGTCGCCGCCAGCCAGGTTATCTACGTCAGCGCGTGTAACCAGGTTGAAGTCGCCAGGGATGGTGTGCTTTAATGCAGATGCTGCTACTGCGAATTCCAGGGCAGCCTTCATGTCCTTGCCGTCTGCCAGACCGCAGATTAAGCCGCCTGCAAAGGAGTCGCCGCCGCCAACACGGTCAACGATTGGGGTAACACGGTACTTTTTGGAGTGATAGAACTCACGTGTCTTACCGTCCATGATGCATGCGGACCAGCCGTTGTCGGATGCGCTGAAGCTCTCACGCAGGGAGCTGATGATGTACTTAAATCCAAACTTATCAGCCATCTGGTTGAAGATGTCAACATATCCAGCCAGTTCCAGTTCCCCGGAGGTAACGTCCGTGTTGCCTGGCTTAAAGCCCAGGACCTTCTCAGCGTCCTCTTCGTTGCCGATGCACACGTCAACATACTGCATCAGGTTAGTCATGACCTTCTGTGCCTTCTCGGAAGACCACAGTTTCTTACGGAAGTTCAGGTCAACGGATACGGTTACGCCGTGAGCCTTGGCTGCCTTTAAGGCTGCCTCTGTCAGTTCGATTGCAGCATCGCTGACAGCTGGTGTGATACCGGTAAAGTGGAACCAGTCAGCATCAGCAAAAATCTCATCAAAGTTAAACTCGTCCGGGGTAGCTGTTGCAATGGCGCTGTTTGCACGGTCATAAACAACATTGGAAGCCCTCATGGCAGAGCCTGTCTCTAAGAAATAGATTCCCAGTCTCTCGCCGCTTCTTGCGATGTGCTTGGTTCCTACATTGTATTTCCTCAGGGCTGCTACTGCGCAGTCACCGATTGGGTTCTTCGGGATAGCTGTCACGAACTGAACGTCATGTCCGTAGTTTGCAAGGGATACTGCCACGTTGGCCTCTCCGCCGCCGTAATTGATATCGAACTCGTCTGCCTGGATGAATTTCTCATTGTTCGGGGTAGATAATCTTAACATGATTTCGCCCATGGTAACTATTTTTGCCATTGTATGATTCTCCTTTTATTTACCTGATTATGATTCAAATTGAATGGGTTGGTTATTTTGCCCTTGCTGCTGCCACGGCCTGTACGAATTCCTGGGCCTTAGCTGTAACTGCTGCGAAATCGCCGGTCTTAGCGCCCTTGGTCAGGCTGGAGCCGGTTCCAACTGCATATGCGCCTGCCTTGATCCACTTGTCCACATTGTCAACGTCAACGCCGCCGGATGGCATGAACTCGCCCTGTGGAAGAGGTCCTTTGAAGGAGCTGATGGCTGCCGGTCCCACAATATTGCCAGGGAATACCTTGATGATATCGCATCCGGCTTCCAGTGCGGTGATTGCCTCGGTTGGGGTCATGACGCCCGGGAGCATGGGAACCCTGTAGCGGTTGCACAGCTTGATGGTGTCCACATTCAGGCCAGGGCTTACGATATAGTTGGCGCCGGCCAGGATGCATGCCCTTGCTGTCTCAGGATCCAATACGGTACCTGCGCCGATTACAATCTTGTCGTTATCTTTATACTTATTAGCCATCATCTTGATGAACTCAACAGGGTCGCCTTCATCCATGGTCATGGTCAGCTCAATGAAGTTGATGCCGCCCTCGATGATGGCGTCAACTACCTTCTCACCCTGCTCGTAATTCTTTGCACGGACAACCGCAACCAGACAGTCCTCTTTCATTCTTGATAAAACTTGTTCTTTTTTCATTTCGCTTCTCCTTCTTTCCGCAAATTCGCATATACGAATCAATTTCATATTTGCGATTTTATACTTAAATTTTAATCGCTACCGCTTGATTTGTCAACAGCAAAAGATGTAAAAATATAAGTTTTTCTACTGCCTTTTCAGCATTTTCCCAAAAAGCCCAGCAGCCTTGATATCTCTGCCGCCTTGGTCCGCACCAGGCAGCCCAGCGCATCGTAATCTTCCGTGGGTTTGTAAAGGCTGGATACGCTGATGGCGCCCATGACATTGCCGTCCTGGCCAAATACCGGCGATCCCACACATTCCATGTGTTCCTCCAGCTCCCTTGCGTCAAAAGCATAGCCCTTGTCACGAACACGCTCCAGTTCCTTCTCCAGTTCCTCCCTGGTAACTATGGTCCGCTCCGTATGCTTCTTAAATGTAATGCGCTCCATCAGCTGCCCTGTCTCCTCCTCATCCGAGTAAGCCAGGATGGCCTTTCCCAGGGAAGTGCAGTAAATCGGATTCTTGGTGCCCACAGTGGCTGTGGTGATGATGGGGTTCTCCGGCTCAAATTTGCAGATGTAGACAATGGCATCGTCGGAGCGGATGCCAAAGAATACGGTCTTTCCCACCTCCCTTGAAAATGCCTTCAGCACCGGGTCAATGGTGCTGATGAAATCCAGGTTATTGGTATAGTTGATGCCGATCCTGTATGCCGTAAGCCCGATGGTATAACGCTGCTTCTGCCCTCTGGCCACATGAATCATCCCGGTCTGTACCAGTGTTGTCACGATGTCGTAGCCGCTTGTCTTGGGCAGGTCAAGCTTCTCGCATATCTCGTCCAGCGTAATCCCGTCCGGCTTCTTGGACACCAGTTTCAGTATGTCTATGGTCCGCAGTGTGGTTCTGTTTAATTTCATGGATACCTCCCACCTTCTGTCACATGTATGTCACCCGTATATGCAAATGGATTTGGATATGCAGACATTGTATTCGTATATGCATTCTCAATCCGTATATACGATATTATAGATTCAGTATACATCATCTGTCCCTGTGATGCAAGGGGTAATTCCTCCATAAACAACTGTTTTTCGCGCTATTTTATCCAACGGTCCGGCGGCTGTGCCTGTGATGACGGTATCCGGCTATCAGGTTAACTACTGCTACCGGACTTAATTCCTGCCGCCGGGCTTAATTGCTGCCGCCGGACTTAATTCCTGCCGCCGGGCTTAATTGCTGCCACCGGACTTACCTACTGCCGCCGGGTTTCCTACAGTGTAACTCCCTGCTTAAAGATTGCCATATCATGGAAGCCAGCCTCTTCTGACTTCACTTTCCTGCCGGAAGCAACTGCAAGCACATAATCCAACAGTTCTTCTGCCAGTTCTTCCTTGGTCATATCCTCCACCATGCGTCCCGCATTGAAATCAATCCAGTTATCCTTGTGTCCTGCCAGCTTTGAATTGCTGGAAATCTTCACTGTAGGCACAGGGGATGCAAAGGGCGTTCCCCTTCCTGTGGTGAACAGGACCATATGGGCGCCGGACAGGGCCAGGGCAGTGGATGCCACCAGGTCATTGCCCGGGGCGCTTAAAAGGTTCAGTCCCTTTACCTTGACCATCTCCGTGTATTCCAGGACGCCTCTTACCAGGGCGCTGCCTGACTTCTGGGTACAGCCCAGGGACTTGTCCTCCAGGGTGGAGATGCCGCCCTTCTTATTGCCTGGCGAGGGGTTCTCATAGATGGTCTGGTTGTGGCTGGTAAAATAATCCTTGAATCCGTTAATCAGGTTCACGGTCTTTTCAAACAGTTCAGGCGTGGCGCAGCGGTTCATGAGCAATGTCTCCGCCCCGAACATCTCCGGCACCTCTGTCAGGATGGTGGTTCCGCCCTTGCTTACCAGAAGGTCTGAGAATGCGCCTACCACCGGGTTGGCCGTTATGCCGGAAAGTCCGTCAGAGCCGCCGCACTTCATTCCAATCACAAGCTCGCTGGCATCAATCTTCTCCCTGGTAAATGCCCCTGCATACACTGCCAGTTCCTTTAACAGGTCCATGGCCGCCTCCATCTCATCCTCCACATCCTGGCACTGGAGGAATTTCACACGGTCCTTGTCATAATCCCCGATGTAATCCATCAGCACAGGAATATTGCTGTTCTCACAGCCCAGTCCAAGTACCAGCACGCCGCCTGCGTTGGGGTGATGGATCATGTCGGCCAGCACCTTCCTGGTGTTTTCCTGGTCATCCCCCATCTGGGAACATCCATATGGATGGGGAAATGCTATCACATCCTCCACACTGCCCTTTACCAGTTCCCTGGCCCGGGCCTCAAGCGCCTTGGCAATGGAATTCACACATCCTACCGTGGGAATAATCCAGATTTCATTGCGGATACCCGCCTTGCCGTCAGACCTGCGGTAACCGTCAAAGTAAACGTGCTCCGTTGGCTGGACATCCGTTCCGTCCGGCGTATAATCATAGGTAAGGACATCTCCCAGGGCTGTCCTCACATTATGGACATGGACCCATCCGCCTTCCTTAATATCTTCCTTTGCATATCCGATGCGGAAACCATACTTAATGACTTCTGCACCGTTTCCAATGTCCTTCAGGGCAAACTTATGTCCCTGTGGGATATCTTCCTGAATGGCTACCTTCCTGCCCTCCACGTCAAGTGTCTCGCCCTTTGAAACAGGCCGCAGCGCAACGGCGACATTATCGTTCCTGTTAATCTTAACAATATCCTGCATGGTCTTTACATTCTCCTATCATTGTTATTTGGTGTGCCCGCTTTATTGTAAGTACTTACAATTATTCTACTCATTTTCAAGGAATAAGTCAATAAAAAAATAGAAAAGTATTGCAATATTTACGCGGAATATGTATAATGAACTTAGCTTGTAAGCGCTTACAGAATGTGAGGTTATTTTATGAATATATACGATGTCTCTGAACATGCAGGGGTATCCATTGCAACTGTTTCCAGGGTACTGAACGGCAATCCCAACGTCAGTGAAAAGACCAGGGAAAAGGTCCTTAAGGTCATGGATGACCTGGGATATACCCCGAATGTATTTGCCAGGGGACTGGGGCTTAATACCATGCAGACCATCGGGATCATGTGTTCCGATTCCTCCGACCCCTATCTGGCGGGTGCCATCTACTATCTGGAACGCGGACTCAGGTCCCATAATTATGATGCAATCCTGTGCTGCACAGGATATGACCTGGATGCAAAGCAGAAGTATTTTGAGCTGCTGCGCTCCAAACGTGTGGATGCCATCATCCTGGCCGGCTCCAAGTTTGTGGAGATGCGGCCCAAGGATAATGCATATATTACGGAAGCTGCTTCAGAACTTCCCATCATGCTGGTTAACGGATACCTGGAAGGGGATAATATCTACAGTACGGTGTGCGATGACCATGCTGCCATGTACGGCGCCGCTTCCCAGCTCCTTAAGGCCGGCAGGAGGCGTATCCTGTATCTTTACACCAGCTATTCCTACAGCGGGGTCAACAAGCTGGAGGGCTACAAGGATGCCCTGAAAGCTTACGGCATGGCCCCCTGCGATGAACTGATCCGGCAGTGTCCCAAGGACATATCTGCTGCCAAGGAACTGCTTGTGTCCCTTCATGGACAGGGACTGGAATTTGACGCGGTCATGACAAGCGATGATTCCCTGGCCGTGGGTACTGTTAAGTATGCCCACGCATCCGGCATTTCCATACCCGATGAACTGAATATCATCGGATACAACAACTCCATCCTGTCCCAGTGCACGGATCCGGAGATAACATCCATTGACAGCAAGGTAGAAGCACTGTGCACCACCACCATCAACACACTTATGGGGGTTTTCAGCGGCGTGAATGTGCCCAGCCGGACCACGATCGCCTCTGATTTAATAAAAAGAAAAACCACTAATTTTTAATTCTTAAGGAGGATTAACAACATGAAAGCATTTATGGACAAGGACTTCTTATTATCCAGTGATATGGCAAAGGAGCTGTATCATGATTTCGCAGAGAACATGCCGATTCTTGACTATCACTGCCACATCAATCCGCAGGAGATTTACGAAGACCGCAAGTTTGATAATATCACCCAGGTATGGCTGGGCGGCGACCATTACAAGTGGCGCCAGATGCGCTCCAACGGCATAGACGAAACGTACGTGACCGGAGACAGCACGGACTGGGAGAAGTTCAAAGCATGGGCAGAAACCATGCCCAAGTTAATCGGCAACCCGCTGTACCACTGGAGCCATCTGGAACTGAGGAAGTATTTTGGTTACCAAGGCTTCTTAAACGGAGATACGGCTGAGGAAGTATGGAACCTCTGCAACGCAAAGCTGCAGGAGGATTCCATGACAGTCCGCAACCTGATTAAGCAGTCCAATGTCACCCTTATCTGCACCACCGATGACCCGGTTGACACACTGGAGTGGCACAAGAAGATTGCCGAGGATGACACATTTGACGTACAGGTCCTTCCTGCCTGGAGACCGGACAAGGCCATGAACGTCGAGAAGCCAACCTTTGCAGCTTACATGGCGCAGCTCTCCCAGGTCAGCGGTGTTAAGGTAACTGATTTTGCCTCCTTAAAGGAAGCCCTTAAGAACCGTATGGCATTCTTCACCTCCATGGGATGCTGTGTATCTGACCACGCACTTGAATATGTAATGTACGTTCCCGCGGATGAGGCTGAAATTGACGCCATCCTTGCCAAGGGGTTAAAGGGAGAGGCCATTACCAAGGAAGAAGAACTGAAGTTCAAGACCGCATTCATGCTCTTTGTTGCCCGTGAATACACCAGGATGGGCTGGATCATGCAGATCCATTACGGCTGCAAGCGCGACAACAACGCCTACATGTTTGAGCAGATTGGCGCTGATACCGGTTTTGACTGCATCAACAATTACGCCCCCAGCGCACAGATGGCTGACTTCTTAAATGCACTGAGCGCTTCCAATGAGATACCAAAGACCATCCTCTACTCACTGAACCCCAATGACAATGCCTCCATCGGCACCATCATCGGCTGCTTCCAGGACAAGTTCCCGGGCAAGATCCAGCAGGGTTCTGCATGGTGGTTCAATGACCACAAGGTGGGAATGACTGAGCAGATGACCAGCCTTGCAAACCTGGGCTGCCTGGGCAACTTCATCGGTATGCTCACAGACTCCAGAAGCTTCCTGTCCTACACCAGACACGAATACTTCCGCCGCATCCTGTGCGAACTCATCGGCGGCTGGGTAGAAAACGGGGAGTATCCCGCAGACATGAAAGCCTTAGAGGACATCATCAAAGGCATCTGCTATAACAATTCCGTAAAATACTTCGGTTTCAACCTGGATGTTGTAAAATAAAATCACTTATATGATAAACTTGGCCATATAGTAAAATCAGGCTGGCGTCCGCCGGGCGAATTCCCAGCAGATTGGATACACAGGTACGAAGGACGCAGAAAGCCCCCTCAAATCAACAGATGACTGAGGGGGCTATTCTTAATTCCAAATTCTACAAATAAATATCATACTTTCAATCCACAGAATAATCCAGCCTTATTTCAGCCGCACCACATGCTGGCAGTAAATATACAGATTCTTTATCTTCTTGGCCTGCTGCCCATCATCTCCCAACACAATAGGCTGTGTTCCTGAAGGTGTTATGTACAGTTTAAACGCAAGCGCATCCTGACCAACATGCATATCTTTTACCGGTGCGTATGCGAAATCCTGTCGTTCAATATCCAGATATTCAAACATGATATGTTCCAATTCAGGGTTTGAAAAGACGCGTACAATATCCGCCGCTCCCTTCATCTCCATGATGGCTTTTGCTTCTTCAAATGCAATATTAGTGAAACGGTAGTCGCCATTCCCCAAAATATAAGCCAGCATACTATTATCCAATAACAATAACGGATCTTTCGCCATAACAATACCTCCTTTTTATTAATACACTTCGTTTCACTATTATCATAAGCCATTATACAAATATTGTCAATATTGTTAGAAAACAATCAATATCGTTCGATATTTATCAAACAAATTCCACAAAGTGATTAAAATTACCTTGACATATCAAAAGAGTTTTTCAACAATTCACAATTTATCAGAGGTCCATTTTCTCTATGCGGATTCTATATCTTCCCAATTGAGCCAGTACATGATTGTCTTCCGCTTTCATTTTCGGACTCCTTTCCCATATCAGGTCCTGATAGCGGTATATGCTAAGCAGGATTCCGAGCAGTCCATAGACAGCAACCGTGTGATATCCCCCATATGTAAAAAAGGGAAGCCCGGCCGTGGACACAAAGACGAATCCAAGGTTCAGCATCAGGTTCCAGCCTGTTTCCAGGGCAAGGATCATGACACATCCATAACCAATCAGCTGCCCAAGCTGATTCTTCTGCTTTTTCACCATGTGGAACAGCAGGAACAAAAACAGGATTAACAATCCGGCCAGGATTCCTACTGCCAGGACTCCCCAGGTGGAGGCTGCCTGCAGCATCACATAATCATATTGTGCACCAGGAAGCAAATGGATTGGGGTTCCCTCCGGCGTACCGCCCTTTGTAAGCCCGCCCAGGAATTTAAGCTGCTTCATGATATCCCTTGTCACCACTACCTGGAATGCCTCTTCCCTGGCATAGGCCCATGGACTCAGGATTGCCCTTAACCTTGCCATCTGATATGGATGCATTCCAAGGTAGGAATAATATCCGCCCGCCAAGGCCAATGCCCCCAGCCCAAGAATCGGCCTGCTTTTCCGTTTCACCTGATACCAGTTCCTGAACAGGGAATACATCAGCATCATGAAGCACACAGACATCACATCCAGTGTAATGCCAATCCCGCCGCCAATCACTGCAAATGAAGTATAGGCAGCAGCCAGCAGCCATAAAAGGGAACGGATGATACCTGAATAACCGGTACCGCGATACCCGTAGAGAATCCCTCCATACATGGGAATGAACAGATACATGACCGTCTTCATATAGCTGTGTCCTCCATTGATGACCTGGACCATCCCCAGATTGCAGACGAGGATGATTGAAACCAGGAACAGCCCTCCAATCAGTTTCCCATATCTGCTAAACAGACTGTAATCACAAAAGTAAAGGATTGACATGAATCCCAATCCCAAGAAAGTGTAAAGGCATTGGCGGGCAAATGCATCCTGGTTTATCCGGTACAGGTTTTCTGTACCAAACCGGTAAATACAGAAATACTGTACCAACAGCCCGGCCAGACTTAAGAGCATTGCCATTCCCAAAACCATCCAGTTGTTTTTTGGCCTGTGGATACGGTCCATATCAATCCCTACTTCCACGGGGCTTCCCATCTGGCGGACCGCTTCTTCCAGCGCCTCATCCCTGGTCCGCCCCATCTGCTCATAAACCTGGGCCTGGTCTTCGATATGAGTCCGGATTTCCCTCTCAACCTCCTGCTTTGCCTTTTTATTACGGATCTGCCCGGTTAATTCAGACAAATATTCATGCATTTCCATATAAGGCACCTCCTATCACCTGTCCCACTGCCTTTGTATAGGTTTCCCATGCCTCCTTTTTCCTTATCAGTTCCGCCATGCCCTGCTTTGTGATGGAATAATATCTGCGCACCTTGCCCTGGGCTTCCTTTTCATAGGATATGAGCAGTTTCCTGGACTCCATGGTGTGGAGCAGCGGATACATGGTGCCCGCTTTCAGGCTGAATACATATTCGGAGCGTTTTTCCAGCTCTTCTATCATTTCATAGCCATACATGTCTTTTTCAGATAAAAGCTGTAAAAGGAGCATGGATGTATTGCCTGATGATACAATCTTCTCTTCTGCCATAATTGATTCCTCCTGTTGACGCGTGTATTGTTTTCATGGATAGTTTTGGATGGGTTTGGGTATCTTTATATGGATGATGGATATATAGATAATCTATATATCATGATATGATTTATCTATGGACATCCTTTATGCCACTACATGATTATCATATACCCTTCCATATACCATGGCTCGTTCATTATATAGCCGTTCTATATATCATAATTATATATAGATAATCTATATATGTCAAACACTGATTTTCCCTTTCTTCCTGTTCATCTGCAGCACGGCCGTCACCGCGCCGCTGACAGCAAGGAGCGCATAAAAGCTGATTCCGCGGCTCAGCATCATCACCGGGAAAACCTGTCCCCCGCCAAGTATGGGCCTGTATAGCGAGATAAAACTTCCCTCTGAGGCGCCAACCGACCCCGGAAGCGGAACCGCGGTCACAGCAAGGCTCAGGATAGCCTGCATGGCAAGGAACCGACCAGGTTCCGCCTCTATTCCAAGGGCCAGGCAGGCAAAGTAAGGTACCAGGAACAGGGCTGTCAGCTGAATCAGCGCGCGAAGGAACATCCTGACAACCACCAGCGGGTACTGTCTCAGATACGCCCCTCCCCTGCTGTATTCGTTAATCAGTCCCTCCATTTTGCGCTGGGCCTTTTTGCGGTTCCTTATGAGCTTTACCCTGGTTAATATACGGATGGCCCACAGTACCACCCGCTCTGCCAGAAGGCTGTTTAAAATAATCAGCAGGATCAGGCCGGAGCAGATTCCATTGACCAGGATACCGAATACCAGAAGCCACTGTATGAGTCTTCCCTGGGACATGACAAAGGACAGGTTAAGGAGTACCATGACGCTGCCATACACCAGCACCGTCATCTGATACACGGCCGCCACGGCCAAAAGTGTAAAGGAACTGTGGGCAAATCCAAACCCGTCCCTGGTCATGTAAAACAGCTGCATGGGCTGTCCGCCCGTGGCAGAAGGCGTGATGGCGCTGAAATAAAAGCCTGCAAAGGAATAGGACAGGGAGCGTCTGTAGGGAATCTTTTTATGGAAGGTCCTCATAAGCAGCCGTATATTGGCTGCTTCACAGTTGATGAACACGAACATGCAGAAAAATGCAGGCAGCACGAACCTAAGTTCCGCCCGCTGAAAGGTTTCCCCCATGGTTTCCATGGAATGGTTCTGAAAAAGCACGTGAAATGTCACCAGGGCCAGGACTGCAACCATACAAAGCCCTATGAGCATTTCCTTCATTTTCATTTTCTTCTGCTCCATCCTGCGCCACCTTCCTTCTTTTCCTCTGTAATTCCCAAATCCTGTCCAGACATCCATCCCCGCTATCTGCACGGGCGGCATCCTGTGTTAACGCGCCTATGTATGGAGCCTGGTGTTAATATGCCAGTGTATGGCCCACGCCATCCGGACCGGACAATACCATCCTGAATCTGCTGTGTATATTATACTGGCTATTTATTAAAACTTACGGTAATTTTCCTTAAGAAACACAGCCAAACCATATAAAAAAGCCTAAGACTCATTATCTTAGACTTTTTTCATGGATGCTGTTGTATGTGAGCAGGACGGTAAGCCGGGTTATGTCGTTGGATGGCCATCTATCTAGGACTGCCGTCGCCAGCAGCCTCAAGCAACCTACCCGGAAGCTGACGGGCCGCCATATGCTTCCTGTTCGGTCTTGCTTCGGATGGGGTTTACATGTGCCCCGCCTGTTACCAGGCGGGCGGTAGTCTCTTACACTGCCCTTCCACCCTTACCTTTCCCGGTCAGGCCGGGAAAGGCGGTACATTTCTGTTGCACTGTCCCTGGAGTCGCCTCCGCCAGACGTTATCTGGCACCCTGCCCTGTGAAGCCCGGACTTTCCTCTCCTGCGGCCTTGCGGTATCGCAGCAGCGGCCATCTGTCCTACTCACAACTTACACAGTTTATCATAGAAACCCTGGTTTGTCCAGTCATTTTCCAAGCCGCTGCCCACAATGCCTCAGCCTGGAAGCCGCTGCCCGGCCCCGGTTAAACGTTGAGGCAGCTTCCGCCGATGAACTCCCGCAGGATTGAGTTCTTCGGTATGTCCTCGCTGCTGACACCGATGAAATAATCCAGGAACTTGAGAAGCCGTTTTGCTTCCAGATATTCCTCCGAATCCTTGGGAATGCCGAACAGCAGGGGCTCCGCATATTGCTTCAGCACGGCGAACTCGTAGACCAGGGCCGAGTTGAACATGGCGTCCGCCTCCTCCTGGAACGGGAAGATGTTCTCCTCCTCGCCCTTGCGCACGGACGGCCACATACGGATGGTGTCCTGGGCCGATGACCCCCTGGTCCTGGCATCCCGTATCATCCTTCGGATAAGACGTCCGTCTGTTGTGGGAATCCGGTTGTGCTCATCTACGTTCAGCTGGGTTAAGGCGCTGATGTATATCTTGAACTTACTCTCCTTTGGCAGGGAATGGGACAGCCTGTCATTCAGGCAGTGGATGCCTTCAATCACCAGGATGTCCTCCTGCCCCAGCTGCAGGAAACTGCCCTTATACTCCCTGACGCCTTTCTTGAAATTATAGTAGGGCATTTCCACCCGTTTCCCATCCAGAAGGTCCATCATGTTCTGGTTAAACAGGTCGATGTCCAGGCATTCCAGAACCTCATAATTATAATTGCCATGTTCATCCCTTGGGCTGTTCACCCGGTCCACAAAGTAATTGTCCACCGCAATCGGATGGGGCTTAAGCCCGATTGCCTCCAGCTGCACGGAAAGCCTGTGGGAAAATGTGGTCTTGCCCGAGGAGGACGGCCCTGCAATCATGACGAACTTAGCGTTCCGCCTGGATGCAATCTGCGCCGCTATCTCTGCAATCTTCTTTTCCTGCAGCGCTTCCTGAACCAGTATCAGATGGGACATCTCCCCCTTTGAAATCTTATCATTCAGGGCGCCCACTGTTTCCAGGTCCAGCCTCCTCCCCCATTGGGTGGACTCTGTCAGTGTTGCAAACAGCTTGTCCATGGGTTCAAACCTGGGCACCACTTTCGGCTCTGACTTGGAGGGCAGAAGCAGCACGAATCCATAGTGGTAAGGAACCAGGTCAAAGTACCGGATATATCCCGTATTCTGGACCATATATCCGTAATAGTAGTCCTCGAAGCCGTCAATGCTGTAGATATTGACCCTGGATACCCTGCGGTACCGGAACAGCCGCTCCTTATCATACATCCTGTGGCGGTGGAACAGCTCAACCGCATCATCCGTTGATACACTGCGTTTCATGATGGGGATCTGCTGCGCCACATACTCCGCCATCTTGTTCTTCACCCGGATGAGAAGGTCATTGTCCAGCACAAAGTTACCCCTGGCCTCCACAAAGAATCCCCTTCCAAGTGAAAAATCAATGACTATCTTCTCTATATTCTCCGCGCCTGCAACCGCATAAAATGCCTTCAGCATGATCAGGCAGGCGCTTCTCTGATACGTGGCCAAACCAGGCTTGTCCCTGGCAGTGATGAAGGTAAGCTCACAGTCTTTAACATGCTTGTGAAGCTCCTGGAGCTTTCCGTTCACACGGACCAGAAGGATGTCATCCTCATACTGGTACTGATATTCCTCAGCCACTTCCAGCCAGGTTGTCCCCTCCGGATATTCCCGGACAAAACCGTTTACATTAACTTGAACCAAAGGCTTTTACCTCCTCTTTCTTATTCAGGCAGTCCCATTCCTTTTTTATTGTCCTATAGGATGACCGTGGGCCATGATGGCGGCGCCTGGATTACTTTTATGCCCTCCCCCAGCCTGGCGGCCAGATAGTCAGCCATGTAGGGAATGAAGATATGTTCCAGTCCGTAATGTCCTGCATCGATTACCGCCATATTCCTTGCAGCAGCATCAATGCCCTGGTGATGGCTGATATCGCCTGTGACCAGCACCTGGGAACCGGAGGCAATTGCCCCTTCAATCTCGCTGCCCCCGGCACCCGGACACACGGAAACCTTATTTATCTCCGTATCCAGTAGTTCCTGTCCATAGACCACTGCAAAGGGAAGGCCAAAGGACTCCTTGACCTGCCGTGCCAGACTGCGCACCGTCACTGGTTCCCTGAGATACCCGGTCTTGCCGATTCCGTAAGGCACCAGGCCCTGGCTCCCTTCCATCTCGCCCATTGCTTCCAGGGGCACGCATTCCGTAAGGCCCAGGCGTCCTGCGGCCAGGTCGGCCATACAGCCGGGGGCCGCATCAAAATTGGTATGCATGGCATAGTAGGAAATATCAGCCTGAATCAGCTTTACCAGCCTTCTGGTAATGAAATTCTGGTCATTTACCTTCTTGATTGCCTTAAAAATCAGGGGATGATGGGTCAGCAGCATATCCGCGCCCGACTCTATGGCTGATTCCACCACCTGGTCCGTGGCATCCAGGGCAATATAGATTTTCCTGACCTCTTTATCGCTCCTTCCGGCCAGAAGCCCGGGATTGTCCCATTCACACGCACATCCCTCTGGCGCCAGACTGCTTAACATCTCAATGATCTCACTGCATTTCATCCTGTGCCTCCTTTATCCATCCCAATTCTTCCATAAGGGCATTCCTGGCCCTTAACTGTGCCTCTGTCATGGGGATTGCTGTCCGTGCCGGGGCCATTTCCTGAACCTGGTCCATCCCTTCATCCCCCTGCGCCTTAAAATGATCCAGGATTCCCTGGACCCTGGCCCGTTCCTTCTCCAGATATTCCTTCAGTACGCCGTCCTTCCTATCCAGAAGGATTTTCCCATACCGATACCATATGGGACGCGAGTAGGTCATGGAGCCGCGGCCCACATCCATGATGGTATAATATTTCCCCTCATCTTTTACCATGGCTTCCTCTTCAATGACAAAGCCATTCTCTTCCAGGAACAGCCTGACCTTGTGTATATCAGACTGTGGGGAAAGGATCCAGTGGCTGACGCTGTCCCACATGTGGCGTCCTTCCTCCAGGATGCGGATTTCCAGTTCCCCTCCCATTCCGGCGATGATGACCGTGTCCGCTTCGCCTGGTTTTAATTCCTTAAGACCATCGCTCAGACGGGCTTCGATGGTGCAGAAGGACGGCTGCCCGCCGGCTGCTGCATTTTTAGCGGCCCACCCTTCATATTCCTTTATGTGTTCCCTGGCCCGCTCAAGAGGCCCCGGCCTCACATCCATTGCAATGGCCCTGGCTGCCCGGCCTGTCTGGGCCAGATGGATGGGCACATATCCATGATCCGTACCGATATCCGCAATGCGGCTGCCCGGCCTTACAAAGTCAGCCACTGCCTTTAAACGCAGGGACAGACGCACCACGCCTTTTAAGCCGTTGCCGCCCATCCCTGTCATATCCATCTTATCATTTGTTTCCTGTTTCATATTATTCATCCAGATAATCCTTTAGTTTTTTACTTCTGCTGGGATGGCGCAGCTTGCGCAGGGCTTTTGCCTCAATCTGGCGTATGCGTTCCCTGGTCACATTAAATTGCCTTCCCACTTCCTCCAGCGTCCTTGGACGGCCGTCATCCAGGCCGAACCTGAGTTTTAACACCTTCTGCTCCCGTTCCGTCAGGGTCAGCAGCACTTCCATCAGCTGTTCATGGAGAAGGGTAAATGCCGCGGCGTCCTGGGGTACCATCACATTATCATCCTGGATGAAATCCCCCAGATGGCTGTCCTCCTCCTCGCCGATGGGTGTCTCCAGGGATACCGGCTCCTGGGCCATTTTCATGATTTCTGACACCCGCTCCACGGGAAGGTCCGCCCTGGCAGCAATCTCCTCCGTGGTAGGCTCCCGCCCCAGTTCCTGGAGAAGCTGGCGGGAGGTGCGCACCAGACGGTTGATGGTTTCCACCATGTGGACGGGAATGCGGATGGTCCTTGCCTGGTCTGCAATTGCCCTTGTGATGGCCTGGCGTATCCACCAGGTGGCATAGGTGCTGAACTTATAGCCCTTGGTGTAGTCAAACTTTTCAACGGCCTTAATCAATCCCAGGTTCCCCTCCTGTATCAGGTCTAAGAACTGCATGCCCCGCCCCACATATCGCTTGGCAATGCTGACCACCAGGCGCAGGTTGGATTCTGCCAGACGTTTTCTTGCATCCTCGCTGCCCAGCTCCATGCTCTTGGCCAGTTCAATCTCCTCCTCCATGGACAGCAGGGGAATCTTGCCGATTTCCTTCAGGTACATGCGCACCGGGTCTTCCAGGCTGACGCCCTCAGGGACAGAAAGGTCCAGATGCTCCACATCTATCTCTTCCTCTTCTTCCAGGCTGATTTCCTCTTCAATGAACAGGTCCGGATCCAGCTCCTGGGCTGAATCCATCCGGATGATATCCACCTTGCTCTGTTCCAGGAAATCAAAAAGCTGGTCCATCTGGTCACTGGTGGGCTGCTCCGAACCAAAGTAGCTTATAATCTCCTGATATTCCAGGACATTTTTCTTCTTCTTTGCCTCCTCAAGCAGTCCTGCCAGTTTTTCCTCAAACACATTCGTCCCTTCCATAACCGGTCCATCCTTCCTATGAAATGCTGTTAATCCAGTGAGATCCGCAGCTTCTTAAGCGCAGCCTGCTGCTTTATGATTTCCTGTAACTGGGTTATATCTTTTGCATTGCGGCTGGCCGCATCCAGGCTGTTCTTCCTGACCTTCATGACGGTTTCGGAGAATGCCTTCTTCTGTTCTTCATTGTTTAAGGACTCTTTGAGGCTTGCGTTGAATAGTGCCGCCACTTCCTTGTACTGGTCTTCATCATTGATGAAGTGGCTGAGTATGGCTGCCGGATTTAAGTTACCCGATGCCTGGCCCTCAAATACCATCTGTGCCACCTGGTGATACAGATCCTCCACAAAATCATCTGCTGTAATGATACCCTTAATCTTGTCAAATAACTCAGGATTTTCTATCAGCCATGTGAGAAGAAGCCGCTGGGAACGGCGGATGCCATCCTCCTTGTCCGGCTTTTTGGGGCGTTTGGGACGCGCCTCCCCTCCATCCTGATACCCGCTTCTGCCTTCCGGCCCTGCTTCCCCGTAATCGTAATATCCTTCCTGAGGGCCGTCATAGCCTTCATAGTACCCGTAATCAGGATACATGTCCTCTTCCACGGCCCTGTGCTGTACCTTGCCCCCATGGTCCAGGCTGTCACCGGACTTCATCCCAAAGCTCATACCCATACGGTTCACCAGCCCCCGCAGCTCATCCGCAGGAATCATCTGCTCCCTGGCAACCGCCTGGAGGTAATTCTCCCGCTCCAGGGCCTCCCCGAACTGAAGGAGCTTTTTGGCTGTTTCCTGGTAGAACCTGGTCTTCTGCTCCGGGTCATCCATCTGGTAGCCCTGTCTCAGCACGTCCACCTCGAACAGGAAGCTGTTCTTGGCCTCCTTTATCCTCTGGCGGAAGGCATCAGCCCCCATGTTCTTGATGAACTCATCCGGATCTTTGTGGGGCTTCATGTTCAGCACCTTGATGGACATGCCCACCTCCTTAAGGATGGGGATGGCCCTGAGGGCTGCCTTGATACCGGCCCCATCGCTGTCATAGGTCAGGATGACCTGGTCCGTGTAGCGTTTCAGCACATTGGCGTGCTGACTGGTAAATGCCGTGCCCAGGGACGCCACCGCATTGGTGAATCCCGCCTGGTGCAGGGAAATCACATCCAGGTACCCCTCGCAGATAAGCAGATATCCTTCCCTGGAAGTCCTGGCATAATTAAGGCCGTACAGGTTGCGGCTCTTATCAAACAGCTTTGTCTCGGGGGAATTTAAGTATTTGGGTTCCCCGTCCCCCATGACACGGCCGCCGAATCCGATTACGCGGTTATTCACATCCATGATTGGGAACATGACGCGGTTCCAGAACTTGTCCCGTCCCCCGCGCTCTTCCAGTGTCACCAGCCCGGTATCCTTCAGGAAACTGTCCTCATACCCCTTCCCCTTCAGGAAACGGTACAGGTCGTCGCTGGTCTTATTGGAATATCCAAGGCCGAAATGCACAATCGTATCATCCAGAAGTCCCCTTCTGTCATGGAGATACTCATATCCAAGCTTACCCTGGGGCTGTTTTAACTGGTAATAGAAATAATTGGCCGCCAGTTTATTCACTTCCAGCAGCCTGGCCCTGTGTTCCGCCTGCTCCCTGGCCTCCTTGCTGTACTCCATCTTAGGCAGGCTGACCCCAGCCCGGTCAGCCAGATGGGCCAGCGCTTCCTGGAACGTGTAGTTTTCATATTCCATCACGAAAGTAAGTACATTCCCACCTGCGCCGCACCCAAAACAATAGTACATCTGCTTGCCCGGAGATACGGAAAAAGATGGGGACTTCTCATTATGGAAGGGACAGAGTCCAAAATAATTGGCTCCCTTTTTCTGAAGCTTTACATATCCTGAAATCACATCTACGATGTCGTTCTTCATTCTCACTTCTTCTATGACTTCATCTGGATAGTACATGTATGAATCTCCCTTCTGTATCTTAATGCTGCCTTAATATACGTTCCACCGCTTGGGGACGAACAGCTCCTCAAACTGGTCAATGGCATAAATATCGCTCATGCCCGCAATATAATCGCAGACCACCCGCGACTTCTTCTCCCCTGTGTTTACAATGAGCAGGACATATTCCATGGGCAGCTTATCCACATGCTTCATGTAATAATCATAAAGCTGCGTGATCATCTGTTGGGCCTTGCCCTCCTCTGCCTTGGGGATGTCGTTCTTATAAACATTGTCAAACATCCACTTGCGAAGCCCCTGCATGGCATCCTCCATGCCCTCGGACATGCGTATCTCCGGTTTATCCATGCTGTTGAGGATAATGTCGTGAATCATGGTATTAAGGCGCTCACGCACGCTGCGTCCAAGGACCTCCGTATACTCACAGGGCAGATCCTCCTCCTTGAACATCCTGGCCCGGATGGCATCGTCAATATCATGGTTGATATAGGCAATCTTATCCGACAGCCGGACAATGGCGCCCTCCAGGGTGGAGGGGTGCCCCGATGTCCTGTGGTTTAAGATCCCGTCCCTCACTTCCCACGTCAGGTTCAGTCCCTTCCCATCCTTTTCCAGCACCTCCACGATGCGCACGCTCTGTTTATAATGTGCAAACCCATCCTCACAGATCTTATTCAGTATGTATTCCCCGGAATGGCCAAAGGGGGTGTGGCCCAGGTCATGGCCCAGGGCAATGGCCTCTGTCAGGCTTTCGTTCAGCCGCAGGGTCTTGGCAATGGTCCTGGCAATCTGGGATACCTCAAGGGTATGGGTCAGCCTGGTCCGGTAATGGTCGCCCTCAGGCGCAAGGAACACCTGGGTCTTATGCTTTAAGCGCCTGAATGCCTTGGAGTGCAGTATACGGTCCCTGTCACGCTGGTATTCAGGCCTCATGTCACATAAAGGCTCCGGCTTGTCCCTCCCCCTTGTCCTGCTGCTCAGGGACGCATAGGGACTCATATACTGCTCTTCCAATTCTTCCAGTGACTCCCTGATATTCATCCTCCCACTCCCTATCTCTATTATTATATTGTTAAGTCTCCCATTTTACTACAAAAATTTCATTTTTCGTGTCACAATCCCATATCTTGTCTGTAAACATGTACCTAATGTCCATATTATATCACAATATATGAATATTTCATATGGGCAGACTCCCTGATATCAAGTTAATGTCACAAAGTTTTGGAGCCTTTTTCAAGGCTCCAAGTCTGCAAACCAGCATAACTTCGTAGGGAGTATGGTAAATTAGTGCTAAGTTAGTATTTAGAAAATATATATATGTTCATTTATAGCAATAAAAACAAATTAACACCGAAATCATTTATAGATTTTAACTTTTTAGACAAATATTCCTATTATACACAATAGTGATTATGCAACACACCTGCTAATTATGCGAAGTCTCTTTCTCTTAACTCATAAAAATCTATGCCGCAACCATTTAATTTATAATGAAGTAATTTACAAATACGTTCATCGCAGGAAGCAAAAAACATTTGATCTCTATTTTTATCTCCCAAATACATGTTTTCTAATTTCTGTTTCTCTTTTAAATTAAGTTTCTCCTCTAAAATACTCATGTACTACTTACCCTCTTCTCTATTAAGCAAATCAGAAATTGTCCACTCCCCGTTTCGCACATTTGATACTCTCCGATATTCATAAATTGCGTGAATCAGTATATCTACGTTAGAGAAGTATGCTTTAACAAAATCATATGATTTAATCTCCTTGCCCTTCATCTTAGCTTTGCAAAATTCACTTGGCTTTATTCCCGATTTTTTAAATTCGGAATACAACCCTTCATTCAAAATGATTAACATTTCAATCTCAGGTGCCGTTATAACGTTAATAACATCAACTTTTTTTGCATAAGCTGGACTGAGCTTAAAATTTTCTCTTCTGGAATCTAAAACTCTATAAACTGTGATTTTTTCTGAAAATCCCTTTTTCAAATATCGTTCTTCAAAATCCTTACCTTTTCTACACCGAAGGATTTCTTCTTCAATCAGGTTTTCTTTTTCAAAAATCAATTTATTGTTCTCTAAAAGCAAATCAAGTATTGCACGTTCTGCCCCACCTTCACAAATACAAGCTATATATTTCCCCAATATGTATTCCTCCTCTAGTTACGATTTATGAGGACTTTTTTCAAGGCAATATAAGCTTCATAGGTTGGAACGGTTCCTTCTAAAAAGTCACTTTGATATGCTTCACTTTTTTTAATATCATTCCTTTTTAATATATTCGATAAGTTCTCTGCCGAAATACCGTTCCGGTTCCTAACAATAAAAATATTATCATTTCGTTCAAATTCATCTAATAGTTCGGAATAATGTGTTGAGAAAATAATGACTGCACCATTTTTATTGACCTTAGAATCCCGGAAAAATCGAATCAATGTGGAAACAATCTCCCTGTTAAAGTGATTTTCCACCTCGTCTACAATAAGATATCCTCCATCTTCAAATGCAAAAAAAGCATTCATAAACACACTGATTCCTTTTATAGTGCCGGAAGAAAGATATTTGTCCAATACCATTGGATTGTTCATTAAGATTTCTTCTTTTCCTTTAAATTTCAACCGAATATCAACATCTTTCTCATCTACAGCACATTTTAAATATTCAATACTAGGGTCGAGGAATAGTAAAAGCTCTTTCGGAAATTTCCCCAGCAAATTCAGCATATTAAAATTTGTCCATTTCGACATGTCACACAGGAACACTTTCGATTTATGCTTTTTATTAAAAGCAATAATTATACTGACATCATCCATCAGATATTCTTCGTCCTGATTTCGTTTCACAGCAGGAATGCCTTGAAAATCAAACATCCCCTTCTTCGTTTTTATTTTTGTCGATTTCTGTGACCACAGGTTTTCACTTTCAATCATATATCTGGTATTCTCATCGATTGGATTTATTGTCTTTTTTATAACAGTTTCCAATTTGTTAAGCAATCCTGAATGATAAAAAAACGTAGTAAAAGTTACAGTTTGCTCGTCATTAATATCCTCTAAAATTTCCTTTGTTTCAATCGTATTGATTGGCTTATTGTTCAATAAATTTATCACAAAAGCTATCACTCTTAAAATTGTAGTTTTTCCCGATGCATTAATGCCAATAAATGATATTGAATTATTAACATAAATATTTGAGAATATCTGATACAATCCATCGTTATTCTCTGACTGCACTCTCTGCTGTGCAAAAAAATCAATTTCTAAATTTTCTTTAAAGTGAGGTAAGCCACCTACTTGTATTTTAATCAGTTTCATAATCCCTCCTAGAATTTATCTACAAGATTTTCGTTTTTATATTGTTATTATATCCTATTTTTTTACTTTTATCAATATTTATTTTTAGATTTTACGTTATTATATTAAATCGGCAGGCTGTCCCGCACACACAGCGCCCCATACCCCAGCTGCGGATTGGGCCAGGTCCCGTATCCCGGCAGGTGCCTGGCTCCCCGGGCCAGATATGCCTTTACCTTCTCCCCGTAAAGGAAAGGGTCGTTTCCATCCACGATGCCCCACTGCATGAGGAGGGCCGCGCTGCCGGACACAAAGGGCGCCGCAAAGGAAGTGCCAGTCACCGCCTCATAACCACCGCCGCTTCTGGCCGTCACGATGTCCACCCCAGGAGCCGCAATGTCCGGCTTCACCTGACGTGTCTGCCGCGTAAAACCGCGCCCTGAAAAATCCGCGTATGATTGGTAGGAATCATCATAGGCGCCCACGGATATCACATTGGCTGCCGTGGAAGGGATGGTAAGGGTGGTCTCCGGCACAGGCATAAGGAACCGGGTGGAGGGATTCAGGATTCCCCTGGAGGGCAGCCACATGTCGTATTGTCCCGTCACGATCCGCTCCGGCGTAAGGCGGAAGGTCCAAATCCCGCTGTCCAGATAGTCCCTTATGGGGATGAAATCAAAATAAACTTCCTGCGCCTTGCTGTAAGGGCTGGGCTTGCCATAATAGATTAGGATCCTGGTCCCGCCGTAATTCAGGGTCTGAGGCCCCAGACGGCTGTCTATGGGACCTATGGTGCCGCCTGAGGGCGTAATCAGACGGATGGCAAACCCGTCCACATAGGATTTCCAAAGCTGGACACCCATGCCGGTCTCAAAAGGAGCAATGGATAACTCCACATCCACATCACTGCCCATCTCCAGCCTGCCGGCCGTATGTCCATTGCCCACGCCTTCATTTCCAGTCCCTGCAACCAGTACGCTCCTTCCATAATTCGATATATCGTTCATGAAGGTCTCCAGAAGGCTGGTGCCGTCATGGGAACCATAGGTGTTGCCAAAACTCAGGTTGACTGCAACAGGACGCCCCAGCTCCTGGGCCTGGCGGATTACAAAGTCCAGTCCCTTCATCAGCTGTGTGGTCCTTGGGAAATTATCAGCCACAGGGGCGCCCAGTTTTACCACCAATAAGTCACTTTCATACGCCACCCCGCGGTAGACACCCTGGCTTCCCCTTCCATTCCCGGCCGCAATGGCTGCCACGGCTGTCCCATGGCCGCTTAAATCCACGGAAGGCACAAGGTCAAGGGCGCCTGCCCGGTCAGATGCGTTCAGCGCCTCATTGATTTCTTCCCGTGTATAAATCCTGTCCCTGTCCTGGTCCATGAGCATGAGGATCCTGGTGGTCCCGTCCTCATTCCTGAAGTCCTGGTTCAGATAGTCGATGCCAGAATCAATGACCGCCACCAGTACACCGCGTCCGGTCAGTCCGCCCGGCAGTCCGCTTATGACCCCGCCCGTCACATTGCCCGCGCCTGAGGGGGATTGGACCACGGAAAGACAGGAGGCCGCCCTTGCCATGTTGCTGGCAAAGAACAGCCTCTTTGGTTTCTCAATATATTCAATCTGGTTCAGCTCACTGACCTGGTCCACAAGATGTTCCGGCACCACAAGGACAGCGTACCCGTTAAGAAGTTCATCCACCTGGATTCCTGACCCTGCAAGGCCCGCAAGGCTGCCTGAATGCCGGACAATCAGTTCCCATGTCCGTTCTTCAGGGTCATAACCCACGTCCAGGTTTTCGGAGCGCTCCCGCTCCTCGTCCGTGGCGCTAAGGGCCAGATTCAGTAGATTTTCCCGTTTTTGGTTCTGCATGGTTGTTCTCCGGCATTCCTTATCATTAGATACTATTGATCAATGCTCTAAATTATTCCAATTATATGGGGATGCCTGGAATGGATTTACAAGCACGCCTAAATGCATTTCCCCATTCCCATGCTTATCCGCGGACCGTCATGTAGATGTTATAGAACCCTGTCAGGGTCACCACCAGGACCATGATCGGTGTCAGGAAACGGATGCAGAGTATCCACAGTTTTTTAAGTTTAAAAGGTATCCCGTCTTTTTCGATTTCATCCACCAAGTTGTTGGGGTCCCATTTCCATCCGATGTAATAACACATGGTCACGCCTCCCATGGGAAGCAGGATATTGTCTGTTATCATTCCCACAAAATCAAATACGCTGTAGTTTAAGATGGTCACATTGCCCAGTGTCCCAAAGGAAAGGGCGCTGGGAATTCCCACAAGGAAACATGCCGTCCCAAGAAGGATGGTCCCGGTCCGCCGGCTCAGACGCATGGTGTCCAGGGCAAAGGAAACCGTTACTTCCAGCAGGGCAATGGCGCTTGTGACTGCCGCAAAGAATACAAGGGTAAAGAACACAAGGGCGAAAACGGGACCGAACCGTATGGCTGAGAACACCTTGGGAAGGGTTCCGAAGATTAACCCTGGTCCCTGTCCCGGTTCCAGGCCAAAGGAGAACACCGCCGGGAAAATAGCGGTTCCCGCCATCAGCGCAATGATGGTGTCAAGTCCGGCCACGCTGAGACAGCTCCTTGGGATATTCTCCTTATCGCTGAGGTAGCTTCCATATGTGATCGTGATGCCCATGCAGAGGCTGAGGGAATAGAACACCTGGCCCAGGGCAGCGCTGACCGCCGTCATGTTAAAGGCTGAACGGTTCGGTATGAATATGAACCTAAGCCCCTCCGCCGCATTGGGAAGGGTCACGCCCCTTACGATGATCACGATCAGCAGCAGGAACAGTAAGGGCATCATGACCTTACTTACCCTCTCAATACCGTTGATTCCGAAACAGCAGATGACCGTGGTCACAAACAGGAACAGGAAATGCCAGAATACCGGTTCCACCGGGGAACTGATAAAGGCGGTAAAGTCCTCAGGCGCCTGATAGGTGGACGCATAGCTGACAATGTATTTTAAGATCCATCCGCCAATGACACTGTAATAGGACAGGATAAGAAATGCTGCCGCCACGCCGAACACACCCACAATACGCGCATTGGAATTGATGTCGCCATAGGCCTGTACCGGGTCATGGCGCGTACGTCTTCCAAGGGACATTTCAATCATCATGACCGGTATGCCCAGTATACAGATAAAAAACAGGTAAACAGCCAGAAAGGAGGCTCCTCCGTTGCGTCCCATCAGATAGGGGAATTTCCACAGATTGCCCAGTCCGATGGCAGCGCCTGCCGTAGCCATGATAAAGCCCAGTTTACTGGCCCACTGATTCTTTGTCTTCATATTTTAGTCTTCCTACTCTCTTGTGCGTTTTTTTATAAATATAAATACCAGACCGCTGACCCCCATCAAAATGGGGTAAAAGCAATATGGGATAATCTCAAAAGGCGTTAGGCCCGTCAGGGTCGCCGCCGCAAGGAGCTGTGCCCCATAGGGAATCAGCCCCTGTCCCATGGAGCTGAACATGTCCAGCAGGGAAGCGCTGCGCCTGGGAGTCACGCCAAAGTCATCGCTGATTTCCTTTGCAATAGGCCCGGACATGACAATGGCCACCGTGTTGTTGGCCGTGCACATATCCACCAAAAGGGCCAGGGCGGCAATTCCCAGCTCCCCTCCCCGTTCCCCGTTAATCCTTTTCCTGATAAAGGACAGGATGAAATCAATGCCCCCGTACTCCTTTACCAGGGCCACAATACAGGCCACGATGATGGAAATCACAGTAATATCATACATCCCCATGATTCCCTCCCCCACATGGGTGAACATGTGCCCCAGGCCGAAGGCTCCCGTGCCCACGCCTGCAATCAGGGACAGCACCGTGCCTGCAATCAGGACGATGAATACATTCACGCCTGCCAGGGCGCCCACCAGTACCACCAGATAGGGAAGGACGCGGAATATGTTGTAGGTCAGTTCATCCTTTAGCTGGAAAGCAGCGTCCCTGCCCAGAACCAGGAACAGCAGGATGGTCATGATGGCTGCCGGAAGCACTATCAGGAAATTCTCCCTGAATTTATCCTTCATCTCACAGCCCTGGGTCTTTACCGCGGCAATGGTCGTGTCGCTTATCATGGACAGGTTATCCCCGAACATGGCGCCGCCCACAACGGCGCCGGCGCATACGGCCATGGAAAACCCGGTCTTCTGGCTGATTCCCACTGCAATGGGCGCCAGCGCCGTAATGGTCCCCACGGAGGTCCCCATGGATATGGATATGAAGCAGCCGATAAGGAACAGTCCCGCCACCGCCACATTGGACGGCAGGATGGACAGGCCCAGGTTCACCGTGCTGTCCACGCCCCCTGCTGCCTTTACAGCCCCTGTAAAAGCGCCTGCGGCCAGAAATATAAGGCACATGGTTATGATGTTCTCATCCCCCACGCCTTCTGCAGCCAGCCTGATCTTATCTGCGAATCCCAGCTGCCGGTTCTGTACAAAGGCAACCAGAAGCGCAATTAAGAAAGCAGCAATCGCCGGCATGCTGTAAAAATCCCCGGTAATGAATCCAGAACCTAAGAATATTAACAGAAACACCAGAATAGGGAGAAGGGCAGACGCCCTTCCCTCTTTTGTATTCCCCATCATATAATCCCCCTGTACATCGTGTCCGCCCCTGTTACTTCAGGAAGCCATTGACAATCTGGGCCTCTGCCTCTTCCTCTGTCAGCCCCAGCGTCATCAGCTTCACGATCTGCTCCCCTGCAATCTTACCGATTGCAGCCTCATGGATCAGGGCGGCATCGATATCATTGGCAATCAGGCCCGGAATGGCGAATATCTTGGCATCGTCCATGATGATGGCATCGCACTCCGTGTGTCCGCTGCACTTTGCATTGCCTACGATTTTAGAATTGAAAGTCTGCTTTGACCGGTCCTTTGCAACGGAACGCGATACCACGTCCGCGCTGGAGTCATCCCCGTTCAGGTTCACGATATAGGTGCTCTCCGCATCCTGGGTCCCATGGGTCAGAAGGCGCTCCCTGACAATCAGCTTGGCGCCTGCGGCCAGCTCCGCCGTGTTGGTCCTGTTGGTGGAATCCACGCCTTTAATCTGGACCATTTCCATCTCCATGTAGCTGTTTTCTTCCATATATACCTCGGTTCCGGGATTCAGGATACGCTTACCCTCCCCATCGCCTTCGCCGTAATGCTTTTCCACGTATTTAACCCTGGCATTCCTGCCCACGAAGAAACGGTGGATGCCGTCGTGTTCAGAATCCTGGTCCCCGCAGTTATGGATGCCGCAGCCAGCCACGATGACCACATCCGCGTCATCCCCGATGAAAAAGTCATTGTATACCATTTCCTTTAAGCCGCTGGCGCTGACCACCACCGGGATATGGACGCTTTCATGTTTTGTCCCCGGTTTGATGCGTATGTCGATTCCTGCCTTGTCCGTCTTGGTGGTTATATCTATGTTGGCCGTTGTGGCACGAGCTGATGTCTTTCCATTGGAACGGATATTATAAGCTCCTTCCGGCACGCCGTGCAGGTCAGCCACTTCTTCTAACATTCTCTCCTGTATTGCGTCTCCCATCATTGGTTCCTCCCCTTACTGTGCTGTCTCGTAAAACTTACTGCATGCATCCACCGCGGAAGCAGTACCCATGATCTGAGGAAGCACCTCATCCTTGGGGCCCTGGTTCACAACGCGGCCGTCTGCAATTACCACGATTTCATCTGCAATATTAAGAATCCTCTCCTGATGTGAAATAATCAGGATGGAGCCGTTGGTGTTCTGGCGCATACGCTCAAATACCTGGATCAGGTTCTGGAAGCTCCACAAATCGATTCCGGCCTCAGGTTCATCGAACACGGAAAGCTTGGATGCCCTGGCAATGACAGACGCAATCTCAATCCTCTTAAGCTCGCCGCCTGAAAGGCTGGCATTGACTTCACGGTTAATATAATCCTTGGCGCAGAGGCCTACCTCGGCCAGATACTGACAGGCTTCCGCCACACTCAGCTTCTTCTTGGCCGCCAGGCGCAAAAGGTCCAGCACCTGCACGCCCTTAAAGCGCACCGGCTGCTGGAATGCAAAACTGATTCCCAGGTTCGCCCTGTCCGTAATGCCCATATCCGTGATATCCTGTCCGTCAAACAGGATACGGCCCCCAGTGGGCCTCTCTATTCCCATAATCAGCTTGGCTGTGGTGGACTTGCCCCCGCCGTTCGGTCCGGTGATGACAACGAACTTCCCATCATCCACTGTAAGGCTGATATCCTTGATGATCCCCTTTTCTCCTTTTTCGTCATTCACATCAAAGGAGAGATTCTCTAATGTAAGCATTCTGTTTCCTACCTCTCTTTATCTCTTCTTTTTATTTCCGGGTACGGCAAAAAGCCTGTCCCCCCTACGGTTTTTAGGCCACAAATTACAGTATAAACTATTTCCCACCAAATTACTATCAAAACTTTACCTCTTATGGCAGAAAATGTCTGTTGCAAATGCAACATTGCTAGTTTTCCCTTAAAACCATATTTATATTTATGTTTCAAGGGAATATTCCCCTGCATGCAAAAAAACAGGAAGCCATCAGCTTCCTGTCCGTACTGCAGAAGAAGGGAGTCGAACCCTCAAGGTATTACTACCACACGGACCTGAACCGTGCGCGTCTGCCAATTCCGCCACTTCTGCGTTACGCTGCTCTCGCAAGCAACGTAGGTAATTATAATAGATGAATCGAAATTTGTCAATGGCTTTTTAATAAAAACTTTTCAAAGAACTCATCCATGGGAATGGGCTTTGAAAAATAGTAGCCCTGCCCGATGGAACAACCCATCTCCGTCACCATGTCCAGCTGTTCCTTTGTCTCAATTCCCTCACACAGGGAAACAAAACCCATTTTGTTGGTCATCTGAATCAGCTGCCTTAAGAATTCCCTTCCCCTTTCCGTATTCCGGCAGGACTGCACAAAACCGCAGTCCAGTTTAATCACATCGCTGGGAATATCCGCCATCATGTTCATGATGGAATACCCTGAACCGAAATCATCAATGGATGTGGTAAACCCGCTGTCCCGCAGTTCCTTCATCACGTGGAAGGTCCGGTCCGTGTCTTTCAGGAATGCGGTTTCTGTCAGCTCAAACTCCAGGAGCCCGTGGTCGATTCTGTACTCCTGCGTCCCCTCCATGATATCGGACAGGATACTGTCCATCCGGATATCCACACTGGAAAGGTTAAGGGAGATACAGACAGGTCGTACGCCTTTGTCCAGCCATTCCCGAAGTTTCCTGCATACCTGCCTGAAAATACTTAAATCCATCTGTGAAATAAAACCGTTCTTCTCAAACAGAGGCAGGAACTCTCCCGGCGCAATGATGGTGCCGTCCTCCCTCTGCCATCTGACCAGGGCCTCGGCTCCGGTCAGACTGTGGTCCTTCAGTGAAAGCTTGGGCTGCAGGTACACCTTAAACTCATGGTGTTTCAGTGCGTATTCCATCCGGTTGATGATTTCATTTTCCCGGAAACTGCTGTCAAATGGACCATCATTAAACACCACCACGGCGGACTGTATGATATAATCCACTGACCGTCTGGCAATATTGGCCCTGTCAATGGCCGCGTCAATCTCCCTGCATTCCCTCTCAATGAAATAAATCCCGGAACGCACCATGAGATTGACATTCGTGAACATCTGGTTCTGTATCCTGCAGAAATCCCCATTCAGGCGCTGGACCATCTCCACGAATTGATTACGGTCCATCCTGCATATGCCAAAGCACAGGAACTGGTCCGCGCTTACCCTTGTGTAACGGTTTTCCTCCCGCCCATTCTGTGTCAGCATGTCTGCAAACATGCGCAGGATATTGTCCCCCTGGGTGTACCCCACTGCCTCGTTAATGAATTTGAATCCCTTGATATCACTGGCAATGATGACATATCCACCTGCCCCGGCGTCCATTATCTTCTGGCACTCATCCTTAAAACAGGCATAACTCATCAGTCCGGTAAGGATATCCCGGTTTTTATAATATTCGGCCTTCTGCCTGGCCTCCATCAGGCGCAGGGATGTCCTGGCATTGGTCCCCACCACCTTGGCCAGCTCAGATATGGCGCTACGCTCTGACTGTGCCCACTCCCTTTCCTCCTCCGTATTCACAAGCACCATCATCCCAACGTACCTTCCATCGATGAAAATGCCCGCAAACAGCATGGTCTTTGCCCTGGCCCGGTCCATGATCCTTCTCATGCCTGTATTGTAGACTTCCAGCTTGTCCCGGTTCAGCACGGCAATCCCATCGCTGTCATACAGATTGTAACTGAGATAAAATTCCTCCTGCCGGAATGAATCCGAAGGGTCAAACAGCATGGCCGTCCTGTCATCCACCCACTGGTAAGCGCTGTGTCCCTCCCCTTCCCTTTCCCCGTTCATGTAAATGGCAATGCGGTTAAGGCGGAACCGGCTGCCGATAAAGCCCATGAGGATATGCAGCGCCTCCTCAAAGGAGGAGGTCTTCTCAAACACCTCCAGGGCAACCGCTGTGCTGGTCTTTCCCTGCAGGCTGCTCTGCTCCTTCAGCTTTTTATCATTCAGTTCCTTCAGCCGTTCATAGGTAAATATATCATCCTCTTTATCAGTGACAGACTCATAGAAGCGGACCCCGCCCTTGCCATCCCTCTTAACCTGGTGCATGGCCTGGTCCGCCTTTACCATGATATCGTAAAAGCCCTTTTCATCCTCCGCAATCATCCGGCCGCCGATGCTGCAGCACACCGTCATTCCTCCGTACTCGCTGCTGTCCAGTATACCGCTTATCTCCCGGACAATGAGCGCCGCTGTCCTTGATGCTTCCTCCATGTCCGTGTCCTTTAACAGCACAAGGAATTCATCCCCGCCGAACCGTCCAATCAGGTCTCCCTCCCTGCAGGTGCGCTTCAGGCAGCTGGCAACATTCATCAGCACAACATTGCCGAACAGTTTACCGCGGGCCTCATTAATCTTATGGAAATCATCCATATCCAGCAACAGTGCCGCTGTCCGCTCCGGCTTTGGCACTGTTTTCAGGTATTCTTCCATCTGCCGCTCAAATGCCCCTACCGTAAGCAGGTTGGTAAGCGCATCATGGTCCTCCGAAGCCTCTTCCTTGCTGCTTCTTAGTTCCGTCACATCATTGAGCACGCTCTGAAGGTGGTCCAGTTTCTGCATCAGTATGTTCTGTACCCTGTCCTTTAACAGGAAGGTCCCCACTATCTGTGCCACATAGGTGAGGACTGATATCTGTTCCCTGGTCCAGCGCCGGTTCTCCCTGCACTCGTCAAAGCCGATAAATCCCACCAGGCGTCCATTATCATAAATCCCGCACTGAAGGATGGCCTTAATGCCCTGGGAGGTCAGCACCTCTTTCTGTACCGGATGGAGTTCCTCCACATCCATGCACAGGAAAATCCCGTTCTTATCAAAATTATCCCTGTATCCCGGCGCATCCTCTTCATAAGACATATCCTGCAGATTGTCAATCTGCGGACTGATTCCCTGGTTGCACCACTCAAAGGTATTACTCATGAACAGCCCGTCCGGGCTGTCCTCAAATATATAGGCACGGCTTACATTAAACTGAAGCCCCACTATCTTAAGGATGGTATTGATGGCCTGCCTCGTATCCTCCGATTCATACAGCACCTTGAAAACATAGTGGATTACCTTATCACCGCCATATACCGGGCCATTATCAGAATCTATGTCAGGCACGCGCCCTGAAAATGCCTCCCACTTCTTAGCGTCCACCGAAGGCAGGGAAGGTTCATAAAACACGCATTTGCCTTTTCCTGTCTGCTTACCGGAATAAAGGGCAATGTCCGCCTTGGTAAAGAGCTGGTCAAACTCCCTTCCATTCTCCGGATACATGGACACGCCGATACAGCATCTCAGTTCAATGGGATTATCACCGGCAGCGGAGATTCCTGACATTCCCTCCATGATGCGGTCTGCATAAGCCATGACCGCTTCACGGCTTCCCATGCCTGCGAGAAATACAAGGAACTCATCCCCGCCGATCCTGGCCACCACATCGCTTTTCCTGGACACGCTGTTTATACATCCGGCGGCCTCGGTCAGCACACTGTCCCCAAAAAGATGACCCTTTGTATCATTCACTTCCTTAAAATTATCCAGATCCACAATCATAAGGGCGGCCGTCATCCTGCTCTTGCCTGCCTCTTCCAGGAATTCCGATATCCGTTCCCTGGAAGCTTCCCGGTTCAGGAGCCCGGTAAGGGAATCCCTTCTGGACTTCTCCCTGTAGGTACGGATCCGGTTCTTATCGTCCGTGTCATCCAGCATCATGGCATAGAACCAGATCTGCCCTTCATCCCCCTTAATGATACGCCCACGGCAATCCACCCAGCAGGTGCTTTTATCCTTCCTGACAATACGGAATTCCGTCTTAAGGACCTCCCTGTGCTCCCTCAGCTGCTGTCTGCACTCTGAAAGCGCATGATGGTAGTCCTTCTCCAGGATCATCCCCTTAAGCGTACCTCCGGTCAGCACATTAAACTCATCCTCATCCCCGCATCTGAAAAGTTCCAGGATACCCTGGTTCACAAGGTCCACCCGTCTTTCCTTATCCGCTGTACAGCGGAAGAAACCGGCCGGCATGGAATCCATCAGAAAATGAGTCCCCCATTCAGCCCGTACCCCTTTTATCATTTGCCCATAATCACCCATATCAAGTGTGCCTCCGCATACGCCGACCTTGTGTCATGATTTGATTATACTGGAGATTCCAAACATTTACAAGTGTTAGAATTTAGGTTTTGGGAGGGCGGTAGGGGGAGGTGCATCCGTCCGTGAGGGGAATGGCAGCGGGGGAGATGGACGCGGCTTTGGGGCTAGTGCTTCTAATGCTCCGGGATCCGGCGCTGGACAAGAGGCTGGCTGCCAAACTCGCGCTTTGTCTTCTCCAACCATGACGATATCGGGCTCAGACAAAAGGCGCCAGCCTCTTAGCACCGGTTCCCGCAGCATAAGAATCACACGCCCCTGCAGAAGCATCCATCTCCCCCGCCGCCATTCCCCTCACCCACTACGTACCTCCTCTTACACATGACAAAATCTAAGTTCGGGAGGAAGATAAGCTTTCCGCTCCCTTTTCTGGCTATTCTTCCTCACCGCTTTTTCCCTTATTTCACATCTTTACCTCTTACTCCCCCGTTGTTTGATTGTTTGGACGCAGTAGCCGGATGGCACAGCAGCCTCTTCATAAACTTAGCTGGAGGCAGGGGCGGGAGGCGGGCGGGGGTGCGGGGCCTTGTGGAGGGGGTATGGTCTGCTTGCTCAAAAAGGCGGTAAAAACAGGGCCGAGTGAGGGCATCAAAGCCCGAACGCAGAGCGCCTACGGAAGAAAAATCATCAAGATTTCTTCTGTAGTTGGCGCGGTGCCCTGTTTTTACCGTCTTTTTGAGTTAGCAGACCATGCGCCCGGAACCAGGCCCCGCAGCCCCGCCCGCCTCCCGCCCCTGGCTCTGGAAACACCAAAAAGCAGAGGCTGCGTACCCCCGCAAACCTCTGCCTCCAAACCTCAAATCAACCTCTAAGTTCAATCCCAAGGCCACTGAGTCCATTCAATATCTTATTCATTACCGCACTGACTTCCTTGTCTTCCAGTGTATGGTCCTTTGCCCGGAAGGTGATGGAGTATGCCACGGATTTATGTCCTGCCAGGACCTGGGCTCCCTCGTAGATGTCGAAGAGCTTATAGCTTTCTAAGAACCTGCCGCCGCGCTGTTCGATGATGTCTTCAATCTGTCCCACCAGGATGTCCTTGGGCACAACCATGCTGATGTCACGGGTTACAGCAGGGAACTTGGCAATTCCGGTGTATTTCCTGTCAAATGTAGTGAAGTCCATGATGGAGGGCATGTCAATAACGGCAACATAAGCCCTGTCGCCAATTTTATAATTGTCTGCCACATCCGGGTGAACTTCGCCGAGGAAGCCTACAACAGTCCCGTCATAGACAATGTCTGCCTTTCTTCCGGGATGAAGATATGGATGCTCCCCATTGGGATTGTAGTGGGGCTTCTTGTGCATGCCGGCTTTATCAAAGAATTCCTCCACAACGCCCTTCATGGTGAAGAAATCCCCATCGCCGTACATACCCAGTGTGAACTGCATGCGCTCATCCGGAAGCTCTGTCAGCGGAAGGGCTATGGGACGGTATACGTTGGCCAGTTCATACAGGCGCACATCCTTGTTGCGTCGGTTGTAGTTGGTTGCAAGGGATGTGAGCATCCCGTTCAGGGAGGTGGTCCGCATCACGCTGAAGTCCTCGCCCAGGGGATTGGAAATGTTCACGGTCGCACGCAGGGGACTGTCTGCCGGAATCAGCATCTTATCAAATACCTTGGGGCTTTCAAAGGAATAGGTCATGCCCTGTGAGAAACCGCAGAATTCAGCAATCTCCCTTGCCAGTTCCTCAATGCGCAGCTTGTAAGACAGCTTTCCGGTGGTTGCCTCGCCGGATGGAAGGGTGGTTGGGATCTTGTCATATCCATAGAACCTTGCAACCTCCTCTGCCACGTCGGCCATTCGTTCCAGGTCCTGCCGCCAGGTAGGTGCAATAACCTCTTTTGTATCAGCGTCATAGCCCAGTTCTATCATCTTGAAGTATTCCAGCATGTCTGCTTCCGGGATATCCGTGCCAAGAAGCCTGTTAATCCTGGCTGAATCAAATGGTATCCTCTTCTCTTCCTTTTTCACGGGATAGATATCGATGATGCCTCCGATTACCTCGCCCGCCCCCAGTTCTTCAATCAGCTGGCATGCGCGGTTTACTGCTTCCTCTGCCGTGTTGGGGTCCAGGCCTTTTTCATACTTGCCTGAGGCATCAGTGCGCAGTCCCACCTTTTTGGCGGATAAACGGATGTTGGTTCCGTTGAAACATGCGGATTCGAATACCATGGTCGTTACGTCGTCTGTAATCTTGGAGTTCTCACCGCCCATGATTCCCGCGATGCCCACTTCCTTTTCCCCGTCATTAATCATGAGGATGGTGGAGTCCAGCTTCCGCTCCTGGCCGTCCAGGGTCTGGAACACATCCCCGTCCTTTGCACATTTTACAATGATTTCATGGCCGGCCAGCTGGTCATAGTTAAATGCATGCATGGGCTGTCCGTACTCTTCCATCACGTAGTTGGTTATGTCCACGATATTGTTGATGGGACGGATTCCGCTGGCAGCCAGACGGCGCTGCATCCACTGGGGGGATGGGGCAAGCTTGATGTTCTTGACCATCCTTGCGCAGTAACGGGGGCACAGCTGGCTGTTTTCAACGCGTACCTTCAGGTAATCATTAATATCCTCATCATTGCCGGTCTTTGCGACGGACGGCGCCGTGAAGGATTTTTTAAAGGTGGCTGCCGCTTCCCTGGCAATGCCGATTACACTGTAGCAGTCCACGCGGTTGGATGTGATTTCATATTCAAATACCACATCCCGCAGTCCCATGACAGCCACCGCGTCTTCTCCCGGTACACTGTCCTTTGGAAGGATGTAGATGCCGCTCTCCGGCGCGTCCGGATACATATCCCGGTCAGCTCCCAGTTCCTCGATGGAACACATCATGCCGCAGGACTCCACGCCCCTTAATTTGCCTTTCTTAATCTTAATGCCGTCCTCAGGAAGGGCGCCGCCGTCATGGCCTCCTGCCACGCGTCCGCCGTCCAGGACCACGGGAACCTTTTCGCCCACCGAAGCTTCCGTTATATTGGGCGCTCCTGTCACAATCTGGACAGGCGCGTCAGCCCCCACATTGACCTGGCACACCACCAGTTTGTCCGCATCCGGGTGGCGCTCAACAGAGAGCACCTCGCCCACTACGATATTTTCCAGGTTCTTATCCAGACAGGAATAGCCTTCCACCTTTGTACCTGTGAGTGTCATGGCATCCGTGTATTCCTGGGCAGTGACATCAAGGTCCGGCACATATGCTTTAATCCATGATAATGCTGTATTCATATTGGTTCTCCTTCTATATTCACTAATCAATCATGTATGCATCAGAACTGTTTCAGGAAACGGATATCGTTCTCATACAACAGGCGCATGTCATCAATCTCATACTTAAGCAGTGCAATACGCTCAAGGCCAACGCCAAACGCAAATCCGGAGTACTCATCCGGGTCAATGTTGCACATCTCCAGCACATGAGGATGGACCATGCCGCAGCCCAGGATTTCAATCCAGCCGGAGCCTTTGCAGAACCGGCAGCCCTTGCCGCCGCATTTGAAGCAGGTCACGTCCACCTCTGCGCTGGGTTCTGTGAATGGGAAATGATGGGGACGGAACTTAACCTTTGTCTCTGGTCCGAACAGTTCTTTTGCAAATTCTGCCAGTGTGCCCTTTAAGTCGGCAAATGTAATGTTCTTGTCAATTACAAGCCCCTCAATCTGATGGAAGGAAGGTGAATGGGTGGCATCTACCTCATCGGAACGGAATACACGTCCCGGTGCAATCATACGGATGGGAAGCTTTCCCTTTTCCATGGTACGCACCTGCACGGGGGATGTCTGGCTTCTTAAAAGGATGGTGTCGTTGATGTAGAAGGTATCCTGCTCATCCCTGGCCGGATGGCCCTTCGGGATATTCAGCTTCTCGAAGTTATAGCGGTCGTATTCCACCTCGGGTCCTTCCACCACCTCATAGCCCATGCCCACGAAGATGCGCTCCACCTCTTCCAGGGCGATTGTATTAGGGTGGCTGTGGCCCACATTATTCTTCCTGGCCGGAAGGGTGACATCAATCACTTCCTTCTTAAGCTGCTCTTCCCTGGCCTTTCTTGCCAGTACATTCTTTGTCTCCTCCAGCCTGGCTTCGATAATGGCCCTGGCGTCATTGACCATCTGCCCCACCTTGGGGCGCTCCTCAGGGGAAACATCCTTCATGCTCTTTAAAAGGCTTGTGAGTTCTCCTTTTTTGCCCAGATAGGACACACGGATATCATTCAGCTTTTCCAGCGCATCGGAAGCTTCGATTTTCTTTAAGGCTTCTTCTTTGATTTTCTCTAACTGCTCTTTCATGGCTTCTCCTTTTCTGATTCTTTGTCGGGCGGAACATGCCGGCTTTTTGCCGGTACATTATAAAAGTGTATACAATCGCCCGCATGCTGTACCGCATCTTATTGCAAACATCAAAAAAAGCCCCGCCCCTTCCATACGAAGGGACGAGACTCTAAAGCTCGCGGTACCACCCTGATTCCTGCAAAGGCCATAAGACCTGTCAATGCAGACACTCAATGCACGTAACGTGTGCTTAACGTCATGGACTACAGGAATTGTTACATCCTTTCATTCATGCAGCTCCGGTGGGAATTTCAACATGCCATCTGAACCTGGGCAGACTTTCAGCCGGTGGCCTCCCCTCTCTGATGGAAAATGACTGTCTACTGTACACTTTCAATGCTTTTAGCAGATTTTAATCTTAAGGTACATTCTAGCTGGATAATTTGAAAATGTCAAGAGGGATTCAAATTATTTGTGGAGTTCTCCCACGTTCTAATTCCAATATAACCTTTTTGTATTTTCATAAATATCTTTATATTTTTTAAACTGCTCTTCATAGACCCGGCGGTTTGAACTGTCAGGCCATATGATATTTCCCTGTCCTGATAAGACTCTTCCAAACTCTCTTGTGATTCCGTTTTCATGTATGCTCAGTCCGGCTATAATCATATCCCCCAATGTCTCCGTCTCATTATTCTTAAGCTGTATGATGGGATGTTGTAATACATCCGCTATTATCCGGCACCAGACTACACTGTTGGCAATTCCGCCACCCAGAGGAATAGGATTTTTAATACGTGAATCCACCCCCAAGGTTTCCATGCAGTCTTTTAGTGAAAATGCAACCCCCTCCATAACTGCCCGGACAAAACATCCGTAATCACTCTCAAGCCCAATGCCGAAAAACAGGCCGCGGGTCCGGGAATCCCATATGGGAGCCTTCTCTCCTGATAGATAGGGAAGATATATGATTCCTCCTGCTCCCGGCTTGGTATCCTCTGCCAGTTCATTGAAATAATCATAGATATTCTTTCCCTGTAACTTCGCCTTTTCCTCCACAACCCCGCCAAATACATCCCTGAACCATCTCAGAGAAATACCAGCATTATCCGTTGACAGAATAACCGTATATAGTCCATCAAACGGACTGGCACAGTTCAGCGCGCGTTTATCACGGATAGGCTTGTCGCTGATATAGCACAGTCTCCCGCAGCTCCCCAAAGTAATAGCCACATCCCCGGCGGTTATTGCTCCTGAACCAGTTGTGGCTACCACCGTATCAAGGCACCCCGCAGTTACAGGCGTCCCTTCCTTAAGCCCGGTAATGACCGCTGCTCCTTTTGTAATACACCCCACAATGTCTGTTGATGCGTAAATGTCAGGGAGAAGCCTTTCGGGTATCTGGGATTTTTTAACAATTACATCTGACCATTGTCCGGTATTTATGTCCGCAAGCAGAGTAAGGCTTGCTCTGGGACGGTTGATGGAAAATACACCCGTAAGTTTATGTATTATGTATCCACTGGGTACCAGGAACTTATGCGCTTTATGCATCAGTTCTGGATGATTGTCTATCATCCATCTGAGATTCGAAAGTGCAAATGTGCCCCCGGCAAGACGGTTGGCTGTTATGGAAAAAATCAATTCCTCCCCTACATTTTCTTTCAGCCACCCTACCTGTCTTTCAGCGCGTAAATCGTGATGTCCGATTGCATTATAAAGCGGTTCCCCTTCTTCATCCACTATCGTCACTGCGTTGGTACAGCTTACACTCACTGCTACAATCCGTCCTGCATCTATCTTCTGTTCATCGAAGCATTGCCTGAGATTTTTGATAACGGCATTCCACCAACACATGGGGTCCTGCTCTGTCCATCCTTCATGCGGATGTATCATGGGGTATTCCTGGTATGCATGTCCCACCATACATCCTCCTGTATCATATACAGTACATTTAGCCCCCGTAGTCCCTATGTCTATCCCCAATAAATATCTGTCATGATCTTCGTTCATTGGAAATCCATCCCCTTTATTTCTCTTCTTTGTCCCCTGCCATATCGGGATATCTGTTCATTAGTAAGAGCCTTGCCTCGATTTCCTAAAATAAAATTTATCTCAGCATTTTCTTCTATCTCCTCAACAATATTAAGGGCCTCTTCTAAGTCATTGCCCACACAGAGAACACCATGATTTTCCAGCAGAACAGAATTGCGCCAGGAGATAATCCTACTTACTGCCTCTGCCAATTCCGGCGTTCCTGACGGAATATAAGGGACAACAGGCAATTCTCCCACACGCGTGGCATAACCCGCCGTATAAACAGGCATCGCACACAGGAAATTCAATTCTTTAAGGCAGGAAAGAGCAACCGCATGGGGACTATGTACGTGAATCACAGCCCCCACTCCCTGATAGCGGTAGCATGCAAGATGCATCTGCCACTCTTTTGACGGCTTGGCATCAACACACGCCCGGTAACTCCCATCTTCCCTCATCCTCACAACATCTTTCGTAGCGACCATCTGAAGGCTCTTTCCTGAGGGCGTTATAAACACCTCATCCCCAATACGGATACTTACATTCCCTCCCGAACTACTGACCAGCCCCCTTTTATGGATTAAATGACAATATTCCACCATTTCAAAAACACATTTTTCCACATCCATTTATTTCCACCCTCCATAGCACAACAGACAGGGGAATACCTTGAATCTATTTCCCTGTCTGAAAGCTGTAACATACTTTTTCTCACAAAACCAATCGCGGAAGAAACAATACAAGGTCAGGTATGTAGGTTACCATTAACAGTACAATCACTAATGGTATATAAAACGGCATGACCTCTTTAATCATCTTGTCCAGCGTGATATTGGCAACTCTCGCCGTTGTGAATAAGCACATGCCAATTGGCGGAGTAAGGAGTCCAATCATGAGATTGAGTACCATTATTACCCCCAAGTGAACGGAATCGATACCCACAGCCTGACACATAGGGACCAAAATCGGTGTTAATATCATAATTGCAGCATTACATTCCATAAAGCAGCCTATAATCAACAAAAAGAGGTTAATCAGGAATAATATCACCACCGGATTTTGACTAAAAGTAAATACTTTATTCATAAGATAAGTGGGTATCTGACTCTTAATCAGCAAGTAACCATAGAGCGAGGATGCCCCAACAATCACTAAAATCATGGAACTCTCTTTCACTGTGTCCGCACATATCTTCATAAATCCGCGTAAGTCGAGGCTTCTATAGAAAATCGATGTCAGCACAAGGGCGTAGATAGCAGCCACCACAGCGGCTTCCGTCGGAGTGAAAATCCCAGATAGCATACCTCCAATCAGTATGACCGGCGTTAGAAGCGGCCAGAATGCTTCTTTAAAAGAAGCCCAGGTGCGTCCTATATCCACCTTATTATTTCTTGGATAATTTCTCCTGTGTGCAATAAACATAACCAGGATTGTCATTGATATCCCCATCAATATGCCCGGTATGATTCCTGCAACCAACAACGACGCGATTGACGTGCCTCCCATAACGCCAAACATAATCAGAGGAACGCTGGGTGGTATCACAGGACCCACCGTGGATGACGCCGCTGTAACAGCTGCTGAAAATGGTGTGTCAAATCCAGCATCCTCCATAGCTTTGATTTCTATGGTTCCAAGCCCTGCCGCATCAGCAACTGCCGAACCGCTCATCCCTGCAAAGATAATACTGGCAAATATGTTCGCTATTCCCAATCCGCCCGGAATCCAGCCCACCAGTTCATTCGCAAACTTGAAAATCTTCGTGGTAATCCCACCCGTATTCATAAGTTTTCCGGCCAGCAGGAAAAATGGAATTGCCAACAATGTGAAATTATTGGTTCCCTGTACAAACCGCTGGGTAATTATCTCATAAGGAATGGAGGATAGCCCTTTATCCATAATAATGATTATGACCGATGTGATTCCAATTGCATAAGGTACGGAAAATCCTAAAATGAACAGCAGGATTAACACCCCCAGAAATACCATAACCTCCATTATCAGTCGCCTAATCCTTTCTCTGGTTTGTAATGAACAAAATCCTTAATCTGTTTTATCAGTATGAACATAACCATGGGTGCCGCCAGAACGACCGGTACATAAAAAACCGAACTGCTGATGAAGGGAACTGATGCCAGCGTATACAAAGACATTTTTTTAATTAATATGATACCGCCGATGAAAAGCATCCCAAATAAAGCAATAGCAAGCATATTGGATAGTATCAAAATCCCCCGGCATATTTTTATAGGTAGTTTATCAATAAAATACGTTGTCCTGATATTGATATTATCCCTTTCAACCATAACAATCCCAAGGAATATGACTCCCATGTACAGCAACCTGGCGATTTCCTCCGTCCACGGCACCGATATCTTCAAAACATATCTGAAAATAACCTGTAAAAACACAATAACAACCATTATAAAAAAGCAGGCCAACGAGACTAATTCGTATAGTTTTACGATGATGCTTTCTATTTTTTTCATCCCATTTCTCCTATCAATGCCAGAATATCCAGTCACTATTCCATATATTTCTGTACTTCCTCCCATACTTCCGGCTGCCAGGTCTGAGCAACTTTTTCAATAGCAGGCATAACTGCATCTATGTACGCCTGTTTATCCACATCAATAATTGTCATACCATTCTCCTGTAGTTTTTCCGCCATCTCTGACTCATAGTTAGCCGCTTTCTCATCACCCCACTTGCACGCCGCATCCCCTTCTTCAATAATGATATTTCTCATATCCTCTGGTAATTCCAAAAGCCAACTCTCAGCGATTCCAAAATGGAACAGCCCATACAGATGCTCTGTTTTCATGGCATATTTCTGCACTTCATAATATTTTCCTGTATATACAAGTTCCAATGTACTTTCAAAGCTGTCACAAACACCAGTTTGAAGCGCACTGTACACCTCGCTAAAGGCAATCGGAGTAGGTAGTGCCCCCACAGTGCTCCAGATTGATACCCATGAATCAATCTCTGGCAAACGAAGCTTTACTCCTTTTACATCAGCGGGCGTAGGCATCTCTTTATTCCCCAGCAGGTAACGCGCGCCGCGCCTTCCGATTCCTACCACCCGGATGTTCCCTTTATCAATACATGCCTGCTTGATTTTATCGCCAATCGGACCATTCCAGGTCGAAAATACATCGTCCACATTTTTATAGATAAACGGAATTACCGTTGGATCCAAATCAGGAGCAAGCTGAGAAGTCATCACGTCACCAAAAATACTGCCCTGGATTTCTCCTACCATCATCTGTTCCAAATTCTCTTTTTCAGCCCCCAACTGAGCTCCAGGGAAAATATTGACTACTACTTTTCCGTTTGTCCTCTCCTCTACCTTTTCTTTAAAACGCTCAATCGCCTGGTCCTCTATCGTCCCTGGTGCCGTATGCAGGGCAATTATCATCTCATATTCCGGTTTACTTTCTTCTGCTTTTGCAGGTGCCTGGGCTGCTGTTTCCAGCGGTGCCTGGGCCGCGGTCCCGGTCTCTGCTTTAACCTCCGGCGAGTTCGTTGTCTCTACTGTTTTCTGTCCACATGCTGATAATGACAGTGACATTAATCCCATAAGTATTACCCATTTAATCTGTTTCATGTTACCCTCCTCAATATTTGTTTGTTGTCAGCCACCTTTTCCCCAAATTAACTTGTCCAGCGCACCTCCCTCTTGCAGGTTTATACATTACTTACAGGTTTCCAATCAGATTCTGCCAGATTTCTATCCTCAATCTCCTTAAGGTATGAAAGATTTCCCTCCAGTTCCTCCATAAATCCGGTATCTAACCATGTGTTAACGATATCTTCTATTTCAAACTGGCCTACAATTTTACCGCCAATACAAAGTACATTCGCATCTAAATGCTCTCTGGCATATCGGGCGCTGGATTTATCCGTACAGAGTGCTGCCCTGATACCTTTAAATTTATTCACGGCAATGGACATACCAATCCCTGTCCCACAAATCAGGATTCCTCCTGTGTGGGAGGACTGCTTTACTTTACCCGCAATGCGGGCTGCATAATACGGATACCGCACTATCTCCGTGGAACCGGTACCCATATCAACCACCGGTATATGCCTCTCAGCCAACAGACGGCTTATGAATTCCTTTGTCCCAAACCCTGCATGGTCATTGGCTATATATACTTTCTCCAAAGGCCATCTGCCGCTTAGCCGGAACCAGTCTTCTGTTTCCTTATGTACATCCTTTTCCTGATTAAACTGCATCTCCTCCCCTGCCCGTATCAGATTCACTGATATGGCATGGCGCCCGCCTTCAAACTCATTTGTTATCCAGGTTTTAACTATCTCCAAGCTGTTCTTCAGTCCTATCGAACCATATCCGATACATAAAACATTGGAAGCATTATGGCACCTGGTATATCTGGCTGTCGTCACACTGGTACATCTGGATGCACGTACCCCTTTAAACTTATTGGCAGTGATTGATGCGTCAAGTCCGCAGTCATCTATGATGATTCCCCCGTCCGCCTTATCTTCAGCAATCATACCAGCAACTGCCGCTGCAACCGCAATTCCACTATCCCTCCCAATATCGGGATATGCGTTATAATCCAGCGTAATACAGCTTATATTCTGCTGCTGCAACTGGCGTATGACTAATGCCTCATATTCCCTACCTGCATCCACTGCCCCAACTACAATTCTGTGAAACATGCAGATTCCCCCTCTCTGCAGTAAAATCCTGCTTTTTTCTTCTATCCTCATATTACCATCATTCATTTTGTAAGTCAATATTTTTACTTTAAGATTTTTAGGTAAATTTTTTTGCAAAAAAAATTAGGTTAGGTTTTTTAAAAACCTTTCCGCATTTTCTATCATTTGCTGAAACCTTTTTTTCGATGGCTCATCCACTGTATAATCACCGCAGGCACGGATAAGGTGATTCGATACAACCTGACAAAATGTCTTTGCCTCCCCACTCCGTATAGCTTCCACGATAGCGGAATGTTCCTGGCAGTTCGTATGTATGATATCCAGGCTTAACGGAAGACGGTTGTTATTCATGTAAGTAAAATAACTTTGACGGTTTGTATCCAGCTGGCAGTACAGCTCATATACCTTCTGGTTACTGCACTCCTTCATATAACGCTGATGAAAGCCAGTCTCACAGTTTACCCATGTTTCATAGGATATATCTTCATTATTCTTCACAAGATCTTCCATGGTGTTTTTGTACTCTTCCAAATCAGCTAAAAGCCTGCCGTCCTTTTTGGCATGTTCCAATATCTCGGCTGAATGATATAACTCAAACATTAAACGGGTCTCGAAGTTGTCAATAAACTCAATGGTAGAGTATTCCCGTACTACCATGCTTCTTCTTGGAAGAGCTACCACATATCCTTCAGAAACCAGCCTATTCAGCGCATCCTTTATAGGGGTATGGCTCACACCCAATTCTTCAGACAGTTCTCTTACCACAAGGCGTTTCCCCGGTAGATATTTGCCATTATAAATATTAGAACGTATCTTGTCTGCTACCATATCTACTAAAGATATGTTCACAAATTCCTCAAGATTCACCTTTTTATCACGCTCTGATATTCTTTCCATTCTTATGTACCTCTGCCTTTCACATTCTCACTTACTTTGTAATTTATCTTATCATATTACTTCCTATCTTGCAAGAATTCGAGTTAAACTCCCCCCATAGAACAAAAACACAGATTTCTTCCCATTTATTTTTATTTGACAAAAAGGTGCATACGGTATAAATTATCCTTGAAACCTTATCCATGATTCATTTCTACAGAAAGGTACAATAAATGACAGTATCCCACACAATACCCTGTTTTAACCTAAAACAGATAGCGGAGTCCGGCCAATGCTTCCGCATGAATCCCCTTCCTCCAGAAATCCTCCCCAAAGGAGCGGACTACGGTTACCGCATTATCAGCCATGGACGTATCCTGTATGTCTGGCAGAAAAAAATGGAGGTTTTCTTTGACTGTGACGAAATGGATACTGCATTCTGGCTCCACTATTTTGACATTGATACGGATTATCAGGCTATAATCAATTCCATTTCCCCAAAAGATTCCTACCTTACGGCAGCCTCACAGGCAGGCAGTGGAATACGTATACTGTGCCAGGATCCCTGGGAAATGATCATAACCTTTGTCATATCCCAACAAAAGACCATCCCAAAAATCAAAGAACTGGTAGAGGCCCTCTGCTCTGCATATGGACAGCCTCTTCCCCACGACGGGGCACTTTCGGCATTTCCTTCCCCTCAGGAACTCTCCAGAGCTTCTTTAGAAGATCTGCAGTCCCTTAAATTGGGATACCGCGCCAAATACATACATAAACTATGCCAGGATGCCGTGTCAGGAACACTCGACTTAGACAAACTCTCCAACATGAATTACGAAGAATCAATGGAGTATCTGACAGGCTTCTACGGAATCGGCAAAAAGGTCGCCAACTGTGTCTGTCTGTTTGGACTACACCACATCAGTGCATTCCCCGTAGACACCTGGATTGAGAAAATACTCATAGCCCAATACTATGATAAACAAAAATACCGCCACATCCCCAAAGCCTCCCTATATGACAAAATCATAAAGGACTCATTTGGTCAGTACGGCGGATGTGCCGGTATCATGCAACAATATATTTTCTACTATGAACGCCTTCAAAACAGCAAGGTTTCATAAAGAAAACCAGTCCGTGGGATTGTAAATTCACATCATCCCCAGCTCAAATATCTTCCACTTCCCTCTAAAGCCCGATTCTTTTCCCACCGCAAAGTCCCTGGTATACGTACCGTCCCCCCACTGGGGCGCCTGTTCCAGGGCTTTGTCGGACCAGCGCTGGGAGAAGTCCACCCGCACCACCTTATATTCCTTAAAGCCATACCGGCTGGCCTGTTCATCGTAATATGGCTTTTGGTCCGCATACTCCACGGTTGCAAGGGTCTGAAAGCCATGGATGATATATTCTTTTATATAACGGCCTTCCCTGAAGTTTAAGTCATCCTGCCCAAAGTTAAGGCTCTCAAGCTGGTCCTGGGGAAACAGCCTGACGCACCTGTCAAACTGGGCAAGGCCCATGTATTTGAAGTACCATGCAGCCGCCAGCTGCGCATCGTCCGACGGCATTTTTTCAAACTTGACGTGTCTTGGAAGGGAGTCCTCAACCGTGTATTCCTTCACCAGATGCTCCCCGCCTCTTGACCGGTTGACAGCAGCCACCATGAACATGATGGCCAGGCATGCCAGGGTGATGCCGCATATCTTTAATGCCTGGGGTGAGAATTTCTCTTTGCTCATTGATTTTATCCTTTCACTTGCCTTTTTATCCGGTCTGTCTTGGTATCACCTGATAATCGGCCAGACAGGTACGGATACCCTCCTGGGTGTCCCCGATGCAGATTCCCTGCCTGCGGATCCGCTCCGTATCAATCATAAGGTTTCTTGGGCAGGAGGCAAACCGCTCCGTATCCCGCTCTATCAGGCCGGACACATCGCTGCTTCCCGTCACCGCCTTAAGGAACAGGGCCGCCGTGTCAAATGTGCTGCGGCTGTTCTGGCTGCCAAAATTATAGACCCCGCCAGGGAGTCTCATGGCTGCTTCCATATTCCTTATCACTTCCCACACATATGTGATGCCCCTGTAATCGTGTACAGGCAGCTTCAGGATCCGGTCCTCCCTCCTGGCATCCAGGAGATTGCCAAGCAGGCCGCAGCCGCCCGGACGGTCACTGGACGGATAGTCATACATCCAGGTCAGGCGCAGCGCCACCGCGTCGTGGAGACAGGTCAACATGGCCTCCTCCGCACGCTTTTTATCCCTTCCGTAGACAGAGCAGGGACGGTGAGGCCCCTCCTCCCGGTTTGGTTCCATGGAATCAGACGCATTGTAAATCTGGTCCGAACTCATGAATACCATCCTGCTTCCGGACTGCCTGCACGCTTTGGCCATATTGGAGGTTCCCCGCACATTAATCTGTTCGGAACGCTCAGGCTCCTTCTCACATGCGGCTGTGTTGGACACGCCCGCACAGTGCAGCACGTAATCCGGCCGGATTGCCTTTATGAATGCCGACACCGCCAGGGAATCGCTTACTTCCAGTTCCCTGTGGCTCACGCCAAGGGTTTCATATCCATCTATCTTCCTGAAATATTCTGAAAGCCGGGAACCTAAGAATCCATTGGCCCCGGTTATTAAAATACGCTTTTTCATTGTACTGCTCATACCTTTCTTCAGATATGATAACATTATAGCCCAGGTAATGTCTATATTCTTTGCGATTTTCTTAATATTTACCCAGACACTTCTTTAAAACAGGCAGTCAGTCCTGTCTTTTTCCAGGGTGCCTCTGCCTGCATGAACACAGGCCCGGTTCAACTGGCCGGGCCTGACTGATATTCCAATGTTCTTTTGGTTCCTGTGCCTTACTTGAATATCCCCTTTTTCTTGGGCTTTTCCTCTTCCGGCGGGGTAATGCCGTTCATGGCGTCATCAAAACGCCTTAATGCTTCCTTCTGCGCCTGGTTCATGCGCTCCGGAACCTGGACAACCAGGGTCACATAGTGGTCGCCGCGCACATTACGGCTGCGCAGGGAAGGAACACCCTTGCCCTTTAAGCGGACCTTGGTGTCTGTCTGGGTGCCTGGCTTCACTTCGTACTCCACCTCGCCGTCCACGGTCTTGATGCGGATTGGACCGCCAAGGGCTGCCCGGGCAAAGGAAATGGGCACCGTGGAATAGATGCTGGTATCCTGGCGCTTAAAAATCGGGTGCTGTGACACCACTGCCTCCACCAGAAGGTCGCCGCGCTCGCCGCCGCCGGTCCCAGGCTCGCCGCCGCCTGCAAGACGCACGCACTGGCCGTTATCAATGCCGCCCGGTATGGATACCTTGAATTTCTTGCGCACGGTCTTATAGCCTGTGCCATAACAGTCCGGACACTTCTCCTTGATGATCTGGCCCGTGCCGTTACAGTCAGGACATGTCTGCACATTCTGGACCTGGCCAAAGAAGGACTGCTGGGTGTACATGATCTTACCTTTGCCGTTACACTTGCCGCAGGTCTGGGGTGAAGTGCCTGCCTTGGCTCCTGTACCGTGGCAGCTTGCACATGTCTCTTTAAAATTAATCTCAATCTCTTTTTCACATCCAAAAACAGCTTCCTCAAATGTTATCCTGATGGAAGTCTTTATATTGGCGCCGCGCATGGGACCGCTCCTCGCCCTGGAAGACCGGCCGCCGCCAAAGATATCGCCAAAAATATCACCGAAGATATCACCCATATCCCCGCCAAAATCGAAACCGCCAAAGCCGCCGAAGCCACCGGCCCCGCCGCCGCCCTGGTCAAATGCAGCATGGCCGAACTGGTCGTACTGCTGACGTTTCTGAGGGTCGCTTAACACACTGTACGCCTCTGAAGCTTCTTTGAACCTGGCCTCTGCCTCCTTATCGCCTGGATTGGCATCCGGATGGTATTTCTTGGCAAGTTTCCTGTATGCTTTTTTCAATGCATCATCGTCTGCATCCTTGGGAACGCCCAGAACTTCATAGTAATCTCTCTTACTCTCTGCCATGTTGTTTACCTCTTAACACTCTTTATCTGCATAAAGGGGTTAGAAGCCGGAATACCGGCCCCTAATCCCCATTTTCGTTCATCTTGCATTATACTTCCTTGAAATCAGCGTCTACCACATCATCGTTCGGTGCGGAGGAAGCGCCTGCTGCGCCGCCCATGTCAGGACCTGCGCCAGCTGCGCCGGCTGCCTGTGCCTGCTCATATACCTTTGCAAACAGCTTCTGTGCGCTGTTCATCAGTTTCTCCTTGCCTGACTTGATGTCCTCAACCTGGGCGTCAGTCATCTCTTCAACAGGAGCGCGGTTGATTGCTTCCTTCAGGGAGTTAAGGTCTGCCTCAACCTCGGCCTTATCGTTAGGTGAAATCTTATCGCCCACTTCTTCCAAAGCCTTCTCGGTCTGGAATACCATGGAATCAGCGTCATTTCTTGCATCAATGGCATCCTTGCGCTTCTTATCCTGCGCCTCGTACTCAGCTGCTTCCTTTACTGCCTTATCGATATCATCGTCAGACATGTTGGAACCGGAAGTGATGGTGATGTGCTGTTCTTTTCCTGTTCCAAGATCCTTTGCGGATACATTTACAATACCATTGGCATCAATGTCAAAGGTAACCTCAATCTGGGGAACACCTCTTCTTGCTGGCGGAATCCCATCCAGACGGAACTGTCCAAGGGTCTTGTTATCCCTTGCGAACTGACGCTCGCCCTGTACCACATGGATATCCACTGCGGTCTGGTTGTCAGCGGCAGTTGAGAAAATCTGGCTCTTCTTAGTCGGGATTGTGGTGTTGCGCTCAATCAGCCTGGTTGCCACGCCGCCCATGGTCTCGATGGACAGGGAAAGCGGGGTTACGTCCAGAAGAAGGATATCCCCTGCGCCAGCGTCTCCTGCCAGCTTGCCGCCCTGGATGGCTGCGCCGATAGCCACACATTCATCCGGGTTAAGGGATTTGCTTGGCTCCTTGCCGGTGAGCTGTTTCACCTTTTCCTGTGCCGCAATCATACGTGTGGAACCGCCCACCAGAAGTACCTTGCCCAGTTCGGAAGCAGTGATGCCTGCATCCTTCAGCGCGTTCTGTACCGGGATTGCGGTGCGCTCAATGAGGTCATGTGTCAGTTCATCGAATTTAGCCCTGGTCAGGTTCATATCCAGATGCTTCGGTCCTTCTGAGGTTGCTGTGATGAATGGCAGGTTGATGTTGGTGGTGGTAGCTGTGGACAGCTCCTTCTTTGCCTTCTCAGCCGCTTCTTTTAATCTCTGGAGGGCCATCTTGTCGTTAGAAAGGTCCACGCCCTCTGCTTTCTTGAACTCAGCAATCATCCAGTTGGTAATTGCATTATCAAAATCATCGCCGCCCAGACGTGTATCGCCGTTGGTGGACAGAACTTCAATTACACCGTCGCCGATTTCAATGATGGAAACATCAAATGTACCGCCGCCCAGGTCGTATACCATGATTTTCTGCTCTTTTTCATTGTCCAGTCCATAAGCCAGTGCAGCGGCTGTCGGCTCGTTGATGATACGCTTTACATCCAGGCCCGCAATCTTACCTGCGTCCTTGGTTGCCTGACGCTGTGCATCATTGAAATATGCAGGAACCGTGATGACAGCCTCGGTTACGGACTCGCCCAGGTAGCTCTCAGCATCGGCTTTCAGCTTCTGGAGGATCATGGCGGAGATTTCCTGCGGGGTGTACTTCTTGCTGTCAATATCTACCCTGTAGTCTGTTCCCATGTGACGCTTGATGGATGAGATGGTCTTGTCAGCATTGGTAACTGCCTGACGCTTTGCCGGCTCACCGATCAGCCTCTCTCCTGTCTTTGTAAAAGCCACAACAGATGGTGTGGTCCTTACGCCTTCTGCATTGGCGATAACGGTTGGCTTTCCGCCTTCCATAACAGCAACACAGCTATTTGTCGTACCTAAATCAATACCGATAATCTTGCTCATAGTTTTTTCCTCCTGATTATTTGGTTTATTCATGTATTATATGTTCCACCCAACAAAGTCCGTAAACCCGGTCAGGTGCCTAATGCCTTAGTTAGCAACTTTTACCATGCTGTGCCTTACAACGCTTTCCCTGTACATGTAGCCCTTCTGTAATTCCTCTGCCACAATGTTCTCGCCCAGGCTGTCATCATCCACATGCATCACCGCATTGTGGAAGTTGGGGTCAAACTCCTGGCCCACGGCTTCAATCGCCTTCACGCCTGCTTCCTCCAGCGTCTTCTGGAACTGCTTATATATCTTCTCCATACCCTCGGCAATGGGGCTGCCCTTTTCATCCTCGGGTACGGTAGCTAAACCTCTCTCAAAATTGTCAATCACGGGAAGCATACGTTCAATGATATCCCTGGCCCCCATCTCGTACATGGTGGACTTTTCCTTTTCGCTTCTCTTGCGGAAATTCTCAAATTCCGCCATCTGGCGTTTTACCCGGTCCGTAAGCTCCTCTATTTTCTCATCCCTTGGGTCCTTCTTCTTTTTGAAAAAGCTCTTTTTTTCTTCCTTGGCAGAAGCAGCCTCTTCAGTATCCTCTGAAGCCTCCTCCAAAGTTCCTTCTTCCTGCCGGACCGCATCCTCTGCGTCCTCAGGGGCCGCCTGCCCGTTCCCAGCCATCACTTCTTCCTGCCCTGCTTCTTTGGCTCCTGCTTCTTTTTTTAACTCTTCGTCCTTCATATCTTCACTCACAGCTTATCACCTTTCATCTTTTTTAAATGCCGTATCCAGCTGATTCATAAGGGTACGCAGGGTGCCTAACACCTTCTCGTAATCCATGCGCTTGGGGCCGATGATTCCGATGGTTCCCCTAAGGCCTCCGCCCAGGTCATAATTGGCAGTCACCACGCTGCAGTCCTTCATGGACTGTACCGGGCTTTCATCGCCAATGTAAACCTGTATGCCCGCATCGCCTTCCACGCCTGCATTGACTTCAGACACAAACTCCTGCAGCACTTCCTGATGTTCCAATGTACCGATTAGCTGGCTGGCCCTCTCACCTTCCGTCAGTTCGGGATACTTGAAAATGTTGGTTGCTCCGCTGGTATATATCTGCAGGTCTTCCCCGCCTGCCCGGATGGCTTCCGCCACCTCATTAAGCACCAGGTCCACTACCTGGCTGTGGATGCCCGCGTCAACCTTCAGCTTACTGATGATATCCAGATTAATCTCTTCAATGGTCAGTCCGTTCAGACTGCTGTTCAACAGGATGTTCAGGTTCAGCAGCTCATCATCGGTCAGCTCATCGGACACATCCACCATGGTATTCTTGATGATGTTTCCTTCCACCACCACTACCACCAGCATTTTATTCTTCTCCACCTTGGATAGCTGGATGAACTTAAGCTTGGTCTTGTGGTAACTTGGGCCGCTTATCATGGCTGCGTAGTTGGTGTTGGAGGCAAGTACCTGGGCCATCTTCTTGAGGACCAGTTCCAGTTTATCAACCTTCTGGACCATCATCTCCTTAAGCTCCGTTACCTCGCTGTCCTTCTCCAACATGATCTGGTCCACGTAAAACCGGTATCCCTTATCAGAAGGAATACGGCCCGCAGATGTATGGGGCTGTATGATATAACCCATCTCTTCCAGATCCGACATCTCGTTGCGGATGGTGGCAGAACTGAGTTTTAAATCCGAATACTTGGAAATGGTCCTGGAACCCACGGGTTCCCCTGTTTCCAGATACGTTTTGATAATCGCCTTTAATATGGTCATCTTCCTGTCATCCAGGAACGTATCCACCGGCATCTGTCCACCTTCCTTTCCGAATTATTAGCACTCGGTTTCGAGGAGTGCTAACATCTACATTCCATAATATATTCCTTCTGAGTGAATTTGTCAAGAGATAAATCCAAATTCTTTTATTATAATTTATTTTTCCAGTTTCACAGGACATAGATGATGTAGTCCCCCTCCTGAAAAATACCTATATATTTGATTTTATCTCCCACTTTTAACAATTTTCTTGCAAAAATATGTAAAATATTCCCCACTTTTTATGAATATGTAACACTTGTTTAATGATTTCAGCTTGACAATTAATAGTTTTGTAATATAATGAAATATACATATAATATAGTCATATGGAACCAGAACAATCTGTTAATATTGCGAGGTAAATATATGCACAATACCATAAGAAAAACCGTCCTGGCCGCGGCTGCTGCCGTCTTATGCCTGGCAGCTTCCTTGCCAGCTTATGCAGAAGAAACATCCCATACGGATGTGGCGGTAATGAAGGATGAGGCTGCCGGCAAAGATGGGACCACGTCTGCGTCAGTGGGCAAGGACGTGACAGTTGTTGAGAACGGATTCCCGGACAGGGACACGGAACATGGTTCTGCGCAGGATACCGCAGGGACCAGGACCTCCCATAAGGACAGGACCAGCCGCGGTTCAGAAGAAGAATACGTGGACGCGGGTCCCGGTGCCAGGAAGAAGGAAGAACCGCCTGTTTCCACGGAAACCTCCCTTGGCAGGTTCACCATCACCGGTTACTGCGGATGCGATAAGTGTTCGGGCGGACACGGGCTTACCTATTCCGGCACGGTTCCCACGCCTAACCACACCATTTCCGCGGATTTGGACCAATTTCCGCTCGGCACCAGGCTGAAGATTGACGGAACCGTCTATACGGTTGAGGATAAGGGTTCTTCTGTCAAGGGTAACATTCTTGATATTTTTTACGGCAGCCACGAGGAAGCGCTTGCCAAAGGTACCTATACCGCAGAAGTATTTTTAATGGAAGACTGATTTTCCCGCTACATACGGACATTTTGAAAGCCACCAGCATCAAAGGCTGGCGGCTTTTCTTTTTTGCCCTGGGCACAGGATTTTCCGGTTACATATCCATGAAATTTCCTTTATTTCCATATATTTCCTTGACAATACAGGAAAATTATGATAAAACCTTGTTTATTGCTCATATATTACAAAAGTATTACATATAATTTATTAATATGTTAAGAAACTATTTTGAATATTAAATGAGCAATAGGAGGTAACAAATAAATGAAATTCAGACACTTATTAACCGGAACCATTCTTACCATCAGCTTACTTGCAGCTTCTGCCGTCACGGCATTTGCAGCTGTATCCAAAGGACGTTTTGAGACAGTTGACAGCACCACCATCAGCGGCTGGGCATACGACAGCGATTCCCCTGATGACGCGTTAAACGTAATGATAACCATCAAGAATAAAAATACAGGTGAGGAAGTATTTTCCCAGCGCATATCCGCCGGGGAATACAGGGAAGCGCTTTATAAGGAAAACCGGGGCAATGGATGCCACGGCTTCACCATCAATGTGGACTGGAGCGCTTATCCGGACGGCATATACCTGGTAGAGGGAACCGTGGGGGGCCGAAGCTTCCCCAATCCCAGGACATACACCAACGGCAGCGGGGATGCCCAGACAGGAAGCGCTGCTGACGGACAGGGGCTGATACCCCTTGGGGTCTTTAAAACCACCGGCTACTGTCCCTGCCGCGCCTGTTCCGAGGGCTGGGGACGCCATACATGTACCGGCGCCGTTGCCACTGCCGGACACACCATCGCAGTAGACCCAAGGGTCATCCCTTACGGCTCAAAGGTCATGATTAACGGTGTTGTCTATACGGCTGAGGACCGCGGGGGCGCTGTGAAAGGCAACCACATCGATATTTTCTTCAATACACACGCTGAGACAAGACAGCATGGAATGCAGAACGCCGAGGTATTCCTGGTCCAGGGATAGACAATAAGATATAACGTGATGATTGAATTCTAAGTGCTGCGTCCTTTAAAAAACGGGGCGGATGGCAGCGGACAGGGCCATATGGAATAGCCCATCCGCTGTCATCCGCCCCGTTTCATATCAGGACTGCATTCCTATCCAGGTCCTATCCGCCAATTTCCCGGAGTTCCGTCCCACTGTAAAAGAACTTCAGGATGGATTCATAGTCCTTTCCTTCCTTGGCCATTCCCTGGGCGCCGTTCTGGCTCATGCCCACGCCGTGGCCGAATCCGCCTCCATAGATGTGGAAGGATGGCTTTCCATCCTCTCCTGTCCTTTTTTCTATGGAAATGAAGGCGCTGGGAAGGGTCGCGCTTCCTTCCATTGTCTTGCCGTCCTGTTTGGTAATGACAATGCCCGGATTCCCCAGGGCGGAACGGATGGCGCCCTGTCCCTTGACAGTCACTGTCCCGCCGCTTCCCGACACGCTCAGTTCGCTGGCAATACCGCCTGCCCCCCGCCCCGTGATGGTCATGTCCGTGACTGCTCCGGCCCCATTTATCTGGGCCGATACCATATCGCTGCTTATATCTGTCTCCCAGCGGAACATGGCGTAGGAGGAGTCATAGGCTGTCACGTCCCTGCTTCTTATAAAGGAATCAAAATTGTCATTATCCCCTACGTCCAGGGGCTGTCTTCCCGACTTCACCTCCACTGCCTGGAGATACGGGTATTTCTGCGGGTCCGTGCCCCATACGCCTGCGTCTGCGGTACGGCCGCAGGAGGTGGAGAAATAAAAGGCGTCGATTGGCTTATCCTCGTAGAAAAGCATCCTGCCGTATGTCTCCTTGACGGCCTGTGTGGTCTTCTCATCCGCCTGGGTGTTGTTATATACCTGGAAATTCGTACTGTCATCCACATGGGCGCCGTACTGGCTGTAGGAATTGCCCTGGATCTGCCTGTATGCATAGGTCCTGGCGCATACGGCCTGGGCCTTTAAGGCCTCCTTTTCATAGGAGGGCGGCATTTCGCTGGGCACTACCCTGGTCAGGTAATCTTCCAGATACAGGTCATTGACCAGCACCAGTCCCTCATCGCATTCCTTGATTTCCATTTTCCCGGTGTAGACCGGCGTACCCTGGCTGCGCTCAATGGAAGTGACCGTGACCCCGTCCGGGTTATCCGGGTTTATGATGATACGGCCGTATTTAAGCCTGTCATCCCCTGGCTGGATGGTTAACCCGGTTCCCGCTTCCAGGCGCTCCTTCTCCGTCTTGCCTTTGGAGTTCTCATATTCCATCTGCGCCGGACTATTCAGTACAAGGCTGACCGATGGATGGTACAGGTTTTTAAATCCGGTGTCCATGATCAGGACACGGATGGTCTTGGCGTCAAATTCCCGTTCCAGCAGCGCTGCACACAGTTTTCCGTCCGCCGCCACAAATTCCTGCAGGTCATAACCCACCAGGATATCATTTATACCTAATATCTTAAAATCCCCGTAAACCTTATATACATGGAAATTCTCAGACACAGGTATCTCGCCATATCCCTCAATCTCAATGGCATTCTCTGTAACAGAAAGTACCTTGCCGCTGATGCGTTCCTTTTTCATGGTAATCTTCCTGAGTCTGCCGCCCTCCATGTGAAGGTCCGCCAGGTTGCCTGCCATGTCTGATACATCGCCCAGCTTTTCGCTGACAGGGAATTCGCGGTAGGCTGTTCCCAAATACGCCTTGAAGCTCCTGCCGTCTGTCTCAGACAGCCATATGTTCTCGTAAACAACATCCTCCGACACCAGTTCCCTCATGGCAATCATCTCGCCGTCCCTGGCAAGGAACCGTATCTCACAGTCCAGGTACGCGTCCAGGGCAAGTCCCTGGAACCCGAAATTGCCTTCTGTCGTGTATGCGGTCCAGCTCTCGGCCTGCGGAAGGTTGGAAGGCGTGCCGTAAAGCACCGCGTCCACCATCTTCACGGCCCCGTCCGGGTCTGTCTGGGACCTGATACCCTCATAGAGCCTCCACCACTCCTCCTCCGGAAATGCCCTGTCCTTATTATGTTTGGTGGCCCTGGCCTCCAGCTTAAGCCTGCCGGAAACCTGTCCGGCCATAAATGCCGCCTCCTGATATGTAAGGTATCCCTGGGCCGCAGAAAGGGTGGGCGGCGTCAGCTCCTCATCCAGATATCCCTCGTCATAGAGGTAATCCATGTATTTGACAAACCAGTTGTCCTTTTCCTTGGCAGAAAAATAAGAGCTTCCCCGCTCCTTTTCCCGGCTTGCGCATTCTTCCTTGGTGGCAACCGCCAATGCCATGGCCTTAAACGCCTGGGCCCTGGTGATTCCGTCCTTTGGCGGCTCCATGGTCACTATGATTACCATCAGTATGATGACAATGGAAACAACACCGGCCACCCATGCAATCATCTTATTCTTCATATTCATATATCCGCTCCTGTATCATGGGGAGTAAAACGAATGAAAGCAGCGGGTGCACCGCTGCTTTTATCATCTGTAACCCCAAAATGCCGTCTCTTACTTATTGACGCCTAGCAATGCTAGGTGGGCAACCTCACTTAAACTTCTGCCTTCCACTCAAAGGAGGCCTGACATCCGTTTAAAAATATTGGAATCCCTTGTGTCTAATGTAGGTTCAAAATTGGTAAGAGTGTCGAACATTCCAGGTAATTACAGACGTTCATCATTTATCTTGGTGTTATTATACCCCAAACATCAGCGTTTTTCAAGCTGATTTTTCTGAACATTTATGGAAGTTTTTCCAATCACCCAAACCTTTCCACCCCATATTCAGAAACTCTTGCGTATATAAGGGTTTCCGGCCCCGGCGCATCCTGGCTGATGGTACAGGATGAGAGGAATTTATCCGCGCCCGCCTGTATCCGCTCCTGGCTGTCCGCGTAAAGGACCGCAAGGACATCCCCGGGCATTACCTTTTCGCCGTACTTTTTCTTTAAAATGATTCCGGCCCCATAGTCAATGGCGTCTTCCTTTGTATTGCGTCCGGCTCCCAAAAGCACGGAGGCGATTCCGATGCCTTCTGTGTCCATATGGGAGATATAGCCTTCCTCCGGCGCTTTTACCTCATATGCACAGGATGGGGATTCAAACTGTTCCGGCTTCCATATGAAGCTTTCATCGCCGCCCTGGGCCTTTACCATTGAAGCCAGGCACTTAAGGGCACTGCCGTCATGGATGGATTCCTCCGCCATCCCCCGGCATTCCTCCACGGTCCCCTTGCCGGCCATATGAAGCATGTTGGCCGCCAGCTCCAGGCATACCCTGGTTAAATCCTCTGGTCCCTCTCCCTTTAATGTGCGGATGGCCTCGGTCATCTCCAGGGAATTGCCGATGGCGTATCCCAGGGGGATATCCATATTGGTAATCAGGGCGCAGCACCTGCGGCCTGCCAGGCATCCGATGGAAACCATCTTCTGCGCCAGGCTGATGGACTCCTCCAGGGTCTTCATGAATGCGCCGCTGCCCGTCTTCACATCCAGCACGATGCTGTCGCTTCCGGCAGCCAGTTTCTTGCTCATGATGGAGGACGCGATAAGCGGTATGCTGTCCACCGTGGCAGTCACGTCCCGCAGCGCATACAGCTTCTTATCCGCAGGCACCATGTTGCCGGACTGTCCAATCACGGCAATGCCGTTCCTGTTCACGATATCAAAGAATTCTTCCCTTGGGATGGCCGTCTTAAATCCAGGTATGCTCTCCAGCTTATCCACGGTCCCTCCCGTGTGTCCCAGGCCCCGGCCGCTCATCTTGGCCACCTTCACGCCCAGGGAAGCCACCATGGGACCTGCAACCAGCGTTGTCTTGTCACCCACGCCGCCGGTACTGTGCTTATCCACCTTGATTCCCTCAATGGGAGACAGGTCCACCATGTCCCCGGAATGGGCCATCTCTAATGTAAGATATGTGATTTCCTGGTCATTCATTCCCTGAAAATAAATTGCCATCAGCATGGCTGACATCTGGTAGTCCAAAATCCCTCCATCCACGAATCCCCTGACCATATAGGCAATCTCATCCTTTGTAAGGGCGCCGCCCCGCTTCTTGGTCTCAATTAAGTCATACATCCTCACAGTATCCACCGCCTTTCACAGCACCAATCCTTATTTCTCCAGGTCATCCGGTCCAAAGCTGTCCGGCAGAAGCTGTTCCAGGGTATATTCCCTGTAATCCTCCGCGCTTTTTGCCACCAGGATCCGGAAGGTGGACGGATTACAGAATTCCCTCATCACCTGCCTGCACACGCCGCAGGGCGTACAGTAATCCTTTATCACCCCATCCGGCCCGCCGCAGATTGCGATGGCCGCAAAATCCCTTCTGCCCTCGCTCACCGCCTTAAAAAATGCACACCGTTCAGCGCATACGCTGGGCGTATAGGACGCATTCTCAATGTTATTCCCTGTAAAGACCGTTCCGTCCCCGCAGAGCAGGGCCGCAGAGACATGAAAATGCGAATAAGGGGCATAGGATCTGGGCAGCCCGTCAATAGCTGCCTGTATCAGCTTCTTTCTGTCCATCCGCGCTCCCCCTTTCCGCCTTGGCCAGCTTGACAATCCGGCTGGTTCCCAGACGTTCTGCGCCCAGGTTGATGAATTCCTCCGCATCCTCAAAGGACTTAATCCCTCCGGCAGCCTTCATGCGCACGCATTCCCCGATATGCCCAGAGAACAGCCTGATATCTGCAAACGTAGCCCCTGCCTTGGAAAACCCGGTGGATGTCTTGATGAAATCCGCCCCTGCCTGGGTGACGATTCCGCACATCTTGACCTTTTCCTCGTCCGTAAGGAGACAGGTCTCAATGATTACCTTCAGGATACGGCTGCCGCAGGCAGCCTTCAGCTGGGTAATCTCCTCTTTTATCCGGTCATATGCCTTGTCCTTTAAGTCACCGATATTGATGACCATGTCAATCTCATCCGCGCCGTTGGCAATGGCATCCTTTGTCTCAAAGACCTTGACCGCCGTTGTATTATAGCCATTGGGGAATCCGATGACCGTACATACCGCCATCCGGTCCCCCATATATTCCTTTGCCCGCTTCACATAGGACGGCGGTATGCATACGCTGGCCGTTCCATACGCCATGGCGTCGTCGCAGATTTCCTTAATCTGGCTCCATGTGGCGTCCTGCCCCAATAATGTGTGGTCTACCCTGCTGTAAATCTCTTTTCTGTCCATAGGTTCCTTCTCCTTTTTACATTAACTTTAATCGGCTGTTTCCTGTTAAACAGCCTGATTTTGTCTTAGATATTTCCATTATAATACAATCCGCATTCCTAAACAAGGGAAACAAACGTCCCCTCCACATACGCCCTCAGCGCCTCCGGTTCCAGCGTGACCTGGACGCCCCGCTGTCCCGCGCTCACCATGACGGTATCATATAGCTGCGCCATCTCTTCTATATAAGTAGGGAAATGCTTCTTCATCCCAATGGGGGAACAGCCGCCCCTGATGTAGCCGGTCACTGCCAGCATATCCCTGACGTGGATCAATTCCACCTTCTTTTCCCCTGCTGCCCTGGCCGCCTTCTTTAGGTCCAGCTCCTCATCCACAGGGATGCAGCATACAAGGTAACCCTTTTTCTCGCCCTTTAACACCAGGGTTTTATACATCCTGTCATGTTCCACTCCCAAAAGGTCCGCTGCATGGCTGCCCGACAGGTCGTTTTCATCCACCTCATAGGTTCCTGTCCCATAGGCAATCCCAGCCGCATCCAAAAGCCTCATCACATTTGTCTTAACCATCAAGCCCACTCCTGTCCTTCATTTACATTCCAACCCATCATAACCCTTTTTTGTATATCAGTCAATGCAGTCCGTCATATACAAGGCATATCCCCACATTCGCATTCCGCCTATTCACAAAATGGGATGTAACATTTATAATAGGAGAAGAAACGTCTGTGTTACATCAAAACAAGCGCAACCAGAAAGGACCTTAACATATGGAAAGAAACGATATCATCATCATTCATGGCAAGGATTATAAAAATATGGCAAAGAAGGTGCTGGAACAGGCCGATGTGGCCGGGGATATCGGTAGCAGGGATAAGAAGGTGGCATTAAAGCCCAACCTGGTCACGGCCAAGGCCCCGTCCAGCGGAGCCACCACCCACAGCGAACTCCTGGCCGGGGTCATTGAATACCTTCAGGAGCACGGATTCAAGGATATCACTGTGATGGAAGGCTCCTGGGTAGGCGACCGTACGGGAGAGGCGTTCCGGGCAGCCGGATATGACCGGGTATGCCGCCATTACAATGTTCCCTTTGAGGACCTGCAAAAGGATACCTGGAAGGAGTATGACGCTGCCGGAATGAAGATCAAGCTCTGCGACAAGGCTGCTGTGGTAGACTATATGATTAACATGCCGGTACTCAAGGGCCATTGCCAGACCACGGTTACCTGCGCCCTCAAGAACAACAAAGGAATCATCCCTAATTCGGAAAAACGCCGTTTCCACACCCTGGGCCTTCATAAACCCATTGCCCATCTGAACACCATCGTCCCCGGCGGCTTCATCCTGGTGGACAATATCTGCGGGGACCTGGATTTTGAGGAAGGCGGCAATCCGGTTGTGATGAACCGTGTGCTGGGCTTTAAGGACCCGGTGCTCTGTGATGCGTTTGTATGCGGCTGTATGGGATATCCGGTGGAAACAGTGCCTTACATCACCCTGGCGGAGCGCCTGGGTGTCGGAAGCACGGATGTTGCCCACGCCAACACGGTCTACTTAAACCAGGCGTCTGAGGCGGACGGCCAGTTCCGTATGACCCGGCGGGTTGAAAACCTGGCTTCCTACGCCAGGCCATCCGATGCCTGCAGCGCCTGTTACGGTTCCCTGATTTACGCCCTGGACCGTTTAAATGACAGCGGATACCTGAGGAAGGGCCTTGCGCCCATCTGCATCGGCCAGGGATATAAAGGAAAAGAAGGCGCCATCGGCATCGGCCAATGCACCTCCTGCTTTGCAAAAACCCTGGGCGGATGTCCGCCAAAGGCAGCTGATATCGTGGACTTCTTAAGTGAGAACTGGAAATAAGGACCGGGAATAAGCATCGGGAATAAGCACTGGAAATAAGCGTTCCCTGACCTACAGTCCCTTTTCCCGCAGCCATCCGACAATATGGCCTGCATAGGCCCTTTCCTTTTTCAGCAGTGTAAAATGGTCCGCTCCCTTGACAAACACCACCTTTGCATCCGGGATCTGTTCCCCCATCCACAGGGTATGGCGGGGACGTATCATGTCGCGGCGTCCGGTAAGGAGCAGTACAGGGGCCTGGATCAGGGACAGTTCCGCTGCCGTAAGATGGGGCCAGTTGGCCATCAGTCCATTTAACTGACGGCCTGATACTGCACGTTCCTTCACCCTCCGGGGCATGGGCAGCTTCTCCACCACACGCCAGAACTTATAACCGGCCTTTACCTGGGCATAGGAGACAGCCGTCATGCCCTTTGGCAGCGCATTGCCGCTGACAGCCACCACGGCCAGCACCTTATCCGGATACCGGCTTGCTGCCTCCAGGGCCACGTTGGCGCCGTCGCTAAAGCCCAGGATGACTGCCTTTGGCACATGGAGCACATCCATCACCTGCATCACGTCATCTGCCATACCGGAAGTGGTAAGCTCCTGGGTCCGGACCGTATCCTTCAGTTTCGAAGCCCCATGCCCGCGGCTGTCCATAAGGATGACCCGGTAATACCGGCTCATAAGCTCTGCCAGCCGCCCGAATATCTGGTGGCTTTCACCATTTCCATGAAGCATCACAAGAGGCACTCCCTGCCCCAGCTCCTTATAATATAATGAAGCAAAGCGGTTGTCCGCGTAACCTTCCTTCATCTGCATGACCTCCAAAAATTAATATTTCCAAAAGCAGATAAGGCAGAGACTGTGTAACCTCACACAGCGCTCCGCCTTTATCTTATGGTCTATCTTCTATTACTGTTCGCTTTTTCCACATGCACATTCCTGCCTTTAATCTTAGCATGGGACATGGCCTTCAGCACTTCGTCCGCATACTGTCCAGGCACATCCACAAATGTGTATCCGTCATACATGTCAATGCTTCCCACCATACGGCCCGGGATTCCTGATTCGCCTGCAACAGCGCCCAGGATATCTCCTGGCGTGACCCTCTGGGCCTTGCCGATGTTGATGAAAAGCCTTGCCATCTGACCATCGCCCTCGCCCAGGACATAATCGATGGCAGCCCTGTCGGTTGCCCCCCTGCGGCCCCGTCCGTAAGCAGAGGAACTGCCTCTCTCACGTCCGCGTCCGCGGCCCATGCCTCTTCCAAAGCTGTCCAGGTCATCCAGTGAACGGGCCGGCATGGTGCAGTCAATGACATCTTCATTGTCATCGCCCATATTCATCTTGAGAAGGGCTGCAGCCAGGTCCATGGAAGTGTAATCCTCTTCTATCAGCTTTTTCTCAATGATGTTCACCATCTTGGTCAGGTCATTATCGTTCAGTATATCCATTACCTGGTCCAGTACCTTCTCCACCTTGATTTCCGTAATATCATTCAGGGACGGGATGGCCTGGGGAATGATCTTGGTCTTACAGTAGCGCTGGATGTCACGCAGCTTATACACTTCCTTGCCCACAACCAGGCTGAACGCCTTGCCTTCGCGTCCCGCCCTTCCGGTACGGCCGATCCTGTGCACATAGTACTCGTCATCCTGTGGCACATCATAGTTGAATACCGCTTCCACGTCGCCTACGTCAATACCCCGGGCCGCCACATCCGTTGCTACCAGGATATCGGTGCGTCCATTGCGGAAACTGCCCATGACGCGGTCACGCTGCACCTGCTTTAAATCCCCGTGAAGGCCTTCTGCAAAATATCCCCTGCCCTGAAGCGCCTGCACCAGTTCATCTACCTGCCTCTTTGTATTACAGAACACAATGGAAAGCTTTGGCGCATACATGTCTAACAGCCTGCACATGACCTCCACCTTGTTCTTTGGCTTTACTTCATAATAATACTGGGTCACTTTGGGAACGGTCAGTTCCTTTTTGATGACCCGGACCGTTACGGGATCATCCTGGAACTTCCTGGCAATATCCGCAATGGCCTGAGGCATGGTTGCTGAAAACATCAGGGTCTGCCTCTCTTCGGGAAGCTGGCTTAAGATGGTTTCCATATCCTCTAAAAATCCCATATTCAGCATCTCGTCCGCTTCATCCAGCACAACGGTGTGCACATGGTCCATCTTTACGGTCTTACGGCGCATATGGTCCATCACACGGCCAGGTGTTCCCACCACAATCTGTGTGCCGTCCTTTAAGGAACGTATCTGCTTTACAATATCCTGCCCTCCGTAAATGGGAAGCACCTTTGTGCCATGCATGAACTTGGCCAGACGGCGCATTTCCTCCGCCACCTGGATTGCCAGCTCCCTTGTGGGAAGCAGTATGATGGCCTGGAGCTTTTTCACCTTTGGGTCCACCTTCTGAAGAAGGGGGATTCCGAATGCCGCCGTCTTGCCGGTACCGGTCTGGGCCTGGCCAATCATGTCACGGCCCTCCATGGCTACCGGGATGGCCTGGGCCTGGATAGGTGAAGCCTCCTCAAATCCCATTTCCGTAATAGCACGGATAATTCTTTCGTCTAATTGTAACTCGTCAAACTTAACTGTCTCCATATAACTGATTATGTCCTTTCTTCCTCTGTCCCTCTCCCTCATGGAAAGCAGACAGGCCGCCTTGTGCATTTCCCCCACATTACCGCCAGAACCATATCTCCCGGTGTGGCGCCGTATAACCTTATACAGCCCCATACCCGCACCCCTGCTCAGGAAATATGACATGTGATGCACCGCAATATTAAGAGCGTTTCTTCACGAAACGAACATCCTTTTCACACAAAAAACGAGAGGTAATACAGGCACGTCGCGGCCTTTCATCCTCTCGCTTCCTACAATAGTTAACTATAACAGATATTGGTGCAGCTGTCAATGTTTTTACTTATTTTTTTCCTGATGCCGTACATAGGACAGATATACTTAAATCATCTCATCTTAAAACAGAAGGTACATTTATGGTCATCATACATCATCTTATCATGCACACACTCAAGCCTTTCATTATATCCGCGCGCAATGGAGGGATCTATGTTTTCGCAATAAATGCGGCCATAACGTTCCTGCCCTTCCTTCATCCAGGTCTCAGCAAATATGCACCTGTCAAATTCCTGGCGCACCTCTTCTTTCCCATATGTATTCTCATAGCCAAACAGGCCGCTCCGCTCCATATCGTAATTCACAAGATAATTCTGAAGGTCGTTTTCATTTCCCCTCTGCCTGGCCCTTCTGGCAATATCCTTTCCCCGCCCTTCACCAAATTCCTGTACGGATTGGGCCATGAGTTCACGTCCCTCATCCCCCAGCCTCTCTTCTACGCGCCTGGCTATAATAGAAAACATTCTTGCAAACAGAATATACATGGACACCGGTTCATCTATTTCCTGGCTGTGATCTTGTGTACCATCTGTTTTTTTCTTATCTGACTCCATTTCCTTAAATCTCCTTATCCAATCTTATTATCGTACGTATCAAGGCCTCCGTTACCTTTTCCAGGGCTTGCTCAGATACATATTCCTCCACATTATGGCTGACGCCCCCGGCACACGGGGAAAATATCATGGCCGTTGGGCATATGGATGCAAAGTTCATGGAATCATGGCCCGCTCCGCTGTCCATAAGCAGGTAATCCTCGTCCATGTCCAGACAGGACTTCCTGATTGCGTCAATTATCTTTTCATCTAACGGCGCAGGAGACTTTCTTGTAAATGATTTTATTTCCACGGATAATCCCCTTTTGCCGGCAGCCTCATCCAGATACCTGTGGACCTGCCTTTCAATCGTTTCCCCGATGTCCTGGCGGCTGAAGCGTATGTCCACCGAGAATATGGTTTCCTGTACAATGCTGTTGCCGGACCCGGGAAGCAGTTTCATCTTCCCAATCGTGATGGTGGCCTCGTCATTATATTCCTGCTCCACAAAACGGCTGGCCTTCAGACAGACCTCATAGGCGGAAAGGCTGCTGTCCCTTCTTAAACTCATGGGCACCGTACCGGGATGTCCGCCTTTTCCCTTCAGCCTTACTTCAAAATTGATGATTCCCCTTATCTTCCTGACAATACCGATTTCAATCCCCTTTTGTTCCAGGACAGGCCCCTGCTCATCATGGACTTCTATGAATGCAGCCGGAGGTTCCTTAAGCGCCCTGTGACGGGCCACCTTGACCCTCTCTTCCTCCCTATACTGTCTCAGCATCTCATCCAGGGCTACGCCATCCTTATCCTTATAATACGGAATTTCCTCATCTTCCAGCGACCTGCATAAGTAGGAGCTTCCCGTGAGCACATTGCCGGTGCGGGTGCCTTCCTCCTCTACCATACCTATGATTTCCAATGAATGGCTTAGCTTTATCTGGTTGTCCATCAGGAATCTGGCTGCCTCTATGGCGCAGGCAACCCCTTGTATCCCGTCATATGCGCCAGAGCAGATGACCGTGTCCAGATGGGATCCGGTTACAATGACCCCCTTTCCGGTACTCCCCTCCATAAGCCCGCACACATTGCCCAGCTCATCTTCCCATACCTGCAGCCCTGTTTCCTCCATACGCTGTTTGATATAATCGGTTCCCTTTGCGTATTCCCTGGTCCAGCTGATTCTGGTGATTCCCTGTTCAGCGGGTGTGGAGGAAATCCGGCTCAGGGTTTCAATATCCTTCTGTATCCTTTCCGAGCTTACCTTACACACTGATTTCTTCCTCTTTCCGGTAATATTCCATCATGTCCATGCAAAGATTGACATACATGTCCATGTCAATATCCATTCCAACCAGGACACGGTCCTCATCCCCATGGTAAACAAGCGTCCTGCCATCTTCCAGCGTTCCCTGGGTTTCCACTTTGACGCTGGCTTTCATCCAGCAGAACATGGACGGATCAATGACAGCTGCCACAGCTACCGCATCATGGATTACAATTCCAGGGATATTCATTTTCCTGAAATATTCCTCATAATAATAAAATACATCTTCAACCGCCCTGCTTATCCTGCTTTTTATCCTGTAAAGCTCCCCCATCCTGTTAAATGGGATGGCTGAGCGGTTTGTCACATTCAGGCCCAGCATACGCACGGGGATACCGGAATCAAATACAATCCTGGCGCTGTGGGGATCTGCCCAGATGTTAAACTCGGCATACGCAGAACGGTTGCCATAGTCTGCTGACCCTCCCATCATCACGATTTCTTTAATAAGGGATTCCATATCCGGATATTTTATGATAGCTGCAGCCAGGTTCGTAAGTGGTCCCAAAGCAATGATTACAAGATTTCCCCTGCATCTGACGGCCTCATCATGGATAAAGTCCCAGGAAGGCTGTTTTAAGGCGCTGCCTGTGGGTTTGGGGATATCAAATTTCCCAAGTCCCCTGTCGCCATGAAGGAAGGACCCAACCCTCTGTTCAATGCACATCGGTCCCTCAGCCCCAAAAGCGACCTTGGTATTCATACCTGCAAATTCCTTGATGGCAAGTCCATTTTCAAAGGTCAGTTCCGCCTTCATATTACCTGCAACCACGGACAATCCCCTGATATCCAGCCGGCTGCTGCTGTTTGCAAGGAAGATGGCAAAAATATCGTCACTGCCAGGATCCGTATCAATGATTACCGGGATTTTTTCCATCATAATATCCTCCAATCAACACTGCGTTCGGTTTCTTCTTACAGATATCCAGCCTGTCAATATATAAAGACCCATAGGTACATCCCAGGTCCAGGATGACCGTGGCAGACACAGACGGCTTTACATCCACGGGTTCCTGCCCGGATATACAGCGCTTCATGGTTTCATATTGGGCCTGCTGTGTTTCTTCAGCCATTATGACTTTTGTCACATCTGCATCCATGACAATCCTGGCAGCAACAGGATCAGACAGGATATGTTCTTCTGATACAGGGCAATTCCTGTCCTTATTCTGTTCTCCTGGACATATCAGGATTCTTTTTATATCCGCCTTCACCTCCGGATGTGTAAACATCAGGCATCCCAATGTGGTCATCTGGCCCAGACAGACATAATACACTTTCTCCCCGGCCATTTTTATCTTGTCATACAACAAATCCAGCGCATTCCTGCCATCTGCCTCAGGAAATCCCCGCCGCTCCATAAGCGGCTTCCAGGGTCCCATGAATATGGAATCCTCCTGCCTGTAATTCGCTGCCTTTACATGGGCAGACGTAAAATCAGGGCAGATTTTATCCCCATAATCCATCACAACAAACATTTTAATTATCCTTTCTGCTATTTTGCCAGCTTTTTAAGCCGCCTTATCCTTTTTGCATTTACGGAGTAGAAAACCAGCCCCAGCAGGGTGGCTGCATAGGGAATCATCTGGACAAATTCAGCCGGGACCCGCAGGCTTTGAAGTACATTGGCCAGTGCGTCCGCAGTGCCGAACACCAGGGAAGCCATCAACGTCCCCCCTGCATTGGCCCTGCCCAGGTATTGGGCCGCAACTGCTGTAAATCCCCGTCCGGCCGTCATATCCCTTGAAAACCAGGACACATATCCCATGGAAAGATACATCCCCCCAAGGGATGCCAGGAATCCGCATATCAGCAGCGCCGTTACCTGGGTTTTGATGATATTGATACCCACGCTTTCCGCTGCCTTCGGATTCTCTCCCACCGCCCGTATCCGGATTCCCAGCTTGGTCCTGTTTATGAAAAACCATACCAGGGCAACTGACAGGAATGCCAGATAGGTCAGGATGTTATGGTTGGATACCACTTCACCCACAAAGGGGATGTCCTTAATCAGAGGCAGGGGTACCTGGGGGAAAACCAGGCTTTTGAACTTGGTGGTAGTGCCCTTATCTTTTGTGAGCATATACATGATGAACACGGTTGCCCCGGAGGCAATCATATTCATCATCAGTCCAGTAAGAAAAATCTCCGCCTTCAGCTTAATGGCAAAATACGCCAGAAGCCCTGAAATCAAAAGCCCTGTTGCAATGCCGCACAAGGCGCCTATGAGCAGGCTCTGGGTATAAGCGCTTCCCACCACCCCTGCAAGGGCGCTGGCAAGCATGGTTCCCTCAAGACCGATATTCGTCACCCCTGCCTTCTTTGCCACTGCTCCTCCAAGGGCCGCAAACAGGATGGGCGTTGTCACACGCAGTGCGGAATATAAAAATGCAGCTGAAAAAACTCCACGGATTACTGCTTCCATACCTATGCCTCCTTTGTCTTTGCTGCTCTAACAATGGCCCACTGTTTATACTTATTCAGGAACAATTTGGATGCCACGAATAAGACAGCAATTGCCTGTACCACGCTGACAATCTCCACTGGTACATCCGTGGTCCTGGACAGGATGTCTGACCCAATCCTTATGTAGGCCAGGAACAGGGCCGCCACCGGAATCATCTGCGGCTTGTAATCTGCCAGGGTGGCAATGATGATGCCGTCAAAGCCATACTGCGGTGATGCCGTGTACTGGAACCTCCGGTACATGCCAAGGATTTCAATGCTTCCCGCCATGCCCCCGATAAATCCGCCGATGGCCTGGGATGCAAAGATTACAGTCAGCACGCTGATTCCCGTGTACCTGGCAAAATTCTCATTCTTTCCGGCCATCCGTATTGCATACCCCAGTCTGGTCCGGTACATGACAAGATAGATGAATATGACGCAAAGGACTGCAATCACAATCCCGAAATGGATTCTTGTATGCGGCACAATGGGAGGCAGCTTGGAGGATCTGCTGATGGAATAGGATGCAAAATATCCTGCCTGTGAATCAACCAGGAACCGGTTCACGATAAACAGGCCTGAATATAATACGATGTAGTTTAACATCAGGGAGGATACCAGTTCATTTGCCTGGAATTTCACCTTCAGGATTGCCGGAACCAGGCATATGAGGCCGCCGATTACCCCGCTGGCCAGGAATATGACAAGCTGGTGGATTCCAAAAGGCAGCGGCAGGAACACGGAAACAGCGGTCGCAATCACTGCGCCCATGAAGAAGCTTCCCTCTACCGCACAGTTAATCTGGTTTGCCTCAAACATGATACAGATTGCCAGTCCTGTAAATGTAAGGGGAATGGCCAGTTCAATTATATTTCCGATCCTGGATACGCTCTGAAACGGTCCGAACAGAAAGGTTCCCAGCGAAGCCATGGGACTGCCGCTTACAGCCGTAATCACAATCAACATGAAAAGGATAGAGATGGCAATGGCAACCAGCAGACGCAGACCGTCAAATGTTTTTTCAATCTTTTTAATCTCCATTACATTCCCTCCTGTTTCTTAAGGCCAAGCATATACTCGCCCAGTTCATTTTCCGTGACCTGGCCCACGTCTTTTATATCTGCCGTGATCCTGCCGTCAAACATAACCATCAGACGGTCACTGAGTTCGAACAGTTCATTCAAATCTGCAGATACCAGCAGCACGGCGCTTCCCCTGCTTCTGAGTTCTAAAACCTTCTGCCGCACAAACTCGGTAGCGCCCACGTCGATGCCCCTGGTGGGCTGGTTCAGTATGATAAGCTGGGGATTGGTGGAAAATTCCCTGGCCACCACCACCTTCTGCATGTTCCCTCCGCTGAGCATACGGACCGCCTCTGTCCCGTCCTTGGATTTTACAAGGAATTTTTCCCGTAAATCCCTGGCATAGCCTGCAATCTTCTTCCTGTCTAAAAGGCCATGGGATGAATACTCTTTTTTATCATAAACATAAGTGATAAGGTTGTCGCTGACACTGGCATCCCCCACCAGGCCCACAGCCACCCTGTCTTCCGGCACATGGGAGACCCCCATGCCGCGGATTTCCTTTATTGTCTTATTTTTAATCGAGGTTCCTGAGACAGTGATATCACCTTCCGAAAAGCCTTCCAGTCCTGCGGTTATCTCAGACAGTTCCTTCTGTCCATTGCCCTCCACGGCTGCAATCCCAACAATCTCACCCGCCCTGATCTGAAAATTAATGTCGTGTAAAACCTGTCTGCCAGATTCATTTTCCTTATTCAGATTCCTGACATCAAGGACAATCCGGCCTGGTTCAACCGGGTCTTTCTGTGTGTTCACCTCCAGATTCCTGCCCACCATCAGGCTGGAAATCTTCTGTTCCGAAACATCCTTTACATCATAGACCCCTACGTCCTTCCCATCCCTTAATATGGTAATACGGTCGCACAGTTCCTTGACCTCATTCAGCTTGTGGGATATGAATACAATCGTATGTCCCTTGTCCCTGAGCCCCTTCAGCTCTGCAAATAATTCCTTTGTCTCCTGCGGGGTGAGCACGGCTGTGGGTTCATCCAGGATTAATATGTCTGCTCCTTTATGCAGTGCTTTTAAAATCTCCACTTTCTGGCGGATACCCACCGGTAAATCAGCCACCACATCTTCCGGATCCACATTCATGTTATATTTCTGTCCGATGGTCCTTGCCATCTCGCTGGCCATGCGGTTATCCAGCACACCATATTTCCCCGGCTCATCCCCCAGCACGATATTCTCCGCCACGGTCAGGGACGGTATCAGCATAAAATGCTGGTGCACCATACCAATACCCTTGTGGATGGCGTCAATGGGATTATGGATGGACACAGATGCGCCGCTTAGGATGATTTCCCCTTCATCCGGTTTTTCCAAACCAAACAGTACTTTCATCAGGGTTGTCTTACCTGCGCCATTTTCCCCTGCCAGCGCATGGATTTCCCCCTTCCTGAGGGAGAAATCCACATGATTGTTGGCCACAAGTCCGGTAGGGTAAACCTTTGTGATATTTCTCATTTCCAAAATATTCGTATTATCCACGTTTCTACCTTCTCCTGAAAAATGGTTCATGTCTTAGGGTAATCACGGCTTTACGGAATTACGGATTTCGCTTACTTCCTCTGTGGTCATTCCCAATGCGGTTGATACCTTTATGGTCCCATCCACAATAGCCTTTTCAGCCTGCTCCTCGCTTGCCACAATTTCGTCCGGCACGATGGTTTTATAATTATCATTAACCGCTATCCCGGTTACATTTTCCTTAACACCAACCAGTTCAAAGGAACCATAGGGAAGAGTTCCGTCAATGGCCATCCCAACCGCGCGCTCAATGGAGACTCCCACACGTTTCATGACAGAGGTCGCAATCACATCTGCCAGCGGATCATCCATTGATTTTAATACTTCATATTGGTCCGCATCACAGCCGATTGCAAGGACTCCTTTTTCGGAAGCAGCTTCAAACACACCGGTCCCCGCTCCGCCTGCGCACTGGAAGATGACATCAGCTCCCTGCTGTATCTGTGTCAGGGCCAGTTCCTTTCCTTTACCGGTGTTGACATAATCTCCCACATAGGAGGTTATGACCTTGATGTCGCTGTCCACGGACTTTGCCCCTTCTATGAATCCAATCAGGAAATCATTGATTACCGTCACATCCTGTCCGCCAACAAAGCCGATTACCTTTTCTTCATTCATGCCCTCTGCCTTAGAGGTTGTAAGTCCGGCTGCCACCACTCCGGCCAGATAGGCGCCTTCATTGGCAAGGTAATCAACCGTGTACACGTTGGACATATTGAAGTTCTCATAGTCAGCCCTTGCCCCAAATAATATGTATTTCTGGTCCGGGTAATCCTGTGCGATTTCCTGGAGGATTTCCTTTAAAGTGTTGGTACAGAGTATAATGATATCCCAGTCCCCGGACTCAGAGTATTCGGTAATGGTAGGTTCGTATTTTGTTGCATCGCTTCCCATCTCAACTATCTTTGTCTCACACCCGTAACTTTCCTTAATTGCCTCCATCCCGGCGGCGGCAGAATCATAATAAGACTGGTCGCCTAAAACACCGTTAATCAGAAGCGCAACCTTAAGTCCTTTTTCTTCTGTTTTATCCCCTGCTGCCGGGGTGTCTGCCGCTGACGGCGCCGAGGAACCGACTGCCGTGCTGTCCGCTTTTGTTCCTGCCGTGTTCTGGCACCCGGTTAACAGTGAAAGTGCCATCATACCCGCTAATATTCTTGCATACATTCTTCTCTTCATTGTAATACCCGTCCCTTTCATACGAAATTCAGCTTAATACGTCATTCAAACATGTGTTTCACTGCTTACATTGCTTTCTCAATTTATTCTCCGAAAAATATCCTCCCTTCCAATTTCGTATTTTCCATCGTTTTGTATTGAAATATCAACGATTATTAATTATAATAGCATATACAGACGATAATGCAACGATATAGACGACAATATCGTCATTAAATGTTTTTTCTCACATTATACTCAAAACAGATAAGGATAATTTGTGCATATCAAACGAAGGGGGTTTTAAAGATGGAAGGAGATATTAAAAAAATCCAATCAGTGCAGAGGGCACTTGATATCATCAATTGTGTTGCCAATTCGAATTCCAGGATTACGCTAAAAGAAATAACGGAGCTGCTGGGCCTGAACATCAACACAGCGAGAGGGCTGGCCCAGACCCTGGTGCTGAATGGGTACCTGGCAAAGGACGTGGAGCGCGGGACCTACTCATTGGGATATCAGTTCTATACAAAATCCACACAGCTTTATGAGTTTCAGCTTAAAAGCATCCGCGATGCATCCTATGCAGAAATGCTGAACATATCCAAAAAGTTCAGGGCGACCACCTGCCTGCAGATCAGTTTCTACAGCGACATCTATACATTAGAGACAGTGGTCCCTCCCCAAAGCCCCTATGCCTATGTCCCCAATTCTGCCACTAACCTCCCCTTGCATGCATCTGCCTCAGGGAAACTTTTAATTGCACATATGTCCTCAAAAGAACAGAAGAAACTGATTGAGAATAGTGACTTACAATCTTTAACCCCATACACCATAACCAATAAAGAAGAACTTTGGAATTGCATCAAGGAAATCATCCGCCAGGGGTATGCGGTTGAGTTAAGCGAATTAAGTGTGGGCGTCGGAAGTATTGCAGTACCGATTTTTGATTTGAGGGGAACGCTCCGGGCAACCATCAGTCTGGTAGGTTCCACTGAAATGCTCCGGTCAAACATGAACCGGATGGTTGCGGAGTTACAACGGGCAGGGGAACGCATCACAAACAAAATTTCTTATCCCAGTACCGCATTACATAAATTTCAGTAAAAAGGAATAAATGTGTTCATGAGATGTTCTCCATCCTATACACAAAAGCAGGCATACGCTGATCATCCCAGCTTATGCCTGCTTTTGCGCCGCAATATTCAGTTAAGTTTTTTCCCGGCAATGTCTATTCTCTCCAATCCCATGTTGACAGCAATTCCCGCCGCAATCATCAGCCCTCCTGCAAATGATGCATCCACCCTGCCCTTTCCTGCCGCCACATCCAGGAGGACTCCGGTAAATATCTGCCCCACGAATGTAAGCATGGTAAGCCGGAAGGCCGGAAGCCTGGGAACCGTAAGGTTACACAGCATAACCACAATGACGCCCATCATGCCGCCCGTATAAATAAAGGGGTGGGCGGCCAGCCCGCTGCCGGATACAGGCTTCATGGTTTCCCCGGCCAGCACACAGATGACCACTGTAACGGGAAGTCCTGCCATATGATTAACCAGTGACCCTGAAAGCGCGCCCACTTTCCCGGACAGCCGTGCATTGACAGTCCTTGACAGGACTACCGTGACCCCTGCGGCCAGGGACAGCAGGACCGCATATGCGGCTTTGCCAACCGTGGCATCCAGCATGACAAAAATCCCTGTCAGGGAAAATGCCAGCCCCACCAGGTTATATCTGCAAAACGGACACCGCTTCATCCCAAACAGCCCAAGGCAGTCAATCACCAGGGACATGAGGGCCTGCCCTAAAAGCCCCAACGCCACTATGCTGGTCATGCTTATATGGCCAAAGGCCAGATTGTTAAACACAGTGGTAAATGCGCCTATGGCACCGCCCAGATAAATCCAGGCAGGAGCGTGTCCTGTCAGTTTCCTGTTTTCCTTCCTCACAGCACACAGCAGGTATGCAAAGAGGATACCCACCACATGGATGATGACGGATGCCCGGAATACGCCGTATGATCCTGACAGGATTCCATTAACCGAAACCATGACGGATAGTACCAAACCGGTCAAAAGAGCCAGCAGTCCATACATCCTTCCACCTCCCTTAAGATTCATGCACTGATTATAACCGCATTCCCCCAACAGGGCATAGGACATTTGTCCTACTGTTTTGTGGCATTACCTGTTATAATGGAGGCAGAGGTGATATTGAGATGAAAGAACTGCCCATGTCAGATAAACACAGGGAAAAACTATCGGAATACGGCCTTCAGGATATGTACCCTGACTCCTGCAGGCTTGTGTCTTATAAGGCCGGGGAAACCCTTCTCCGGGAGGGGATGCCCCTTACCTGGCTTGGCGTCATCATGTGCGGCAAAGCCAAAATATGCTCTACTGCCCCCAACGGCAGGAACCTGGTCCTCTGCTACTATGTATCGGAGGGCATCATTGGCGACCTGGAACTTATGACCGGCCTGAGGAGCGCAACCACCACCATTGTGGCAATCACGGATTTTGAATGTATCACTATCTCCCTCAGTATACACAGTGCGGCCCTTAAATCCAATACCGTATTCTTGAACAGGGTGGGAAATGAACTGGCCTTAAAGCTGCTGCGAAGCTCAGCCAATTTTGTGTCCTCCTCCCTGTACTCCGGCGAGGAACGGCTCTGCTCCTACATCCTGCAGACATCCCACAACCGCATGTTCAGTGATATCCTGTCCGATGTCTCCTGTTCCGTGGGAATGAGTTACCGCCATATGTTCCGGCTGTTAAACCAGCTCTGCGCGGAAGGGATACTGGAGAAACACGGATATGGCTATCTTATCCTGGACCGGGATGCCTTAATCCGGCGTTCAGAGTCCTCACACCACAAAACAGTCTGATGACAGGTATGCAAGACGGCACGCCAAAGGGGCATGGATTCCATGCCCCTTCATCCTATCCCAACCGATACTGGTTAAAATTGTACTACATCCTTTATCTCTTCCGCCCGCTCCACGTTCTCTGCATACAGCACAGGACCTTCACCGTGGTAATCCTTCTGGTATTCAATCCCCACTTTGGCCCGTACCTTAACCCACTGCTTGGTCTTATACTCTTCTGCGCCTTCCCATTTGCACATAAAGCCAAGGAAGGTCATATCTGCTTCACAGCAGGTCATGGCCATACGGCCGGGCACGAACTGTCCCTTGGGGAATTTGGGGGACTTTAACACCATGGCGGTAAATTCCACCACTTTGTCCTTGTACCGTTCCGGCTGGTCCATACAGTCAATATACCAGATGCCGTAATCTTCTGGTTTGATTTCAATCACATCCGCGCTCAGGTCATAGGGAAGGTCCTCCTCCAGGGTGGCCTGCTCAATCTCACCGTCCTTATCTTCCAGCACGATCTCGCTGTCCCGGCTCATGGCCCGGATGGTACGGCGGTAGGCTGTCAGCTTCTCATCCGGGATGCCGTCGCACCGGTTCATGATGACAAGCTCAGACCCGCGCAGCATGGCGCCTAAAAGGGGCTTCATATTCTGCACGTAAAGGTCAAAGGTGGAGCCGTCAATGATGGTAATCTGCTGGTATATGGTCCAGTCATCAGGCAGCTTAAGTTCATCCTGGTTCCACATGCCGTTCCATTCCATAAGGACACGTTCCGGACGGTATACCACTTCCAGCTCATTCAGATACTGGGGTGTCAGCTTCTCAAATGAATCCACATATACCACAGCTGTCCTGTTCTTTTTAAGCTTTTTCTCATCATATTCCGTATCCCCTTCCTCACACACAATAAGAAGGGTCTTGCCGTCTGCCTTAAAATAATCCTGCTGCATGGTAAAGTCCAGGAACTGGGTCTTACCCGCCTCAAGGAAACCGTTGATTAAAAACAACGGCATGATATCGTCTTCAATTTCATATGCCATAATATTATCCTCAGCTTCTTCCGAAAACGCTGTTTAACGCTTCTTCTTCAAGGCTTGCACCGATTACGCACACCTTTCCGGTATAATCAGGCCTTCCCCCGCGGATTTCATACTGCTCGGGCACTAAGTCAAAGTACAGCCACTCCCCTGGATTCTCCGTGGGCAGCATCCCCTTCGCCCTCAGTACCTGTCCAAATTCCTCCGTGTAAGCCAGACGTTTCAGTATATCCTCCAGCTGGTCATGGGTTACCGGAACAATTGTCTCCATGCCCCAGCTTGTGAATACCTCATCCGCATGATGGTGTCCGTGGTCATGGCCGCAGCATCCATGGTCGTGGTGATGGTGGTCATGGCATTCTTCCCCGTCATGATGGTGATGTTCATGGCCTTCCTCTCCATCATGGTGATGCTCATGACACTCTTCCCCGTCATGGTGATGATGCCCATGGCACTCTTCCCCATGATGGTGATGTTCATGGCACTCTTCCCCTTCATGGTGATGATGCTCATGGCACCCTTCCCCTTCATGATGGTGCTCATGGCATTCTTCCTCATGATGCTGACGGCTTTCCCTCACCTCTGCCAGAAGGTCATCCAGCATGGTATCATGCTTCTCAATGATTTCAAGCAGCTGCGCCCCGGACAGCTCCGCCAGGGGTGTTGTTATGATGGCTGCGTCGCGGTTCTTCTCACGAAGCATGTCCACATCCTTCTGCACCTTTACAGCATCTGTTATATCGGTACGGCTGAGCACAATGGTGCCTGCATTTTCAATCTGGTTGTTAAAAAACTCGCCGAAATTCTTCATATACATCTTGCACTTTGCAGCATCCACAATAGTCACGGCGCTGTTCAGTTCCACTTCCATGTCTGCGGATACGTCCACCACTGCCTTCACCACGTCTGACAGCTTGCCAACGCCTGAGGGTTCAATGATGATGCGCTCCGGTTTATACTTTGTGATGACTTCTGCCAGGGATGCGCCAAAATCGCCTACCAATGAACAGCAGATACAGCCTGAGTTCATCTCACGGATTTCTATTCCGGCATCCTTTAAGAAGCCTCCGTCAATTCCAATCTCGCCAAATTCGTTTTCAATCAGTACGACCTGTTCTCCGGCAATCGCCTCTTCCAAAAGCTTTTTGATGAACGTTGTCTTCCCCGCACCAAGAAAACCGGAAATAATATCAATTTTCGTCATTTTACTCTTTCCTTCTTTCTGAATATCCGACTCCCTGCGCCGCCTTGCCGCAACAGGGCATTATTATAACCTGTCAATTGACTATTTTGGCACATCAGCCACATAAAGTCAAGATATAGACGCCTTTATCTTTTACCGGCAGCACTGGTTAATCATTTTAAAACATGGATAAAACGATTCTTCATGTAGATGACATGATTATATTATATAATCACTTTATAAAATCAAACATCCTACGTAATAATGAATTTTCATGCTCTCCTACATTACATGTTTGCTCAATTAGATAGCTATATCCATTATTACAATATTGGCCCATTTCTTTTTTTCCATAAAGCCATCCACTTGGAACGCCTAGAGGAAAGGCCTTACAATACACTCTATTCTCCTCATTATCTTCTAATCGGTTCAAACAAAAATCGCAGTCTGGCAGCCGAAGCATGATATACCTCCAAAAAGAATTCTTTGATACAACAATTATTGCTTTCTTACATAGCGCTAAAGTAAATCTTTATTAACATTATTCCCAAAAGAAGCATCACCTAAAAAATAGCTATCTCATTTCTTTTAGTCAAGACCATACTCAAAAGACCTATTTTCACACTGTATAATATAATATCCTCTTTTAATTAACCCTTAAAAGACTTCACTATAAGATATACTATATTCAAATAGACGGACTCTTTTATCTTCCCTAATTCTATTTTTCAGTTCAATTGAAGGATTGTTTAAACAAATAATTCCATATACTTTTTTATTCTTTTTTATTTTATTTTGGATAAACCACTCTATATATGAAACTATTTGACTATAAGCATCATCATAACCACTATCCTTCTTTAGTTCAATTATATATAAGTTCTCATCCTTATCTTCTGCCAACAAATCCAATCTTCCTATTGGGATGATAAACTGTCGACCATATTCTCCTTTCCTTCTGTAAATTTTCAATGGTATTCCGAATATATCATTCCACGAATCAAGCCGTATGGCAAGTTCATCTTCCAATAACTTTTCATTGGAAAATTGGCATTTTTTCTTACCTATTGAAATTTTTGTTTTAGCAATAGATTCATCAGTCTTATTTTCATTTACTGACAAATTTTCATCTGATTCCTGCTCCCCATTTATAGTTATCAAATCAGATTCTGATTCTGTATAATACAAAATATCTTTTTTAAAACTTTCTCTTTTTAACTTAGTATTTAGATTGGGGACTGCATTGACTTTATCTATTATATATTTAGGAAATTTATGCTTACTCTTTTTAATAAACTGCTTTGCATCTTTATATCTGCCTAATGAAAGCAATGTTTTAACATAATTTCTTATTGAATATGAGAAATCACGTTCCTCATCAACACATTTTTTGAATATAAACAATGCCTTATTAAATTGTTTATTAAGATAATAAGCGTAACCTAGATTATTCAATGCATTAGGATACATATCATTTTTACCCAAACACTTCCTATAAAATAAAATCTCATTCACGTTATCCTTGATTTTTCCATATGACCATGCCATAAAAAAATATAAATCATAATCATAGAATAGGTTCGTCTCATTTAACTGTTCAAAATAGGCAAGCGCATTATTCCACATTCCCATAGAATAATATGTATATCCTAATAGTTCTTTTGCAATCATGCTTTGGGGATTAATATGCAAAACATTAATAAGAACATCAATAATAGTTTCGTTATTATCCGAATAATAGCATTCATTCACTGCAGTACATAACGCCAAAACACTAGGTTCTGTTTTTACCTTTTTAAGTATTTCTCTTAATTCCAACCAAAATACTTCTGTTGCATTTTTATATGGGATTATAAATGAATATATTAAATCTTCCTCAGTAAATAACATATCCTGCTTAACCCAACCATTAATGATATCCTCTCTTATATACTCTAAACAAGCATCTATATCTCCTCCGAAAAACGCTTTTATAGCTTTTAGCGCATCACTGTCCAAAGATAATTTTTCAGTAAGAATAAAAAACTTTTTCAAAAAGTAATTTTCTACATGAATAATATTGTCGGCATATTTATAAGTTCCATATATATATTCCAAATAATACCTTTCGCACAGACTTAATTTAAACTCAAAGTCGAATGAGTCATCCTCTATTATATTTAATACTCGAACCCAAAATTCATCCTCAGTTAATTCTTCAGGGAAAATACTATTAAAAATCTGTACAAAATCAATATCACTCATCTATCTCCCCCCTAACAAGTATTCTTTCCATACATATATTCCAATTTCATCTCAAATAAGCATGAATATAATTATTCATTATGCTTCTTCACTACATCATAGACAATTATATCATAATTCTATATTATACTATTTCCACATTATAAAAGCCATATTATTATCCCTAATGGACTGAATCCTGTTAAGAAATGCTCAATAGCTGATTAAACTATCAAGGGTTAGCTATAGGCATATTCCTAAAAATGGATTCTACCTCAAAAAACTATCAAAATTAAATAAATAGCTCTTTAAGCATTATCAAAAACTGCTTCTTGATTTTCTGTAAACATGTTAATATCCATCACTATTGATGCAAACGAAAATGATAACAAAATGCATAACCTGAAAACAAAAAATCTTTTACATACTATATCTTTCCTTCCTTTTGTGCAAATATTTTTTACTTTTACAGTCTCGATTATATGTTCTATATCTGCATTTCATTTTTTGTAACCATCCTTTTACATTACCTCTTTAACATGTTATGAACCTATTCCATACCAACTTTCTAATCATCAATTTTTGCGAACTTTAAGCTGATATGTATAAATCATAATCCCCCTCCCCAAACCATTCCTTCACACACGGACAGGGCAGACAAAGCTTATCCAAAGCTTCATCTGCCCTGCCTCATTGCACAGTGATTCACCTACAAATCAAACTAATATCACAACCTTACAGTTTTCTCCCCGTCCCCATCAGAAATCCAGATACATATGCATTGGATAGGAAAGGTATTCCACGTCATCCAGCTTCTCCACCGTGATATATCCGGCCGGTGCATTGAGGATGGTCGGGATACGGTTAACGATGGTCGCACATGTATGCTCCACGGTAGCCGGTTTCCTGACAAAGAAGGTGGTATCCGGTTCACCTATGATCTTCCAGTCGCATAAATCGCCGTCATCCGGTCCATAAACCTTACCGATACACTGGGTTTCAATCACCGGTCCCTGAAAAGTCTCGGTGGTCACCACCGCGCTCATGCCGATGCAGTTGCCCTTGGGAATCGTATATCCCATGGTCTCGGAATACAGGTCCGAATCATAGAAATATGGAACACACTTCTGTGTCTGGGACTTGATGGTCCAGCCCATCTTATTGCACAGGGCCTCATTGGAGTTCCACACATAGCATGGCTCCAGTGTCTCAGGATGGGCAATCTTTGCCTCAAATTCCTCCGGCGTAAGCCCGACCCCATGGGCCTCTGCCAGGGCCAGTCCGTAGTCCTCCACATTGTAGCTGGTGGCCCCCTCAATCCGGTCAATGCGGTGTACGCCTCCCGCCACACAGCCAATCATGTTTACCCAGTAAATATCCTGCATGCCTGCGCCCACGATGGTGCAGTTATTATCCTTAGCCAGCTTATCCAGCTTATTGGTGATGGCGCTTGCCGTGGTCCACGGATAGATTGCCTCCTCGCAGGTGGTTACCACATTAATCCCCCTGGACACGCACTTCTCAAAATGGGGATACACGTCCTCCATGAAGCTGAACAGGGTCACCACTGCAATATCTGCGTCACATTCATCTAAAACAGCATCTGCGTCATCGCGGATTGTCACGCCAATCTTAAATCCCAGGCCTGCGAACTCTCCCACGTCCATTCCGACCACGGCAGGATTTACATCAATTGCACCTACAATCTCAGCACCTTTTTCATACAGATAGCGCAGGATATATTTGCCCATCTTTCCACAGCCATACTGTACCACACGGATTTTTTCGCAATTCATCATGATTCTTAACCCCTTTCCTGTATCGTTGCTTTGTACATTGATAGTTCCTGATATAAGTATAAGGCTTATACAAGGTATGGAGTCAAGGGCTTTTTTTATGCATTTCCCCGCAGGGAGACAGGTATCTGGAGACGGAGGAACATGCCCCTTTCCTGCATGTCCATGGGCACCTCCGCCACCACCTCACAGATATAATCGCCGGTAATCCTGTAGTGTTTTTCCTGGATTTCCTTCAGAAGGCGGCCGATGTATTCCTTCTCCTTATCAAAACTGTTACAGTAAATACACAGGTAGGTACTGGCCGGTATGGGGGTAATCAGGCTTTCCTTCACAAACCCCTTGTCCACCAGCACGAATATCTGTGTGGAACAGAACTCCCCTTTTATCAGGGACTCCTTCTTCATGACGGTTCCCGCATTATAGAAATATATGGGGGACAGCTGGTTGGCAATCAGGTTCTTCTTCAAATCACGCAGGATCTGCTCATACACGTCAATCCCGTAATCATAGAAATTCACACCTGAATCCGTCATATAAGTCAGGCGCCCCGGGATGTACTCCAGCACAATGGCGCCGTCCGGAGGGGCATTTTCATACCATTCATAGCTTTCCAGGGTGCGCTCAATAGCCTTTCTCTGGTACATCAGTTCCCTGGACCTGTCATCAATCTCATCCAGGTTGCGGTACAGGATATCCTTGAGCATGTCCGGGTCAAAGTGCTTTAGCTGTTTCTTGATATCCTTAAGCGACATCCCCAGGGCCTTCATGCGCTGGATCATATCCAGCTGCGCGCTTTGGCGTATATCATAATAACGGTATCCATTCTCCGCATCCCGGTGCAAGGGTGAGAACAATCCCTCTTTATCATAAAGACGCAGCGCCTGCTCCGACACACCGTTCAGCCTTGCCATCTGTCCAATTGACAGTTTTTTCACAGCACACCCCTCCCGAATATTATGTATTTTATATAATCACGCGCCTGTATCTGCTCTGAATATGGAATAATTATACCAAAAAAACCTTATACCAGCAATAAGGTTTTGCCCCTCCTATTTCATTTACTGTAGATTATTTATCAATTGTATCTCCCTTAAAATGGAAATTTTCACAAAACGCTTATCATAGTATGTTTATCACAGTACGCTTATCACAGCACCTCCCTCCAAAAAATAATGCCTGCGGCCCACCCCGCCGGTCCCGCCACCTTAAGGGGGCGTCCCGGTCCGGCGTGTGCCGCAGGCATTTCCGCTCATATTAATTCCGCTCATATTGTTTCTTTTTGCCAGGAATGGAAAACCTTTACCATCTCCTCGCTGCTTAGCTCAGCTTCTTCACAATCTTCTCCGCATCCTCCTGGTTGCCGATTACCATCAGGTGGATATCGCTCTCTACGACATAATCCGCGCCCGGCATGAATTTCATATGCCCGCCCTTATTTTTAAGGGCAATGATGGAAATGCCGTATACCCGGCGGATATTCAGGTCCTTGATGGATTTCCCTACCCAGGAATCCAGGGGACGGATCTCAAAAATGGAAATGCCGTCAGCCAGCTCCGTATAGTCAAACACATTGTTGCCGCTGTAGCGCACCGCTGCCTTCTCTGCCACGTCCCGGTCCGGATAGACCACCTGGTCCGCCCCGTTCTTTAACAGAAGACGCGCATGGATGTTGCGGTTGGCCTTGCTGACAACGTACTTGGCCCCCATCTCCTTAATCATGCTGGTAACCTCCAGGCTGTTCTGGAAGTTATTGCCAATGCAGATGAAGCAGATATCAAAATTCCCCACCCCAAGGCTTTTTAATACAGCCTCATTGGTGCAGTCGCCAATCTTGGCGCTGACCACATAGGGAAGGATAGGCTCCAGCTTTTCTTCCGATATATCCACTGCCATGATCTGATTGTCATGCTTTGCCAGATTCTCACACAGGTGCTGTCCAAACCTTCCGATTCCGATTACAAGAATTGATTTCATGTATAAGATACCCCTCTCTTTTTTCTTAGACCCTTTTATCCAATGGTAATCCTCTCAGCCGGCAGCTGCACATGAGGCTTGCGGCTGGACCTGGTGAATGCAAGCGCAAAGGACAGGCTGCCGATACGTCCGCAGTACATCAGGATAATGATTACAATCCTCGAAAGCGGATTCAGGCTTCTGGTCACGCCCGTACTCATGCCGGATGTGCCGATGGCCGAACACGTCTCAAAAAACACATCTGACATAGGCAGGTTCTGGAACACCATGATCAGGATGGTTGCCGTGAGCATCAGGCTCAGGTTGATGGTCAGGATACAGGCTGACTGGCGGATGGATTCATCCTGAAGCCTCCTGCCGAATATCTCCACGCCATAGGTCTGGCGGATATTGGAATGGACATACAGAAGCAGCACGGCCAGCGTGGTGGTCTTGATGCCTCCTGCCGTGGAGCCGGGGCTGCCGCCAATGAACATCAGCATGGCCGACAGGAACTTGCTCCCGTCCGTCAGGGCCGCCGTGTCCACATTGTTGAATCCGGCTGTCCTTGGCGTCACCGCGCTGAAAAAGCAGGCCAGGAACTTCTGCGAACCGTTCATCCCCACCAGGATGTTGTCCCGCTCCATCAGATAAAACAGGACGGTCCCACCTGCCAGCAGCACTGCCGTGGTGACCAGCACTATCTTGGTGTGGAGAAGGTAATGGCGGACATCCCACCGTTTCCTGTACAGGTCGTCCCACACAATGAATCCGATACCGCCGATGATTATCAGGGTGGAAATGGTCCCAATCACCACCCAGTCCCCTGCATAGGAGCACAGGGAGCTGTACTGCTCCGTATGTCCCATCAGATCAAATCCTGCATTACAGAACGCGGATATGGAATGGAATATGCCATACCAGGTGCCGCGGAACAGTCCGTACTGCGGAATGAAACGGAGGGACAATATGATGGCGCCAGCCCCCTCAAAAATCGCAGTTCCTATGATGATCCGTTTTGCCAGCTTCACCATGCCGCCAATCTGCAGCGTGTTGACGCTCTCTTCCATAAGTCCCCGTTCCTTTAACCCGATTTTGCGCCTCAGCACAATGGAGAGGAATATACCGATACTGATGAAGCCCAGCCCGCCCAGCTGGATCATGATCAGCAAAAGCGCCTGTCCAAACAGGCTCCACTGGGTCCAGGTGTCCGCCACCACCAGCCCGGTCACGCAGGTGGCGCTGGTAGCCGTAAACAGGCAGTTGAGGAACGGCTCGCCCTGTCCGTCCCTGCTGGATACCGGCAGCATCAGCAGCAGGGTTCCTGTCATGATTATCAGGAAGAATCCATATGCAATGAATTGTGTCTGTGATATATGTTTTTTTAAATGCTTCTGTTTAAAATCATACAGCTTCTCTTTCATGTTCCCCTCACTTAACCCTTTTGCGGGATATGGCACAGATTGATATCCCAAATCCCAGGGGCATTTTTATGGAAATCCTTCCCACGAACTGCATTGTATCACTTGTTTCACGGTATGTCTACCAGCAAATGACCGGTCCGGCTAAATTCCCGGAAATGTCCGGCTGAATCGTGCAGTCCAATCCTCCTGCCTCATGTCCGGAGCCGCCCTAAGGACTGCCATGCCATGAACAGGATGAACACCAGGAGGTTTACCACCACCACACTGGCCCCGGCCGGTGTTGAGAACTGATAGGAGGCCGTCATTCCTATTATGAAGCACAGGACGGACAATATACCCGCGGACACCACAACACTGCCAAAGCTTTTAAATACCCGCATGGAGGAAAGGCATGGGAAGATAATCAGGCTGGAAATCAGCATGGCGCCCATCATGCGCATGCCCAGCACGATGGTCACTGCCGTGAGCACGGCAATCACCACATTATAGAAGCCCACATTGACCCCGGTTGCCTTTGCAAAATTCTCGTCAAATGTAACTGCGAATATCTTATTGTAGCACACCAGGAACAGGATAAGCACCACCACCGACAGCACGGCAGACAGCGCCACATCCTCACGGCTCATGGCCAGGATGCTGCCGAACATATAACTGCTCACATCCGTGGTCAGCCCCGTGGTCAGGGAGGTGACTATGATGCCGATGGCCAGTGCGCTGGCAGATATCAGCGCAATGGCCGCATCGCTTTTTATCCTGCTGTTCTCCGTAATCCTCAGCAGGAAAAATGCCGCCAGGACCACCACCGGGATGGATACCTTCAGCGGGGACCAGCCCATGGCCAGGGCAACGGATAACGCTCCGAAGGATACATGGGAAAGCCCGTCCCCAATCATGGAATACCGTTTTAACACCAGGCTTACCCCCAGGAGCGAGGCGCACAGGGATACCAGCATCCCGCCCACAAGCGCCCTTACAAGGAAGGGGTATGATAACATTTCGCCGATGATATTCATTGTCTCTCCTCCTTCTTCTCAGCCGGATGTACGTGGAGCTTTGGCACATGGCAGCCTGCCGTGGGCTTGCACCGGCCCTGTTCCTTCTCATGGAAGAAATGGCCTGCCGCCTTGCTGTTCATATAGTCATGGGCAGGTCCGTAGAACATGACCCGCTTCTGTAAATGAAGGATTTTGTTGGCCTCCTCCACCGCATTCCTCAAATCATGGGAAACCATCAGGATGGCCACCCCGTCTTCCCGGTTCAGGCGCCGGAGCATGGCATAGAATTCCTGGATTGCCATCGGATCCAGGCCTGTAATGGGTTCATCCAGGATCAGCAGCTGTGTGGTGGCACACAAGGCCCTGGCAATCAGCACCCTCTGCTGCTGTCCACCTGACAGTTCACGGTAGCATAAATCCTTAAGGGGGGTGATGCCCAGCTTCTCCATGTTCGTTCCTGCAATCTCCTTTTCAACCCTGGAATAAAAGGGGTTCCACCCCCGCCTGCTGAGGCATCCGCTTAACACTACCTCCAGCACCGTGGCCGGAAAATCCTTCTGGGCAGCCGTCTGCTGGGGCAGGTATCCGATTCCCGAACCCTTCAGCTCATCGGATACCGTCAGCCTCCCTGCCGTGGGCTTTAAAAGGCCAAGAAGGCCCTTCATGAGCGTACTCTTGCCTGAACCATTTTCCCCAACGATACACAGGTAATCGCCGGGATTGACCTCCATGTCCACATCCACCACCGCGTCCTGGTTATCGTATCCAAAATCAACATGTTCACATTTAATTAAAGGTGTCATCTCATACCTCATCTTTTTCATTACTGCCAATACTACTCAAGGCCCTTCCTAAGGTTCTCCACATTCTGGTTCATCAGCTGAAGGTAGGTAACCCCTTCGTCAAACTGTTTCCTTGTCACATTATGGCAGGAATGGAGAAGGAGCGGAACCGCCCCGGTCTCCTCGCTGATGATTTCCGCCGTGCGGTGGCTGGACAGCTCCAGGTAATACACCCCGTGGATCTGTTCCTCCTTCACCTTGTCAATCAGGTAGGCGATGGTTTTGGCGCTTGGCTCCGTATCCGTGCTGCAGCCGGAAAATGCGGCCCTGTAGGAAAGCCCGTACTCGTCCGCAAAGTACCGGAACGGGAACTTGTCCGCAACCACGATCATATGGTTCCTTCCCTGCGCCACCACCTGCCTGAACCGTCCGTCCAGGTCCTTCAGTTCCTCAATGTAGGCATCCGCATTGGCCTTGAACCGGCCGCTGTCCTCTGGGGCGGCTTCCATCAGGGTCTGGCTGATGATCCTCACAATGGCCTGGGCGTTCACAGGTGAGGTCCAGATATGCTCATCATATTCAATATCCATCTCATGCCCGTCCCTGTCATCGTATGCATGCAGTTCCGGCACGCCTTCATGGTCCCCGTAAGCACTAGTGTCTTCCATGTATCCATGGCCGTCTTCCATGTGTCCGTGGGCGTCTTCACCAGGTTCATGGGCATTTCCCCCATGTACGTGGGCGTCTTCCCCATGCTCATGGGCATCCTCCATGCCCTCCACATGCTCCTCCTCCACCGCGTCCACGTAATCCATCATGGTGAGTATCTTCATATGGCTGGTATCCAGTGAATCCAGCACCTGTCCGACCCAGTGTTCCATCTCCCCGCCGTTGAGCACCAGCACGTCCGCCTCCTGCATGGCAATCATGTCCGCAGGCGTTGGCTCAAAGGAATGGCTGTCCATCCCGGCCGGGACAATCAGCTTCAGCTTCACCCTGTCCCCTGCAATCTGGCGCACAAAATCATAATAGGGGAAAATCGTGGTGACAACGCACAGACGGTCATCCGCCCCATCCCGGACCTCACCCCCATGGCTGCCGCCCCCAGGCCCTGTCCCCGGCCTGGCGCCGCACCCCCACGCGCCAAGGATGGTCCCGGCTGTCACAAGCAGCGCCATCAGCCAGGCCATCCTTTTTAGTTTCGTATTCTTTTCCCTATTCAATTCCATTCACATCCTTTATATACCGCACCACATCCACGGGATGGTCCGCTATCAGTTCCGGGTTAAATGCCTCCAGCTCTTCCCTGTCCCTGAAGCCCCATGTGACACCCACCGTATCCACCTGGGCGTTCTTACCGGTGCGCATGTCCGTATTGGTGTCCCCCAGATACAGCACCTCTTCCCGGTCCACACCCAGTTCCTCCATCAGTGCCCACACGCCGTCCGGGGACGGTTTTTTCCTGATTCCCTTGTCCTCGCGCTCCCCATAGACCAGGTCGAACCTGCCCTTTCCGAATACGCCCTCCACATTGTCCAGGGTCCTTGGATGGGGCTTGTTGGACAGCACCGCTGTTTTTATATGGTTCTCCTTCAGGAAATCCAGCAGTTCCATGATTCCGTCATACGCCTTTACACGGTACATACAGCACCCTTTGAAAATCTCCGGATACAGATTCACTGCCTCCCCGTAATGTTCAAGCTTACTGTCCCCGCAGGCCTCCAGGGCGCGCTCCAGCAGCTTCTTATATCCATCGCCCACGAAAACACGGCACTCATCCACTGAAACCTGCCTCATCCCCCACTTCTCCAGGGACAGGTTCACAGACCTCTGGATTGCATATATGGAATTAACAAGTGTCCCGTCCAAATCAAAAATACAGCATTTATACATTATGGTTTCCATCCCTTTCCATTCATATACTCCGGTTTTCAGCACAAAGTACATCATAGCACAATTCCCTCTGTTTGACCAGTACCACCCATATACAGGTCTGCCCGCGGGCATGCATTTGACACCCATCCGTCCCCATGCTATACTTTTCCCATAACAAACACACCAGCAGTTTACAAATTTAAAGGAGCACATTATGAGTAACCCTTATGTAATAACCTGTTGTTCCACTGCAGACATGCCCGGGCACTACCTGGCAGAACGGGAAATCCCTTATGCCTGCTTCCATTTCAGGATGGAAGATAAAGAATATGATGATGATTTAGGCAAATCCATTTCACTTGAGGAATTTTATCAAAGAATCCGTGACGGCGCCATGCCCACCACGTCCCAGGTGAATCCCGAACAGTATGAGGCCATGTTTGAGCCAATATTAAAAGAAGGAAAGGATATCATCCACCTGACCCTGTCCACCGGTATATCCGGAACCTATAATTCCGCTGTCATTGCCAGGGACGAGATGTTGGAGCGCTATCCTGAACGCCGCATCGAGATAATCGACTCCCTGACAGCTTCCGTGGGATACGGTCTTTTGCTGGATACGGCCTGGGAGAGGATGCAGGCCGGAGCGGATTATGAAGAACTGGTTTCCTGGATCAAGGAACATAAGTTACAGCTGCACGGATGGTTCTTCACAACCGACTTAAGCCACCTGAGGAGAGGCGGCAGGATATCGGCCTCCGCGGCCTTTTTCGGCAACATGCTGAACATATGTCCGCTGATGAATATCAATCATGAGGGAAAACTGATTCCCCGGGACAAATTCCGGGGCAGGAAGAAGGTAATAAGAGAACTGGCCGAACGGATGAAGCTCCATGCCCTGGACGGCACCGGATATTCCGGCAGATGTTTTATCTGCCACTCCTCCTGCCCCGAGGACGCCGCGGCCGTGGCATCCCTGATTGAGGAGAACTTTCCCAATCTGGACCAGAAGCCGTTCCTGGCGGAAATAGGAACCGTAATCGGCTCCCACACAGGTCCCGGCACAGTGGGTATATTCTTCTGGGGCGATAAGAGGACGGATTAAGTCTTACCCTTCCTTCCCGGCCATGACATACAGGGCCGCGAATCCCAGGGCTGCGGCAATCACGCCGTACACAACATCAATGCCCTGGGGTATGCCTGGAAACAGTTCGGGAAGGGAACCGAACATAAAGCCCAGGATGATAAGGTAAGTGGGCTGGGGATGGCGCTGCATCAGCCCCTCCAGCACCTTGGCCGTAAGGAATATGCCGCCCAGCACGCCTGCGCCAAGTGGAATCAGGGGCAGGATGTTCAGGGTGCTTATGTTCTTTATGATGCCCTCATAGATTCCCAGCATATATAACATCTGGGACACGCTGATTCCCGGAAGCACCAGGCCCACCGCGATGATCACGCCGCCTGCAAGCTGAATCAGGACAGCGCCGGGGCCAAAGCTTCCGTCCGGTGCAAACAGCCCGGCCGGGAGCAGGGCCAGGATGACCACCCCAAGGATCCCTATAATAGGATAGGCAACCGCTCCAAGGCTGATCCTCCTGATACCGGCCTCCCTGTATATCATGGGCACACCCCCGGCCACTGCACCCAGGAAGAAGAAGCGGAGGGGCACATCTGCCCTGGTGGTGAACAGGAAGCTTATGAACCTGGAAAACAGCACCATACCCACTCCCGCCCCCAGGACGAAACGCACCAGGAAGGACATGCTCTTTCCCGGATTCCTGAAAAATGAACTGACCGAGGAAATCAGCCGGTCATAGACCCCCAGTATCATTGCCATGGAACCGCCGCTGACGCCCGGCACGGTCATGGTGCCGCCAATCCACATTCCTTTTAATATCGTAATCAGATTATCCCTATCCATTCTCAAGCTCCTTTTTCCGTTATCTGGTCCATTGTACCCTATTGAATACAAAATGGGAATTAATTTTCTGTATATATTATGCCTGAAAATGCCCTCTTATTGCTGCTTTTCCAAACTGTCTGCGCCGCAGACCGCAAAAAGCCCCGGAACATGTAGGTTCCAGGGTGTGTTTGAAAATTGCTTTCCGTCAGCTGTGCGTCCCACTTCGTGGGAGATTTGGTCCCGATGAGGGAGGCGTAGCGGGCTACGTTGACCTAATTGGGACCAAATATGCCGCGAAGTGGGGCGTGCAGATGGCGGGAATGAATTTTCAAACACACCCTGGGGCATTTTCAGGGAATATGATTATATAGGAATGATGGTTATGTACGGATGGTCCTGTTTAGAATCCCATTCCGTAGGAAAATCCGTTGCTGCAGGACCCGGTGCTGCAGCCGCTGCCCTGGCAAGTACTGCCTGTGCAGTTACCGCCCGCACAGCCTGGATTCAGGCCGCACTGTGAACCGCCTGCGCTTACGCCCATACGGCTTAAGATGGCATCCAGCTCCTGTCCGCCGTTCTGATAGCAGACAGCTTGGGGGCAGTTGGCGGTGTCATAGAGCGCTGCGTTGTACTGATTCATATTTGCCATATTGGTGCCGCATACATTGCCTAACAGGGCTGCTGCGGCCATGGTTGAAACTGGTAACATAGTTTTGTCCTCACTTTCCCATTTTAAAATGTTACAAATATATTTCTTTTTTGTTACAAAACTATATTACCACAATTAGGATTCCTTGTGTCAGGGAGTAATTGGGGGATTTCCCAGAATATGGGAGACAAGATTCGATTTATTTTTAGTTATATTTGTCCCACTGCGTGAATATATTTTTACTATTATGTAACCGACCCTGTATCAAGGCAGGCTGCAGGCGGTTACTATTATATGACAGGGGATTTTACATTATGCTAAATAACGTCAAGAAAAACGTAAGTACATCATTTCCATTTCTCAGGTCCGACCGCCACTTTGCCCATACGCAGGAAATATTCGATACCGTCCAGACCATGAACATAAGCCAGACACTGAATTTTTCCATCCTGCTCATCCTCATGGAGCTGGGCAACCTGATCAGCTACTGGGCCGTGGACATAAGAAGCCGTCTTATCTCCCCCACCAGCTTCGCCATACTCATATTCCTCCTGTACATGGGCTTTAATATATTTTACTGCGATTATCTGCTGGGACTGGAGCGCAATGGGCGGACCAGGAAGCTGCTCCAGTGCCACACCTATTCCTTTACCATCATGTTCAGCCTGTTCTGTCTCTGCATGAACTACCTCTGCCTGAAGGGCAGGATGAGTGCGGAAAGCGTGCTCCTGTTCTATATTTACCTGGCGGCAGGCCCTATCTATACGTACAAGGAAGCCCTGGCAGCCATTGTCACCACCGGTGCGCTGGCCCTTCCTTCTTTTGTTGCCCAGAAAGCGCCTGTGTCCATGTACTCCAACATGTTCCTGTACAGCTTCACCAGCCTGTTCCTGTCACAGATGCGCTGCCGCATCACGGGAAACAACCTGAGGCTTTTAAGGGAAGCCTGGGACGAACAGGTATATCTCCAGGACCGGGCTGACAACGACCCCCTGACCCAGGTCCTTAACCGCAGCGGTTTTTCCGTGCGGCTGGAACAGCTGATTCCCGCTGCCATCCAGCTCTATGTGCCCATCGCCGTCATCATGGTGGACATCGACTATTTCAAGCAGTACAACGACACCTTCGGCCATATGGCCGGGGATGAATGCCTGAAAAAGGTGGCTGCTGCCCTGGCTTCCCGCATCCACCAGGGCAGGGATTTAATCTGCCGTTTCGGCGGGGAGGAATTCCAGATCCTTCTGTATGGGATTAAGCCCGAGGACGCCCTCCACGCTGCCGACCGCCTCCGCCAGGCCGTGGCCGACCTGAAGCTGCCCGCCGCCGACAGACGCACGGCTCCCTATGTCACCATCAGCGTAGGCGTCTCCAGCGCGGTCCCTTCCTCCATGGAGACATATAACGGCATGATAAAGGCAGCCGACGATGAACTGTATTACGCCAAGAATCACGGCAAGAACATGGTGTCCTTCCGGGAACTGCCGCCCGAAAAGGAATCCGTCCCAAGTTCCGTATCCGTAACCCGGTGCATGGCCGTATCATGTGAGCTGCCCAGATCATGATATTATTTTACAAAAATGCTCTCCGCATAGTTGACGGAAGCCATTGCGTCCCTGCAGTACATGTCCGCATCAATGGTCCTGGCATATTCTTCCGTTAGGACCGCCCCTCCGACCATGACCCTGGCCCATGGCGCGGCTGTCCTCAGCCTGCGTATGGTCTCCTCCATGCTTGGGACCGTGGTGGTCATCAGGGCGCTGAGTCCCACAAGCTGAACCTTCCTGCCCATGGTTTCCTCCACTATCCGCTCCGGAGGCACGTCCTTGCCCAGGTCCACCACCTCATATCCGTAGTTGTCTAACAGTACCTTCACGATATTCTTGCCAATGTCATGGATATCGCCTTTTACCGTTGCAAGTACGATGGTTCCCTTTTTCTCCTGTACCTGGCCCTTGGCGTCCATCTTTGTCTTGATGACCTCAAAGGCTGCTTTTGCCGCTTCCGCGCTCATGAGAAGCTGCGGGAGGAAGATGGTTCCCTTCTCAAATCCCTTTCCCACCCGGTCCAGGGCCGGGATCATCTGTTCATTGATGATTCCCAGGGGTTCCTTTTCCTCCAAAAGCGCGGTGACCGCCTGATGGGCCGCATCCTTCAGCCCCCGCTCAATGGCCGCGGACAGGGAGCAGTCCGTGCTTTCCCCTGCTGCGGCAGTCCCGCCTTTTCCTATGGTCTGTCCCAGACCGGCGGACTGGCCGCTGTATACGCCGATGTACTGGCTGCACTGGGCATCCCTGTCCATAAGGGCATTGAAGCTGTAGAATGCCCGCATCATGGCTTCCGAATTAGGATTGATGATGGCTGCGTTTAAGCCCGCCTCCATGGCCATGGTAAAGAATGCGGCGTTGATGATTTCCCGTTGAGGCAGTCCGAAGGAAATGTTGGAAACTCCCAGGATGGATCTGCCTCCCAGTTCATCCCGGATACGGCGGAGCGTGTCCAGGGTGGTCAGGGCGCCTTTGCTGTCTGAACTTACCGTCATGCAGAGGCCGTCCAGTATGATATCCTCGGCCCCGATGCCATAGGACGCGGCCGTGTCTATAATCTTGCGCCCCACTTCAATCCGCCCTCCGGCTGTCTCCGGGATCCCGCCTTCATCCAGGCACAGGCCCACCACCACGCCGCCGTACTTTGCCACCAGCGGGAATACCTGGTGCATGACCTCTTCCTTGCCATTGACCGAATTAATCAGGGGCTTTCCATTATATACCCGCATGGCCCGCTCCATGGCTTCTATATCCGACGTGTCAATCTGAAGCGGCAGGTCTATGATGCTCTGAAGCTCCTTCACCACTTCCTCCATCATGGATGGTTCGTCAATCCCCGGCAGGCCCACATTTACATCCAGCACATCCGCGCCATTATCCTGCTGGCTTACGCCCTCCCTCAGGATGTATTCCAGGTCATGGTCCCTCAGGGCCTGTTTGAACTTGGATTTACCCGTGGGATTGATGCGTTCCCCGATGATTACGGTTTTCCCGCCGATTACCACTGCCTGGGCATAGGAAGAAATGACGGTGCGCTTCTTAGGCTTTGGCAGGCGGACAGGAATATCCCTGCAGCGTTTAACGGTTTCCCGTATGTGCGCCGGGGTGGTACCGCAGCATCCGCCCACCACGGCGGCCCCCAATTGAGCGATTTCCTCCATGGCAAGGGCAAACTGCTTCTCATCAATATCATAGACCGTCCTGCCCTCCTCGCTTCTTGGGAGGCCCGCATTGGGGTTCACCAGCACGGGAAGGGAGGTCACCTTCATGATGTCCCTGAGGATTTCCTTCATCTGCACAGGGCCAAGGCCGCAGTTGATTCCCAGGGCATCCACCCTCAGTCCCTCCAGCAGGGCCACGGTGGACTCCACATTGCCCCCGGTCAGAAGTTTTCCCTTCTCATCGTATATGACCGTTGCAAACACAGGAAGGGGTTCCCCATCCTCCCGGCTTATGCCTGCTTCCTTTGCAGCCAGCACAGCCGCCTTTAATTCATAGCTGTCGCTCATGGTCTCAATCAGGATAAGGTCAGCGCCTGCCTTTGCACCCGCGGTGACAACCTCTTTATAAAGGCTGACCGCTGCCTCAAACTCCAGGTCCCCCAGCGGTTTCAGCAGCTTTCCCGTGGGGCCCAGGTCCAGCGCCACATATCCGTGTCCTGCCTCCTCCACCGCTGCCCTGGCATGGCCCACTGCCGCTGCCACGATTTCCTCCAGGTTATCCCTGTACTTCAGCCCATTAGCCCCAAATGTATTGGTGGTCATGATATCGGCCCCTGCCGCCAGGTACTGTCTGTGGATGTCCCTGAGCACCTCGGGGTGTGTCAGGTTCCACAGCTCCGGCAGTTCCCCTGCCTTAAGGCCCTGGGCCTGAAGCAGGCTTCCCATGCCGCCGTCACAGAACAGGCGGCGCACTTTCATTTCCTCTAATATTCTCATTGTCAGTCCTCGCAAGCTAATATATCCTGTACCAGGATGTCCACATGCTCCTCACTGGTAATCCAGCTGGTGCAGAGGCGTATGGCCGTGTGGCTGTCATCCACGCGTCCCTGATGGGTGTAGCTGAACCTTCCCTCCCACTGCTTAAGCACCTTGTCCGGCATGATGGGGAATACCTGGTTCGTGGTATTGTATACCAGGAACGGGTATCCCTTATCCGTACAGGCCTTTCTGATCCTGTCCGCCAGACGGTCCGCGTGCCTGCCCAACTCCATGTACAAACCGTCCCTTAGAAGTTCTGAGAACTGGATTCCCAGAAGGCGTCCTTTGGCCAGCATTCCGCCTCTCTGCTTGATATGATAGCGGAAATCTGACTTAAGCTCCTGGTTCAGGATGACCACCGCCTCGCCGAACAGGGCGCCCACCTTGGTGCCTCCGATATAAAACACATCGCAGTTGGCAGCCAGCACCGGAAGGTCCACGTCATTGCCCTCGGCCATAAGGCCGTAGGCCAGGCGCGCCCCGTCCACAAACAGGTACAGCCCGTACTTCCTGCATACACCGTAAAGCGCTTCCAGCTCCGCCCTTGTGTAAATGGTCCCCAGCTCCGTGGGGTTGGATATATACACCATCTTGGGCTGTACCATGTGCTCAAAGCTCTCGTCGTGGATGTGTTCCAGGTAAAGCGTCTCCACCTGGCCGGCGCTTATCTTGCCATCCTCCGACGCAAGGGCCAGGACCTTGTGTCCGGTTGCCTCAATGGAACCTGTCTCATGGACATTAATATGGGCGGACACAGCGCCCACAACGCCCTGATGGGGCCTGAGGGCAGATGCAATCACCGTCATGTTGGCCTGGGTCCCGCCCACCAGGAAGTGCACGTCAGCATCTTCCCGTTTACAGAGTCCCCGGATGATGGAGGCAGCCTCCTCACAATAGTGGTCCTCCCCGTATCCGGGCGTCTGTTCCAGGTTTGTCTCCATCAGTTTCCTGAGGATGCGCTCATGGGCGCCCTCACTGTAATCGCAGTTAAAACGAATCATTTTCTTTCCTCTCCTTTTCCCTTTCATGGTACAGGTCCCTACCGCCTGTACGCGCAGTCCTTCTTCCCACATGCCTCGCAGCCCTTCACATCACAGCGGTACGGCTTCCTGCTGGCGCCTATCACGGCCGTGACGGATTTGGAAGGCATCATGAGAAGGCTGTCCGTAAGCTTGATGCCGATGCGCTTGCCTGCCTCCAGACAGTCTAACAGCCGGCTCTGGCAGTCCAGCGGGAAATCTCCGTAGCCCGGACTGAACCTTGGGCGCAGATACCAGCCGTCCGCCTCGTAATCCTCCTTCAGGCCGGCGCAGACCTGGTCGCAGTATTCCTCTATCATGGCAGTGGCAGCGGCCTGCATGATAACGGCCTTGCTTATCTGGAGACGGTTATACTTCCCAATCAGATGGTCCGCCCCCGTGCCCAGGGTGGCTGCGAATACAAGGATCCTGCCGCAGTCCGCCAGGTTTCTTGCCAGGTTCCTGCTCCTTGTAAGGAAGACCCCGGCATCCACCAGGCCGTCCTGCCCCAGGGCCAGGGGATAATCCCGGCACAGATGCAGGGGCCTGGCTTCCCGGCCAAGTTCCCCGATGCACTGTTCCACCAGGTCCATCACCCGTTCATCCGCTTCATGCCTTCCATATCCCAGATACCGCAGTACTTCCCCCCTGTCAATATCCCGTATCTCCATCCAATCCTCCTATGGCGTGCATGTGTACTCATTTCCAAGTATTTCTGAAAGATTCTCCTTGATTTTCCCGGCCACATCCGGCTTGTTCATGGAATAGATGTGGATTCCGTTGACCCCGTTGGCAATCAGGTCGATGATCTGGTCCGTTGCATAGGCAATACCCGCCTGCTTCATGGCAGCCGGATAATCCCCGAACCGGTCCACGATGGACATGAACCTGGACGGCAGGTACGTGCCGGACATCTGTGTGATACGCTTGATCTGTTTCGCATTGGTAACCGGCATGATCCCGGCAATGACAGGGACCGTGATTCCCTTTTCCCGGATGCGGTACAGATAGCTGTACAGGATGCTGTTATCAAAAAACATCTGGGTGGTCACGAAATCGCAGCCAGCCTCCACCTTCTGTTTCAGATAGTCCATGTCCACCGACTTGTTGGCGGATTCCACATGGCCCTCCGGATAGCAGGCAGCGCCGATGCAGAAATCCCCCGACTGTTTGATTTCCCGGATCAGTTCGGACGCATAGTGGTAAACCTTGGGGGTCTGTCCGTTTTCAGGGATATCCCCCCTGAGGGCCAGTACATTCTCAATCCCATGTGCCTTCAGCTCCTTAAGCACCCCCTGTACCTTCTCCCTGGTGGATGACACACAGGTCAGATGGGCCAGGGGCGTCACGCCGTACTCCTTGATGTCCGAGGCAATGCCCACCGTATAATCGCTGGTGCCCCCGCCTGCGCCGTATGTAACACTCATAAATGCCGGCTTAAGCTTGGCAATCTCTTTTGCCGCCTTCTCCACCGTATTATAGTTATCTTCTGTCTTAGGAGGAAATACCTCAAAAGACAGGGTGGGCTTCCCCTGTGCCAGTATATCCCGAATCTTCATAATCGCTCTGCCTCTCTTTACTCAAAATGCCCCGGCCCCCTTTTCTGATTCAGGATTACCGGAGCATGGATACACAGTGCATGTGCGCTGCTGCATGATACAGCAGCCACGTGCACTTACTATTTACATCTCAACCGTCACTTTTTTCAGGTGCCAGATATCCCTTACATACTCCTCAATGGTCCTGTCGGATGTAAACTTACCGCTGTCAGCCACATTGAGGATGGCTGCCTTGGCCCACCAGTTCTCATCCCTGTATGCCTTATCCACCTTGGCATGGGCCTCTGCATAGGAACGGAAATCCTTCAGGATGAAGTAGGTATCCGCCTTATCGCTGCTCTTGGTATTCAGCAGGGAGTTATAGATATCCCGGAACAGCTCAGGGTTATCCGGCGCATAGTAGCCGTTAATCAGCTGCATCAGCACCCTGCGGATTTCCTGGTCATTGTTAAAGATATCCATTGGATAATATCCGCCGTTATTCTCATAATTAATGACCTCATCCGATGACATGCCGAAGATGAAGGCATATTCGCTGCCCACTTCCTCAACAATCTCCACATTGGCCCCGTCCATGGTGCCCAGTGTCAGGGCGCCGTTAAGCATGAACTTCATGTTGCCCGTGCCCGAAGCCTCCTTGCTGGCCGTGGAAATCTGCTCACTCACATCAGCAGCCGCAAAGATAAGCTCTGCGTTGCTTACCCTGTAATCCTCAATGAATACCACCTTAATCTTGCCTCCGATGGACTTGTCATTGTTGATTACATCCGCCACGGAATTGATTAACTTGATGGTCAGCTTGGCGCGCTTATAACCGGCCGCCGCCTTGGCGCCGAAAATGAATGTCCTGGGCACCATATCCATGTCCGGATTATCCTTTAACTGGTTATACAGATACATCACATGCAGGATGTTCATCAGCTGGCGCTTATATTCGTGAAGCCTCTTTACCTGTACGTCAAAGATGGAACGGGGGTCCACCTCAATCCCGTTGTGCTCCTTGATATATCTGGCCAGTCGGATCTTGTTCTGGTACTTGATGTTCATGAATTCCTGCTGGCACTTTTCATCGTCCGCATAAATCTCCAGCTTCTTGATATGGGGAAGGTTGGTAATCCACTCATCCCCAATCTTGGAGGTCACCCAGTCAGCAAGCAGGGGATTGCCGTGGAGCAGGAACCTTCTCTGGGTAATGCCGTTGGTCTTGTTGTTGAACTTCTCCGGCATCATCTGATAGAAATCCTTTAATTCCTGGTTCTTAAGGATCTCGGTGTGCAGCCTGGCAACGCCGTTGACGGAAAAGCTGGCTGCAATAGCCATATAAGCCATCTTCACCTGTCCGTCGTAGATGATGGACATCTTGCGCAGCTTCTCCTGGTTGCCCGGATACATGGACTGGATCTGGTTCTGGAACCTGCGGTTGATTTCCTCCACGATCTGGTAAATCCTTGGAAGCAGCCGTGAGAACAGCTCTATGGGCCATTTCTCCAGGGCCTCTGACATGATGGTGTGGTTGGTGTACGCACATGTCTTGGTGGTCACCTCCCATGCCTCATCCCAGTTAAGGCCTTCCTCATCCAAAAGGATACGCATCAGCTCAGGGATTGCAACCGTGGGGTGGGTATCGTTCAGCTGGAACGCCACCTTCTCATGGAACCTGCGGATATCGTCATGTTTTTCCTTATACTTTGTGATTGCCCTCTGCACGCTGGCGGAGATGAAGAAATACTGCTGTTTCAGGCGCAGTTCCTTGCCCGCATAGTGGTTGTCGTTGGGATACAGCACTTCCACGATGGTCTTGGCAAGGTTCTCCTGCTCCACTGCCTTCTGGTAATCGCCCCGGTCAAAGGAATCCAGGTTAAATGTATTCACCGGCTCCGCATCCCAGATACGCAGGGTATTCACCACGTTATTGCCGTAACCGATTACCGGCAGGTCGTAGGGCACGGCGCGGACCGTCTGATAGCCGTCCTGCACGAAATGGTTGGCGCCGTTCACATTCTCAATGCGCACATAGCCGCCGAACTTAACTTCCTGCGCATACTCCGGGCGGCGGATTTCAAATGGGTTGCCGTCCTTCAGCCATTCATCCGGCACCTCAATCTGGTAGCCGTTCTCAATCTTCTGTTTGAACATACCGTAGCGGTAGCGGATGCCGCAGCCGTAAGCAGGATATCCCAGCGTCGCAAGGGAATCCAGGAAACACGCGGCCAGACGTCCCAGACCGCCGTTGCCAAGGGCAGCGTCCGGTTCCTGGTCCTCAATCAGGTTTAAATCAAATCCCAGTTCATCCAGCACTTCCTTAATCTCATCATGGGCGCATATGTTGATGATGTTGTTGCCCAGGGCGCGGCCCATCAGGAATTCCATGGACAGGTAGTATACTGTCTTTGTATCTTTCTTTTCATACTCTTTGTGGGTTGCTATCCACTCGTCGATGATAACATCCTTTACCGCATAGGCAACCGCCTGGAATACCTGCTGGGGCGTAGCCTCGTCAATGGTACGGCGGAACATGTTCTTCACGTTGTCTATCACGCTGCGCTTGAATGTGACTTTATCAAATCCTTTATTCATCGGCACAATCCTCCCTATCCTCATATAGGCGGGGTTTTTTAACCCCGCCTCCCATATTAACATTATTTCATGGTCTTTTCAACACCAAGCATGACTTTTTCGCCGTTGATGCCCCACTCCTTGGCATAGCCGCCCATCCTTCCAAGGAAGATGGTATCAGCCATTACCTCGGCCTTAATCTGGTCTGCATTGGCCTTCAGAAGCTCTGCAATCCTGTCATTGTCATCCTGGTAAACAGCGATATGGTCCATGACCTCAAAACCTGCTTCCTTACGCATGGTCTGGATCTTGCTGATGATCTCGCGGACAAAGCCTTCCTCAACCAGCTCCGGTGTCAGGTTGGTATCCAGCACCACGGTCAGGTAGTTGTCCTCTTCCGTCACATATCCGTCCTTCTGTGATACGTCAATCAGAAGGTCGTCCTTTGTCAGCACCACTTCCTGCCCTGCGAAGTCAAAGGTCAGGGCGCCGCTTTCATTCAGCGTATCCATGGCGGCGCTGCCGTCAATATCCGTAAGGGCCTGGCGGATCTGTCCCAGGAGCTTCCCGTACTTGGGTCCCACCGTCTTAAGCTGGGGCTTAAAGGTATAGGAGGTAAATTCCCTCACATCATCGGAGAAGGCCACTTTCTTCACATTCAGCTCATCCTCAATGATCTTCACATAGAACTCGGACAGGGCGTGGTCAGCCTTGATATACATCTGGGCAATGGGCTGGCGGTTCTTGATGTTGGCGGCATTCCTTGCGGCGCGGCCCATGACCACGGCCTTTAAGACCTCATCCATGTCCTGCTCCAGGCTGGTGTCAATCCAGGCTTCCTGCACCTCAGGGAAGTCGCACAGGTGAACGCTTTCAGGCGCATCCGCATCAATCTTCCTGACAATGTTCTGGTAAATCTGCTCTGTCATGAACGGGATCATGGGCGCCGCTGCCTTGGCAACCGTCACAAGGGCGGTATAGAGGGTCATGTAAGCATTAACCTTATCCTGCTCCATGCCCTTGGCCCAGAAACGCTCGCGGCTTCTGCGCACATACCAGTTGCTCATGTCGTCCACAAACTCCTGCAGTGACCTTGCGGCCTCGGGAATCTGGTAATTCATCAGGTTATCATCCACACATTTAACCATGGAGTTCATCTTGGAAAGCAGCCACTTATCCATGACAGGAAGCTTATCGTACTCCAGGGTGTGCTTTGTGGCGTCGAAATTATCAATATTGGCATAGAGTACCCAGAATGCATAGGTATTCCACAGGGTGCCCATGAACTTGCGCTGTCCTTCGGTCACGGCCTTGTCCTGGTATCTCTTGGGAAGCCAGGGCGCGCTGCAGGTATAGAAGAACCAGCGGATGGCATCCGCGCCATGGGCTGCCAGGGTATCAAAGGGATCTACCGCATTGCCCTTGGACTTGCTCATCTTCTGTCCGTTCTCATCCAGTACCAGGCCCATGACAACAACATTTTCATAAGGCGCCTTGTTAAAGAGCAGGGTGGATTCAGCCAGCAGGGAATAGAACCATCCGCGGGTCTGGTCCACTGCCTCGGAGATGAACTGTGCCGGGAACTGTGATTCAAACAGTTCCTTATTCTCAAATGGATAGTGGTGCTGTGCAAATGGCATGGCGCCGGAGTCAAACCAGCAGTCAATGACCTCGGGAACGCGCTTCATAAGCCCGCCGCACTTGGGACACTTGATATTCACATTGTCGATATACGGACGGTGAAGCTCGATATCCTCCGGACAGTTGTCGGACATGCTCTTTAACTCTTCAATGCTTCCGATGGAATGCTGGTGTCCGCACCCGCACTCCCAGATATTAAGAGGCGTTCCCCAATACCGGTTCCTGGAAATGCCCCAGTCCTGGATATTCTCCAGCCAGTCGCCGAAACGGCCCTTGCCGATGGCGTCAGGCACCCAGTTAATGGTATTGTTGTTGCGGATCAGATCCTCCTTCACGGCAGTCATCTTGATGAACCAGGATTCCCTTGCATAGTAAATCAGCGGTGTGCCGCATCTCCAGCAGTGGGGATAGCTGTGTTCAAAAGCAGGGGCTGAGAACAGAAGCCCCCTTGACTTCAGGTCCTTTAACACCAGCGGGTCCGCGTCCTTGACAAAGGTGCCTGCAAATGGTGTCTCGCTTGTCATATCACCCTTTGCGTCCACCAGCTGTACAAAGGGAAGGTCGTATCTGCGTCCCACATTGGCATCGTCCTCACCGAATGCAGGGGCGATGTGTACGATTCCCGTACCGTCCGTCAGTGTTACGTAGGTGTCGCACACCACGTAATATGCTTTCTTGTGCTGCTTCTCAGCAAGGGGCACGGAGCACCCGTACAGAGGCTCGTATTCCTTATATTCCAGGTCCTTGCCCTTGTAACTCTCAAGCACTTCGTAATCCTCGCCCAGCACAGTGGCGGCCAGGGCCTGGGCAATATAATAGGTATAGCCGTCCCCGGTCCTTACCTTCACATAATCCTCCACCGGGTTCACGCAGAGGGCCAGGTTGCTTGGAAGGGTCCAGGGCGTGGTGGTCCATGCCAGGATATAGGCATCCTCGTCCTTTACCTTAAACCGCGCAATGGCGGAACGTTCTTTTACATCCTTGTAACCCTGGGCAACCTCATGGGAGGAAAGGGGGGTCCCGCAACGCGGACAGTAGGGAACCACCTTAAAGCCCTTGTATAAAAGGCCCTTGTCCCAGATCTGCTTCAACGCCCACCACTCAGATTCAATGAAATCATTCTCATAAGTCACATATGGGTCATCCATATCAGCCCAGAAACCGACGGTGTTAGAGAAATCCTCCCACATGCCTTTGTATTTCCAGACGCTTTCCTTACACTCCCTGATGAACGGCTCCAGCCCGTACTGTTCAATCTGGTCCTTGCCGTCCAGTCCCAGTTTCTTCTCCACTTCCAGCTCCACGGGGAGTCCGTGGGTATCCCATCCCGCCTTACGCGGCACCATGTAGCCTTTCATGGCCCGGTATCTCGGGATCATGTCCTTGATGACACGGGTTTCCACGTGGCCGATATGGGGCTTGCCGTTGGCGGTGGGCGGTCCGTCATAGAACACGTAAGGCTTGCAGCCCTCGCGCATCTTGATGCTCTTCTCGAAGATGTGCTCATCTTCCCAGAATTTTTCCACTTCTTTTTCTCTTTCCACAAACTTAAGGTCTGTGGAGACTTTGTCATACATCCTTGGATTCCTCCATTCCTAGTTTTATATACTCTGGTATGTGCTGTGTTATATGGATTCATATAAAAAAGGCTTCCGTCCCGAACAGGACGAAAGCCGTAAATAACTCCTTCGTTTAACCACCTATTACTGCATACCATCATATGAGTCCCTTTAACGCAGGAATTGCGTCCCGGCTTACCATGCGGCGTGTCCATGCATCCCCTGGATGCCTGCGGACCTTGTCCCATCTTCTCAGCCGGACAGCTCCGGAGTGATATTCAGTCCTGCATTACTGGCACCGGGCTTCCACCATCCCCGGCTCTCTGAGGCGTTCCTGCAGACCTACTGTCTCCTTCACAGCTTTTACCATTTAACTTCTTTATTATAATAATGCCTTGGGGAAATGTCAACCTTAACCGCAATTTTAATCACACACAGCCCTTGTCCGGTGTAATTATTCTGTTACAATCCATCATATACTGTTGACAAATACAACTGACGGCGTTAATATTATACACTATAAATATTTAACATTGTTAACTATTTTTCCAAAAGGAGGAAAAACATGTCGGATGAACGGAATGAGAAAATACTTCAGTCAGAGCTGATGCAGATCATGCAAAGGATGAAGAAAATCAGGCTGAATATCTTATCCGAGCAGGTGATTTATTCGGAATATTATGCATTGGAACAGATTGACCGGTATGTGAAGGAACATCCGGGTTCCATCGGCATCTATGTGTCGGAGCTGGCCGAAAGCATGAAGATTGTGCCCTCTTCCGCCTCCCGCCTGCTTAACACCATGGAGGGAAAAGGACTTATAACAAGAAAAGTCGACACCGGAAGCAGGAGGAATATTTTCGTATGCCTGACGCCTGCGGGCAGGGATATCCTGACCAGCACGGCCCGGGATATGGATCTTCTGAAATCACAGATCATACGGAGGATGGGACCGGAGGATATATCCCGGCTCATCGGACTCTGGGGAAAGCTGGCCGATATCATGGAGGACGAGATGCACCAGCTTCTGGAGCGCAGGAAAAAGAGAACGGAGGAACGGCCATGAGACGCAGCTGCATTACCATTGAACGTCAATATGGAAGCGGAGGACGGGAAGTTGGACGGATCCTGTCCCATAAGCTCGGAATCCCTTTTTATGACGGGGAACTGCTGCTTCTGGCAGCGGAGCGGTTCGGGCTGAATCCCGGGGTCCTGAAGGAAAAGGATGAAAAACGCAGCGGAAGCCTGCTCCACGACATTGCCGTGTTTGCGGGCAGCATGCAGGATTACGGGCGGATGTTTGAGCCTTACCAGCAGTTTGAGGCGGTCAGTGAGACCATACGGCGGCTGGCCATGGAAGGTCCCGGGATCTTCATCGGAAGGTGTGCGGACACAGTCCTGAAAAATGTGTGCGGTTCCCTGAACATTTTCATCTATGCGTCCTCCATGGAGGAACGGATACAGCGGATCCATCATACGGACCATGTGCCCTTAAAGAACATCGAAGCCTATATCCGGCGCAAGGACCAGCAGAGAAGGGAATATTATAAGATGTTTGCTGAAAAGGAATGGGGCAGGATGGAAAACCATGACATCTGCCTGAATACCAGTTCCTTCGGATATGAAGGATGTGCCGATATTATAGCTGCCATGGCTGACAGAGCATCCGGCAGCAGGAAGAAGGAATAAGTTGAGTGTACTTTTTCGATATTTCAAACCATATACACTGTACATACTGCTGGCCATCGTGCTCCTCTTTGGCCAGGCATCATGCGACCTGGCGCTGCCGGACCTGATGTCCGATATTGTAAATGACGGCATCACCACGGGCAACACCTCCTATATCGTGGGCACCGGCTTCAAGATGCTGGGAGTCGCCCTGATCAGCGCGTGCTGCACCGTCACGGTGGGTTTCTTAGGAGCCAGGGCAGCTGCAGGCGTCTGCCGCGGACTGCGCCGGGATGTATTCATATCCGTGGAAGGGTTCTCCAATGCGGAGCTGGACCGTTTCTCCACCTCCTCCCTCATTACCAGGACCACCAATGACATCACCCAGATACAGATGCTGATTGTCATGATGATACGCATGGTGTTCTATGCGCCCATCATGGCTGTGGGCGGCATCCTCCACGCCCTGGCCAAGGATAAATCCATGTCGTGGATCATCGCCCTGGCCGTGGTCCTGCTGTTTACCGTGGTGTTCTCCATGTTCAGCCTTGTGATGCCAAAATTCCAGGTGGTACAAAAGCTCATCGACCGCTTAAACCTGGTGGTCCGCGAGAACCTTGAAGGAATGCTGGTGGTCAGGGCCTTTGATACCCAGGAATTTGAGGAAAACAGGTTCGACACGGTAAACCGGGACCTGACCAAGACCAACCTGTTCGTGAACCGGACCATGTCAGGAATGATGCCTGCCATGATGCTCATCATGAACCTCATAACCTTGCTGGTCATATGGGTCGGCTCCAACCAGGTCTCCGGCTTCCAGATGGAGGTGGGCGACATGATGGCCTACATGCAGTACGTGATGCAGATCATCATGGCCTTCCTGATGATGTCCATGATGTTCATCATGATCCCAAGGGCCATTGTATCCATCAACCGTGTGGTGGAGGTCCTTCAGACTAAATCAAGTATTACCGACCCCAGGCATCCATCATGCCCGGATAAGGTCCGCGGCGTGGTGGAATACCGCAATGTGTCCTTCCACTATCCCAGCGGGGACGGGGATGTCCTTTCAGATATCAGCTTCACCGCCCTTCCCGGACAGATAACCGCCTTCATCGGCGCCACGGGCAGCGGCAAGAGCACCCTGGTCAACCTGCTCCCACGTTTCTATGATGTAACCGGGGGCGAAATCCTCATTGACGGTGTCAACATCAAAGACTGGCCCCTTCACAAGCTTCGCCAGAGCCTTGGGTTCGTGCCCCAGAAAGGAATCCTGTTCTCAGGCACCATCCGCTCCAACCTGGCTTACGGCGACCGGACAGCCAGCGGGGAACAGATTGAACGTTCCGCCCGCATCGCCCAGGCCATGGAGTTCATTGAGTCCAAACCAGACCTTTTTGACACCATGATTGCCCAGGGCGGAGGCAATGTGTCCGGCGGTCAGAAGCAGCGGCTGTCCATTGCCAGGGCTTTGGTGAAGGATGCGCCCATCAATATATTTGACGACAGTTTTTCCGCCCTGGATTTTAAGACGGATGCAAAGCTGAGGGCGGCCCTCAGGGAAGAAACCGGTGACACGACCCAGTTCCTGGTGGCACAGCGTATCAGCACCATCATGAACGCGGACCAGATCATCGTACTGGACCACGGGAAGATGGTGGGCAGGGGCACCCACCGCGAGCTTATGGCAGGCTGTAAGGTCTACCGTGAGATTGCACTGTCCCAGCTCAGCGAGGAGGAATTGCAATGACAGAACAAAAACAATCATCCGCTCCCCGGATGGGCGGCGGCCGCGGCATCCGCGCGGCTGGTGAGAAGGCAAAGGATTTCAAGGGCACCATGCTCCATCTCCTACAATACCTGATGGTGTACAAAGCCTCGGTTGCCGTGGTCATCCTGTTTGCCGCATGTTCCTCCGTCTTCTCCATCATAGGACCCAAGGTCCTTGGCAAGGCCACCACCAAGCTGTTTGAAGGCATGATGGCCTGGATGATGGGCACCGGACTTCTCACCGATTTCCGCTACATAAGGAACTGTCTCCTGCTGCTGGTGGTGCTGTACCTGATATCGGCTGTATTTTCCTATCTGCAGAGCTATATCATGTCGGGTGTCAGCATGAAGGTCACTTACCAGTTCCGCAAGGACATATCAATGAAAATGAACCGGCTGCCCTTAAGCTACTACGACACCAGGACCCACGGCGAGGTGCTGTCCCGCATCACCAATGACGTGGATACGGTGAGCCAGACCCTGAACCAGAGCCTTACGCAGATCATCACCTCGGTCGCGACCCTGGTGGGCGTCCTGATCATGATGATATCCATCAGCATCCGGATGACCCTGGTGGCCGTCATGGTACTGCCCCTCTCCATGGGCCTGATCATGGGCGTTGTGAAGAAATCCCAGCGCTATTTCAAGGGCCAGCAGAAAAGCCTTGGAATGCTCAACGGACACATCGAGGAAATATACGGCGGCCATAATGTGGTCCAGGTCTTTAACGGCGAGGCCGAGGCCATTGAAAAATTCACGGAAATCAACGATGAGCTTTACAAATCAGCGTGGAAATCCCAGTTCCTGTCCGGCATGATGATGCCCATCATGTCATTCGTCAGCAACCTGGGCTATGTGTTCGTATGTCTGTTAGGCGGATATCTGACCGTAAAAAAGGTAATTGACATCGGCGATATCCAGGCCTTCATACAATACATGCGCTCCTTTACCCAGCCCATCACCCAGATTGCCAATATCTCCAACACGCTCCAGTCCACGGCGGCTGCGGCGGAGCGTGTGTTTGAATTCCTGGATGAGCAGGAGGAGGTTCCTGAGACTCAGACGCCCATACAGCCGGAACAGGTGCGGGGGGATGTGGAATTTTCCCATGTGCATTTTGGCTACCGTTCCGACAAACTGATCATCCATGACTTTTCCTCGGTCATCCACGCGGGCCAGACCATCGCCATCGTAGGCCCCACCGGCGCGGGCAAGACAACGGTGGTAAAGCTGCTTATGCGGTTCTACGAACTGAACAGCGGCAGCATATTCATCGACGGGCACAACATCCTGGATTTCACCAGGAACGGCCTGCGCTCCGTGTTCGGCATGGTACTCCAGGAAACCTGGCTCTACAGCGCCAGCATCATGGACAATATCCGGTACGGGAATTTTGATAAAACCGATGAGGAAGTCATGGCAGCCGCAAGGACCGCCCACTGTGATGAATTCATCCGGTCCATGCCGGGCGGCTATCATATGATGATTAATGAGGAGGCCAGCAACCTGTCCCAGGGCCAGAAACAGCTTTTAACCATTGCCAGGACCATCCTGGCAGACCCGCGGATCCTTATCCTGGATGAAGCCACCAGCTCCATTGACACCAGGACCGAGGTTCTGATCCAGAATGCCATGAACAACCTGATGCAGAACAGGACCAGCTTTGTCATTGCCCACCGCCTGTCCACTATCCGGGACGCTGATTTGATCCTGGTCATGAAGGACGGCGACATCATCGAACAGGGCAACCACCAGGAACTGCTGGAGAAGAAGGGCTTCTACGCCGACTTATATCAAAGCCAGTTCGCACTGAACACTTAGCGCCATCCCGCACGCCCGATGGCGGAAGGCCTGAGGCTTCATGAAAGAAAATGAAAGGTGAATGAAATGAACGATAAAATCCAGAACAATATAGATGGGGAAGAAACCAGCGGCAGGAAGGGAAAACTCAAAAAAATCCTCTACCCCCTGCTCTTCGCCGTGGTCATCATCGGATGCTGCACCGGTTATTACCTGTTCAGCGTAAGCACGAACTATTTCAGCACGGATAACGCCAAGGTTACGGCAAAGCTCTATTCCGTCATGCCAGTTACCAGCGGGAAACTGATATCCTGGGATGTGGAGAACGGCGACCTGGTGGAACAGGACCAGGTGCTGGGCCGTCAGGAAGTGCTTCCGTATATCACGTCCCCCATAACAGGAACCGTTGTCAAGAATGACGGCGCGGCCAACCAGACCGTGGCCGCAGGCACGCCCCTGGCAGTGATTGCCGACACCTCCAACCTGTATATCGGTGTCAATGTGGAGGAAACAGATATCATGAAAATCCATCTGGGCCAGCTGGTGGATGTCAGGCTGGACGCATATCCCCACAGGACATTTAAGGGACAGGTAACTGAAATCGACCCGGCAACCCAGACTTATTTCACCAACACCACCAGCTTTTCCACCAGCGGGACCTACACCAAGGTCACACAGCTGATTCCCATCAAGGTCACCATCGAGAACAAGGAAAACCTGCCTCTGGTGTTCGGAATGAACGCATCTGTAAAGGTACATTTGAAATAAGGAAAAACGGGAGGAATCATAATGAAGAAATTAATAGGAATCGGAGCCGGCCTTATGCTGGCCGCCAGCCTTATCACCGGATGCTCCGGTAACAGCAGCCAGACCGAAGTGACAACCGCCATTGCAAAATCAGGCAGGGACCTGTCCTCCATGGTATGGCAGGGAACCGTGGAGGCCATGAGCACCATTGACATCATGCCGGAAACCAGCGGCAAGGTAACTGCAATCATTGCTTCCGAAGGACAGCATGTGAACAAGGGGGATGTGATATTCCAGGTGGATGACACCAATGCCGCCCTCTCCCTGCAGCAGGCCCAGGCCGGATACGATGCTGCCCAGGCAGCATTCGGCATTGCAAAAAAGGCAAGCGAACAGAATACAAACGTGGCCCCGGCAGAAATCGAGTACACGGACGCCAAAAATAATTTCGCCCGTATGCAGGCCCTTTACGCCGCCAATGCAATCTCCCAGGTGGATTTTGAAAATGCAAGATCCAGGATGGATTCAGCCGAGGCAAAGCTTCAGGCAGCCAGGAACGGCCAGGACGGCAATTACGATTCAGCCAAGGCCCAGCTGGACAGCGCCAAGGCAGCCCTTGACATTGCCCAGAAAAAATACGATGACTGTGCCGTCACCTCTCCCATCACCGGAATGATAACCAAAATCAATGTGGAAACCGGCCAGACCGTGTCCCCCCAGGATACAGGCGCAACCGTCATGGATGACAGCGGGGAAAAGGTGGAAATCCAGGTAGCTGACACGGATATCGGCCAGCTGGCAAAGGGCATGCCCATGGATATAAGCCTCCAGTCCGCCGGAAAGACCTGCCGCGGCAGCATATCTGAAATCTCTGCTGTCTGCGATTCCAAAACAGGCATGTATACCGTCAAAATCCTGCTGGACGCCGATGACAGCCTGCACGACACCGGTCTTATGGCAGATGTCCGCGCCTCTGTCAATGAACCTTCCGCATCCGTATATATTCCATCCAAATGCATCTTTACCGATGATGGTGGGGATTATGTATATGTGGTGTCCGGGGACCAGGCTGAGAAAACGCCTGTCACCAAGGGCAGGAAGAAAAACGCCTACATGGAAATAACCCAGGGTCTTACCCAGGGCAATGAGGTAATCCTGCAAAGCAGCCATTCCCTGGAGGACGGCATGAAGGTGCGGGTACTGACCGTCAAATAGGCCGGAAACAGCGAACGGTGCCGCAGTAAGGATTGTTATATTTTTAACATTTCCTTTGCCTTTTGTAAAATCTGTGCTATACTACTTAGCAACATACAAGCGCAGCCGTCAAAATACAGCGATTCCGCATATCCGCGGACAGCTCCCGGCCACGCACCAGGGAGGAACCTATATGGAACAGAGAAATCTTACGTTACTGACAGACCTGTATGAACTGACCATGATGCAGGGATATTTTAAGGAAAAAGACGCCAACGAGACAGTCATCTTTGACATGTTCTACCGCACCAATCCCCACGGCAATGGCTTTGCCATCTGCGCCGGGCTGGAGCAGGTGATTGAATACATCAGGGACCTGCATTTTGACGAAAGCGACATTGAGTACCTGGGAAGCCTGGGAATATTCGAGGAGGACTTCTTAAAATATCTCCGCGGCTTCCGCTTTACCGGGGACATCTACGCAATCCCGGAGGGGACCATCGTCTTCCCAAGGGAACCGCTGGTCAAGGTCATCGCCCCCATCATGCAGGCGCAGCTGGTGGAGACGGCCCTGCTCAATATCATCAACCACCAGAGCCTGATAGCCACCAAGACCGAGCGCATCGTGTATGCGGCCAAGGGCGACGGCGTCATGGAATTCGGTCTGCGCCGCGCGCAGGGACCGGACGCAGGCGTTTACGGCGCAAGGGCCGCCATGATTGCGGGCTGTATCGGCACCTCCAATGTGCTCTGCGGCAAGATGTTCGATGTTCCGGTCAAGGGTACCCATGCACACAGCTGGATCATGAGTTTCCCGGATGAGCTTACGGCCTTCCGCACCTACGCCAAGCTGTATCCGTCCGCATGCATCCTGCTGGTAGACACCTATGACACCCTGGACTCCGGCGTCCCCAATGCCATCAAGGTATTTAAGGAGATGCGTGAAGCCGGAATCCCCCTTACCTTTTACGGTATCCGCCTGGACAGCGGCGACCTGGCCTACCTGTCCAAGAAGGCCAAGAAAATGCTGGACGACGCCGGATTCCCGGACGCAGTCATCTCCGCTTCCAATGACCTGGATGAAAACCTGATTAACTCCCTGAAGATGCAGGGCGCAACCATCAACTCCTGGGGCGTCGGCACTAACCTGATTACAGCCAAGGACTGCCCGTCCTTTGGCGGAGTGTACAAGCTGGCGGCCGTAAAGGACAAGGCCACCGGACAGTTCATCCCCAAGATCAAGCTTTCAGAAAACGCAGAGAAGATCACCAACCCCTGCAACAAGACCATACAGCGCATTTACGACAAGGCCACCGGCAAGATCATCGCCGATTTAATCTGCCTGGTAGGCGAGGAGTTCAACACGGAAAACTCCCTGCTGCTCTTCGACCCCATTGAAACCTGGAAAAAGACCATGCTGGCCCCTGGCAGCTATACCTTAAGGGAACTGCTTGTACCCATCTTCCTGAACGGTCAGTGCGTATACGATTCCCCTAAGGTAATGGATATCCAGGCCTACTGCAGGAAGGAACTGGACACACTCTGGGACGAGTCCAAACGTCTGATTAACCCGCACACGGTCCATGTGGATCTGTCCAATGAATTGTGGCATATTAAGAATCAGCTGTTGGATTCGTTCCATAGGAATTAAAGTTGGATTTAAGGGGTGGGCGGAGGGGTGAGGTTGTTCCGTCCGTGAGTGGAATGGGGATAGGGACGGTGGAGACGGCTGCGGGGCTAGCAGCTCTAAGCCTCCGGGAACCGGCGCTGGACAAGAGACTGGCGCCCAAACTCGCAGTGAGGTGCTGCCATGGATTTCGGTATCGGGCTCAGACAAAGGACGCCAGTCTCTTAGCACCGCTTCCCGGAGACTAAGACCTGCACGCCCCTGTAGATGCCTCCACCGCCCCCATCCCCATTCCACTCACCCACTACGCTTTTCCTCTTTCCCTTTCCCATCTCTTAAATCCGGGAATAAGAATAAATAAACCAAGCCGAAATATCTCCATATTTTTATAGACTGGACAGGGTAAGTTCTTAATCTTTCTGAATAAGTTCTTATCTATCTCGGGCCTATATGATATGGAAATATTGGGGCTTGGTTTATTTTGTGTATCTTATCTTTTATATCTTTTTTTCCTTTATTTTTTATCCCTTATCTTCATCTCTTATCTCCGACCTGACGGACTTAGCATATGGAATACGATATGTTAACGCCTGCGAGTCTCTCTTTACTCCCGGGTTGGGTGTTTATGTAGTGATAGGAATACACAGCAACCTCTTCATAGCCTTAGCAGGAGGCAGGGGTGGGAGGCGGACGGGGTGGCGGGAGCTTGTGGAGGGGGGATGGTTTGCTTGCTCAGGCAGGCGGCGGAAACGGGGCCGAGCGAGGGCCTCAAAGCCCGAGCGCAGAGTCTCCACGGATGAAAAATCATCAAGATTTTTCGGTAGTTGAGACGGTGCCCCGTTTCCGGTGCCTGCCTGAGTTAGCAAACCATGTCCCCGGAACCAGCCCCCGCCACCCCGTCCGCCTCCCACCCCTGCCTCCGGGGATGCATCAGAATCAGAGGTTGCATCCCTCTTCAAAAATCATAAACCCCCATCCCCACCAACAACGGCAGCACATTCTGGGGCAGATCATATATCACCATATCCGCCTTCTCATCCAAAGGCCTGGGCGCCCTGTGGATGATTATCATCTTCTTTCCCTGGAAATACCGGATGTAATGACTGTATACATCGGAGCGCAGGCTTGTTCCAAGAACAAGGAGTACGTCGGCTTTGGATATCTCCTGGGTGGTGCGGCTTACCATCTGGCTGTCCACCATTTCCCCGTACAGGAACGTGCCTGGGCGGATGATGTGGCCGCAGTCCTCACACAGGGGGACGTGCCTGGAATTCCTTATGTAGTCCATGGAGTAATGCTTTCCACAGTGGGTGCATGTATTTTCATATATCCCGCCGTGGAGGTATATCACATTCTTTGTCTCAGCGGACCTTGGCAGGTCGTAAATGCTGGTGGTCACCATGCACTGGAGCATACCGCGCCTCTCCATCTCTGTCAGCGCCTCCACGGACGGGGTCATCCTTGGTATCTTCTCCAGTATCTCACGCCTGTAAAAATCATAGAACAGTTCCGGTCTCCTGGAAAAACAGGATATGTGGAACAGCTCCTCCGGGGACTGCCCATATTCCTGCTCAATCTCATAGGCACGTCCCTCCTGTTTAAGTCCTAAGATACCGCCTTCCTCCAGCATTCCGGAACCGCAGACAGCTACCGTATAACGGCTCTCAGCCAATGCCTCTTTCAGGAGTTTCAATGTTTCCTCACCTATCATACTGATTCTCCTCCCTATCTCATTTCTGAGTCCCATTATACCGCAATGTCCCCTTGATGACCACTGGATTTCACAATATTTACCGCCCTTTCATCGACAAAACACGCAGGCAGTACTGCCCTGTTTTATTTTATGTACCCGTTGACACAGATGGCTCCGTAGGGACGGATGCTCATCCTGAAGGCGCTTCCCTTGCCTGTGCAGTTTTCAATGTAGGTGATGTATTCATCCACCAGTTCGTTGGGCAGCATGGCCATGATGACACCGGCGAACCCGCCTCCGTGGACACGGCAGGCGCCTTTCTGCTTCCCGGCAATGAACAGTTCCGTGAGGGCCAGGGTCACGGTGATTCCCTGTTCCTGATAATTGCTGTTGGTAAAGCAGTTCTGGAGCCATTTCCAGGAGGAATTGCCGGAAGCTGTGATATTGGCTAAGAAGTCTTCAAAACGGTTCTCCTTTAAGGCTGCCACCTCTGCTTCCACCCTCTTGTTCTCCTCAAAGAAATGCAGGGCGCGCAGCACGGAACGGTCGCCTGCAAACTGGCGCACTTCTGCCAGGTTACTGATTACCTCCTCCTCTGTCACCTGTGACAGAACTTCCTTGCCAAAGAACTGGGCCACCTTCTTCATCTCATTGGGGACGGATGAATAATCGGCGCTCAGGTCCGCATGGCCTTTTCCGGTCTGTACGATGATCAGGCTGTGGTTCTGTGAGCCAAAGTCAAAATCTATCTTCTCCACTGCCGGTGCGCTGGGTTCCACGAAGTCAATGGTAATCAGCCCGCCCACCGCGCAGGCCATCTGGTCCAGAAGGCCTGAGGCCTTGTCCCAGTAGTTATTCTCGGAGTATTTGCCAATATGGGCATAGGCCACGGTATCCATACGGCCCTCATTGAAAAATGTATTCAGCATGGAACACAGGAGCATCTCAAAGGATGCGGATGAACTGACGCCTGCCGCGCTGATGACATTGCTTGTTATATATGCATTAAATCCGCCCACCGAATACCCGGACTCCTCAAATCCCTTTAAAAGGCCCTTTACCAGGTCCACGGTCCCCGCCTTTTTCTCACTGGGTTCCAGATGGTTCAGATCGATGGTAAAGTCCTGGTTGTATGTCTCACTTACAATATGTACATGGCTGGAGCTGTTTTTTGCGGCAACGCCCACGCAATCCAGGTTAATGCTTCCCGCCAGCACCTTGCCGTGATTGTGGTCCGTATGGTTTCCGCTGATTTCCGTGCGTCCCGGTGAGGAAAATAAGAGCACGTCCCCGCTGTCCCCAAAGGTCTTCTCATATCCTTTCAGCAGTTCCTGATACCGCGCCACGTTCCCTGCCACGGCATCCTCTCCGTATAACTTAGCCAGAAGTGTTTTAGCGCCTTCACTTTCCATCATCTGAATGGTCTCATTTACCTTCATGCCTTACCTCTCCTTTATCATACACAAAATCAGGGGCGGGCACCCCTGTCTGGGATTAGTTTATCACAGCATGGCCTGTGCCCACAATAGAATATTTTATGTCTTTGTATCAATTTTTATGGAAATGCCCCCGGTTTCCTGCTATAATCCAAAAATGAAAAATCTAAAAAGGCGGTGCCCCTGATATGGACTGGAACGGTAAACCCTATCATTCCCTGGACTATGAGTTAAAAAAACAATTTGGCCAAAAAGTGTATAAGCTTTCCTTAAACGGCGGCATGACCTGCCCGGGCCGTGACGGGACCCTTGGCAGCGGCCCATGTATCTTCTGCAGCGCAGGAGGCTCCGGGGACTTTGCCGCACCTGTGATGGATTCTGTCCATGAACAGATTGAAGCTGCCAAGCTGCAGGTGCAAAGGAAAATGTCCGGCCCTGGTTCCTATATCGCCTATTTCCAGTCCTATACCAACACCTATGCCCCGCTGTCCCATCTCAGGGCCATATTCACAGACGCTATCCGCCACCCTGACATCGCTGCCCTGTCCGTTGCAACCAGGCCGGACTGCCTGGGGCCTGAAGTGGTGGATCTGCTGCGGGAACTTAATTCAATAAAACCGGTGTGGGTGGAACTTGGACTGCAGACCATCCACGAATCCACGGCCTGTTTCATCCGCAGGGGCTATCCCCTGCCTGTCTTCGAATCCGCCCTTCTCCGGCTTAAGGAGGCAGGGATTACGGTCATTGTCCACGTTATCCTGGGACTTCCTGGTGAAACCAGGGAAATGATGCTTGAGACGGTAAGGTATCTGGCGAAGGGTGTGGTGGATGGCATCAAGCTTCAGCTGCTCCACATCCTGAACGGCACGGACCTGGCCAGGATTTACCGGGATACCCCCTTTCCGGTGCTGTCCATGGAGGAATACCTTGACCTTGTGATTGACTGTGTGGAACTGCTCCCCCCTGACATGACCATTCACCGGATTACAGGGGACGGTCCCAAAAAGCTTTTGGTTTCCCCGCTGTGGAGCGGGAATAAGCGACTTGTGCTGAACAGCCTTCACCGGCGTTTTAAGGAAAGGGATACGTGGCAGGGAAAGCATTTTCCTCTATGAATCCCAATTTTTAGGGAATGAAACCCTTGTGCTGAAAAGCAATTCGTCGTATACTATAACATAATGCGAAAAATCAGGAGGACATAGTATGGACAAAATTAAGATGACCACCCCCATCGTAGAGATGGACGGCGATGAGATGACAAGGATTCTCTGGCAGATGATTAAGGACAACCTGCTTCTGCCGTACATAGATCTGAAGACAGAGTACTACGACCTTGGCCTGGAATACAGGGATGAAACCGATGACCAGGTAACCATCGATTCTGCCAACGCCACCAAGAAGTACGGTGTGGCCGTCAAGTGCGCCACCATCACCCCCAACGCTGCCCGTGTGGAGGAATATCATCTGAAGGAAATGTGGAAAAGTCCAAACGCCACCATCCGTGCCATCCTGGACGGCACCGTGTTCCGTGCCCCCATTGTGGTGAAGGGGATTGAGCCATGCGTAAAGTGCTGGAAAAAGCCCATCACCATTGCAAGACACGCTTACGGCGATGTCTATAAGGCGTCTGAGATGAAGATTCCGGGACCCGGGAAGGTAGAGCTGGTATACACGGCTGAGGACGGAACGGAGAGCCGTGAACTGATCCACAGCTTTAACTGCCCGGGAATCGTACAGGGCATGCACAATGTGAACAGATCCATTGAAAGCTTTGCCAGAAGCTGTTTCAACTATGCCCTTGATACCAGACAGGACCTGTGGTTTGCCACCAAGGATACCATTTCCAAAAAGTATGACCATACCTTCAAGGATATTTTCCAGGATATTTTTGATGCGGAATACACAAAGAAATTCGAGGACGCCGGAATCACTTATTTCTACACCCTGATTGATGACGCGGTTGCCCGTGTCATGAAGTCCGAGGGCGGCTATATCTGGGCCTGCAAGAACTATGACGGTGATGTGATGAGCGATATGATTTCCTCTGCCTTCGGTTCCCTGGCCATGATGACCTCTGTCCTGGTGTCACCGGACGGCAACTTTGAGTATGAGGCCGCCCACGGCACCGTACAGCGTCATTACTATAAGCACTTAAAGGGCGAGGAAACCTCCACCAACTCCGTTGCCACCATCTTCGCATGGACAGGCGCCCTTCGTAAGCGCGGCGAACTGGACGGCAATAAGGAACTGATGGAATTTGCAGACAGGCTGGAGAAGGCCACCTTGGATACCATTGAGGAAGGCGAGATGACCAAGGACCTGGCCCTGATCACAACCAATCCAAATCCGGTTGTACTGAACAGCGAGGACTTTATAAAGGCGATTGCGCGCAGGCTATAGATATTGGTATTTTCAAATTAAATTAAAAATAATAAAACAGTGTGCATGGCGTATGGATATTATATCAGCCAGGCACACTGTTCTTCGTTTGAAAGATATTCCCAACCTATTGCTGTACAGAGCTATTGCTGTACAGAGCTACGGACGCTTTAGCACTGAGGGCGGCGCCTGGTTCACCCAATCTCACCAGTCGGGATACTTGCCGGGGAAGCGTATCTAAGAACAACCCGCTGACTGCAATATCCCATAGGGATTTCAGTTTCTTTATCCACTATTTCAATCCAAATGTTAACATCATGATCGTTGCAAAATTGTGACAGCTCATAAGCAGATAGGCCTTCCCCGGTAAAATCCATATTGTAATCCCGATCGTATTCAAGTGGATAGACCACGGTTTCCTTCAAGGACATGATTTAACCATCCGGATATATTATGCCGCGAAGCCATATCTCATGACCGGCAGGATTAATATTACATTTTGAACTGGGTAAGCGGAATGTGCCTACACTGTCATCTAAAATATAACACAGTTTACCATGATGGTATTCACTTTCATAGAGAGGAACCGGTTCGCCTTCAATCGCTATGGATGCGTTTTCATTCCAGCACCGGATGCCATTATTACTGACTGCTTTCGGCCCGGCATTACATTTTCCATCCTTGTCCACCTGGTATCCATCCGGGGTTATTGTGTCAGAAAGCATATATCCATTATGATCAAAATAGTAGCATTCGGATTGTATTAGAATCCATTCATCATATGGATAAGAGCCATCATCATATTGATACCACCAGCCATTGGCGTCCTTTTGCCACTGTCCGGCAAATGCGGTAAAACTCATACTGATTGATAATAATGCGGTTAGGATGATTCTTTTCATAGTTACCCCCTTATTGATTAAAAAGAGATTATTGCTTCCATCCGCCGGGAAGTACTGCACGTATGCCCTTTACTTCCCTTCCGGCTGTCTCCCGGTTCCTACCCACTGATTATCTCTTCTACCAGCGCCTGCACATGTATCTTCATGGTATCCAGACATGGCACCGGGGAAATCCGGTCATTGAGGGCCAGCGGCAGTTCGGTGCAGCCCAGAATGACGGCCTGTATGCCATCTTCCTCCACCATCCTCCTTATGATCCTCACAAGCCCTTCCTGTGTCTCTTCCCTGACATCCGCAAATTCCAGTTCCGTGTATATTTTCTCATTGATATATTCCATCTCATCTTCCCGGGGACTTATGACCTGGATGCCGCTTTCTTCAAAAGGCCTTTGAAAAAAGCTGCCTTTCATGGTAAATATTGTCCCCATCAGCCCCAGTCTTGTCAGTCCCCGCCTGTTTGCTTCCCCACAGGCAGCTTCGATGATACTTACCAGAGGGATGGGCGTCTGCTTCTTCAGCTGGTCAAATACGATATGGGGCGTGTTGGCGGACAGTGCGCCGACCTCCGCCCCGGCCGCCGCAAGGTTCCTGACTGCGGCCAGCAGGTAAGCGGTCAGCTCCTCGTAGCGCCCTTCGTTGCAGAACCTCTGGATGTCAAATACATTCACACTTTCCAGTGAAAGAAAAGGCAGTACATTTTCTCCCATCCTCTCACGGACCCCATAGATGATCCCCCTGTAATAGGGAACCGTGGATTCCGGTCCCATCCCACCCACCAATCCCAATTTTTTCATGGCATATACCTCCGTATACTCTGCCTTTATCCATATGGCTGGATGAAGCATCCAGGGTGTGTCTGAACATACATTCCCGCCTTCTGCCCTAAGGAATCCACAGGAATCCACCAAAGGTACCCACTTAGGGTAAAGCACGCCCTGGCCCAGATCAGCTGAACCATACTGGAATTCCGGCTTTTTATGTCTATAGATACAGGATACTACTGACACCAGCTGTTTTCAAGCTGAAATGCGATTGAAATGTACCCCAAATAAAGCTATAATGGATAACATCACGATACGTTAAAGGAGAAGGATATGGATTACAGGACATATTTAAAGAACTATCCCGATAAGGATGGCCGTTTTGGCCCTTACGGCGGCGCTTACCTGACCGATGAGCTGGTTCCTGCTTTTGAGGAAATCGCAGACGCCTACCAGACCATCTGCCACTCTTCCCAGTTCATCAATGAACTGCGCAGGATACGCAAGGAGTTCCAGGGCAGGCCCACGCCGGTTTACCACTGTGAGCGTCTGTCCAAGAAAATCGGGAACTGCCAGATTTACCTGAAGCGGGAGGATTTAAACCATACCGGCGCCCATAAGCTGAACCACTGCATGGGCGAGGGCCTCCTCGCCAAGTTCATGGGCAAGAAGCGTCTGATTGCAGAAACAGGCGCGGGGCAGCACGGCGTGGCCCTGGCAACGGCCGCCGCCTTCTTTGGCCTGGAATGCGAGATACACATGGGTGAAGTTGACATTGCAAAGCAGGCCCCCAATGTTACCAGGATGAAGATTCTGGGGGCAAAGGTCGTACCGGTCACCCATGGCCTTAAGACCTTAAAGGAAGCAGTGGATTCTGCATTTGAATCCTATGCCAAAAACTACAAGGACTCCATCTACTGCATCGGTTCCGCTTTAGGCCCGCATCCCTTCCCACTGATGGTGCGGGATTTCCAGTCGGTTGTGGGATATGAGGCCAGGGACCAGTTCTATGAGATGACAGGCATGTTCCCGGATGAAGTGTGCGCCTGCGTGGGAGGAGGCAGCAACTCCATCGGCATGTTCATCCCGTTTTTAGATGACCCGGTAGACATTACCGGAATTGAACCTCTTGGAAGAGGTGAAAAGCTGGGCGACCATGCAGCTTCCATGAAATTCGGCGAGAAGGGCATCATGCACGGCTTTGAAAGCATCATGTTAAAAGATGAAAATGGTGAACCGGCTCCGGTTTATTCCATTGCCAGCGGCCTGGATTACCCATCCGTGGGACCGGAACACGCGTTCCTCCATGACCTTGGACGGGTCAGATACGAGACGGTCAGCGACGAGGAAGCCATGGAAGCATTTTTCAAATTATCCCGGTACGAAGGAATCATCCCGGCCATTGAAAGCTCCCATGCCGTTGCCTACGCCATGCGCAGGGCAAAAGAGATGAGGCAGGGTTCCATCCTGGTATGCTTAAGCGGCAGGGGCGACAAGGATATTGATTATGTGGTTGAGCATTATGGTTATGGGGAACAGTTTTTAGATGGACAGGAATAAATCATGCCAGATGCATGAAAATGGACAGGAGGCCTGAAGGGGCCTCCTGTTTTCCATATAATTCCTATTTTCGGATATTAAAATATACCTGGCCTGCTTCCAGGGGGACACCTTTGGCAGCATACATCTCGCTGACCGTGACAAGCTGGTAACCCTGGGCAACCAGTTGTGGGACCGCTGCCTCAAAGGCTTCCGCCGTGGATGGATAAAGATCATGCATCAGTATGATGCTCCCATCCTTTGCCTGGGATAACAAGGTGGAAAGAATGGCGTCCTTATCCTTACTGGACCAGTCTTCCGTATCAATATTCCACTGAATCATGGGATAGGATACAAGCCCTGATACCTGTCCCTTAAATGCGCCGTAAGGCACCCGTACCAGTTTGGGCCGGAAGCCGGTCACTGCCTCCACTGCGTCATTGGTCATCTCTACCTGGGAAATGACTTCCTCCGGAGCAAGATTTTCCAGGTTTTTATGGTTATATGTATGGTTTCCGATTTCGGACCCGGAGTTGTGGATCCGTTTCAGGGTATCTTTATAATCATTGACACGGCTTCCAACAATAAAGAAGGTGGCCCTGCCTCCATAGGCATCCAATACGTCCAAGATCCTCTGATCCACCTTTGTGAAAGGACCGTCATCAAAGGTAAATGCAATCATGGGTTTTGACGCATCCACAGGCCCTGGGATTGAGGACAGTTTTCCTGAGGGATCAACGCTTTCTGCCGATGGTGCGGCGGCTGATGGACCTGCCGCCACAGCTGGTCCATATTCATTGCCGGATCCTCCCAGCGGCTCAATGGTCTTAAGGTCCGGCGCCGTGACTTTCTCAGCGCCATCTGAAACAGCAGTTCCCGGCGCAGCGCCTGAGACAGCCCCCGTGAAAGGCGGAAGGTTTTGATTCCGGCCAGGGCCTGTGAGTTCAGCTTTTGCCTTGGAATTGCCGTTTTTGGGATTCGCACTATTAGGATTCGTACTATTGGGATCCGTACTATTGGGATTCACACTATTGTGATCTGTACTATTTGAACCTGTATTATTTATACCTGTATTATTTGTATCCGTATTGTTTGTATCCGTATTATTTATGTCTGTACTATTTGCGTCCGTGCTATTTGAATTTGCCTGATCCGCATCTGTGCGGTTTTTGTCCGTATCTGTACGGTCCGTACCCGTCCCTTCTGCGTCACCGCTGTCCGTATCCGATTGACTGGTTCCTATACCGCCGCCGGAATTACCGTTTCCATCCTCACCGCTTCCACCTGGCCCGGCAGTTCCGTTTCCTCCCATAATTCTTCCATTCCCCTCTCCCCCGTTCATGCCTGCCCCGATTACGGCTGTCCAGGCAGAGGAAAAGAAACCATGGTCCCCGGCGGACAAGTTCTTTCCGTAGTAAAATAGTTGTGCCACACAGAACACGGCCACCAGTACCAGGGTAAGCTTTCCTCCCAACTGCAGGGTTGAGTGGACGCCTTCCCTGCGGATTTTGGCACGGCGTGTTCTGCTGGGCTGCCTGCGCGGTTTGAAGCCGGCAGGTTTCTTCTTGTATAAGGATTTTGTATGGGCAGCTTTATTTGCCTTTTTCTTTGTGTTATAAATCATCTATATTTATCTCCTGTATAACCTAATGCCGCCTTGGCATAACGATACTGTTATGAGGCACGCTGCCGCCGATACAGATATCAGGCACCCTATTCACAGTTATTTGCGCAACGCGGTACTGGGTTAATCACTTTACTCTATTAGACGGAAAAACATGTGAAAAAGTTTCACATCTACGAAAATAATGCTGATTCCAGACCAGCCTTTCCATTGTAATCATATGCAGGGATTCTGTCTATGGATTTAATGAAATTGAAAGAATAGTTTCAGAAAGAGGAGTAGGGAATCTCCGGCTATCAAGCCTGGAATCCTGGAATCGTACAAAATAAAAAGGCCCGAATCATTCCATATTTATCAGGAATCATCCGAGGCCAATATTTTCTTAATTTCAGGATGTGTGACACATATATACCAGCAGGGACATCCAGTCCACATGACGGGTCAGGACAATCGGCAGCCGGGCGCATGGCGCTTCAGCTCAAACAACACCGGGCACACTGCACTCCAGCGCAAACAACATCGGACATATTGCGCTCCAACGCAAATATCACCGGACACATTGTACTCCAATACAATCAGCAGTCCGGGGACATGGCTACCCGCCCGCCCCGGACTGCTTCGGGAATGATGCTTCCCGGCCTATTCTTCAGACAATGCCTTTATCTCCTCATTAACCATGACATCATAAGATATGCTGGTCATATACTGGTAAAACTCCTGCTTTTTTGCATCTTCGGTTATGGCGCGCGTATATCCGCCGGAGGAAGTACCTGGCACCATCTCAAGTGAGAGCGCCTCCCCGTCCCAGTCAGCCTTAAGGAGCGCTGTCCTGGGAATGCTGCTGCCGAATATGAAATTACCAAGACTGTATATAATGGGCTTCCCTTTATAATATTCCATTCCCTGAAGCACATGGGGGTGGCTGCCGATTACCATGTCGGCCCCCGCGTCAATATACTGTTTCCCCATGGTCCTCTGGTACTCTTGGGGGCGTTCATCCCGCTCAATTCCCCAGTGCACATATACGATAACAAAATCGCATGCTTCTTTGGCTTTCTTTATCTCTTCCAGCAGCAGGGCCGGGTCATAGGTGGTCAGCATACCCGGGCCATTGGCAGTGGCATTCCACGAACCCACGGGGATTACCCTGGATGCTCCCAGAAAGCCGATTTTCTTTCCTTTTATTTCCATGATGACCGGCTTTTTTGCCTCATCCAGGTTGGCGCCTGCGCCTACCCTGAATATTCCGGCCTGATCCAGTGTATCACATGTGTCCAGCAGGGCATCGGTCCCAAAATCCAGGGCATGGTTGTTGGCAAGGGTCACGATGTCGATTCCCAGTTCCTGGAATATGGATACCTTCTCCGGAGGCAGGCGGAAGGTGAACTGTTTATCCGCCGCTGCCGCTCCCCTGTTGCTGAATGGAAATTCCTCATTTACCATGAATACATCGCTGCTGTCAATGATGGAACGGAACGTCCCATCCACCACACCGCTTATATTCCCGGCCTTATCATAGGCGCCCAGTACATGGTCTGATAAAAGTATGTCCCCTGCGAACACAAAGTGGATGACAGGGTCCTCTGCCCCATCCACACCAGGCTCCCCATTGTCCATGTCCTGGTCCTGTCCGTTTGCGGCTGTTCCCAGACCATCTTCCAGGGAAGCCCCATCCGTTCCAGACCCCTGGCCGTCCCCTGCTTTTGCCAGCTGTCCCTCAGATGCAGGGTCCCATGGCCCGTCGCTGTCCCAGGGTCCGTTCCCGCCCCGGTTTCCATGCAGGCTGTCCCCATCCTCCGGCCTGCCTTCCGCCTGAACCGGATTCCCTGATCCGCCGGACATTTCCATATCCGGTGCGCTGTCCTTGAAGGAGCCTATATCCTCCGCCTTCACGTATCTGTTATGGGTGGCGCTCCACACAAGATATCCGGTTATTCCTGCCAGCATGATTCCAAGGATAATCACGGCTGTCAGCATTATGTTCCTTCTGTTCATTCAAAACCTCTTACGTCAAATTGCCAGGATGATTCCTCCGTCATTGGCATATACAGTGGCTACCCCGGCCGCGGTTGTAACCAGAACGTCTTTAAACTGCCCTCTCTTCATCAGCTCTGTCCTTGTATACTCTGCCCGCTCCGCGTTGTTCACATGGCAGACCACCGCCACCTTATCCTTTGTATCTCCTGCTTCTTTTACCGCGATATCGCACATGCGCTGGAGCGCCTTGTTGATTCCCCTGGCCTGGTCCAGCTTGATGATGACGCCTGCATCGGCGCCCATGACCGGCTTGATATTAAGTGCGGTTGCAAAAAATGCCTGCAGCCCTGAAAGCCTTCCGTTCTTGCGCAGTGTATCCAGGCTCTCCAGGACAAAGTAGGTATGCATCCTGTCCCTGAACGCAAGGGCTTTCTCAAGGACCTGGTCAAATTCCAGCCCGGCTTCACACAGGCTCTGGATGAACAGACCAATATTAAGCTCGCCTGAGGACGCGGATAATGAGTCGATGACGGCTACCTGCTTTTTCTGGGCCTGTTCGCCCTTTTCCGCCTGCTCTTCCTCATACAGCTTCTTGGCCAGCGCCGCTGAATTATAACTGCCGCTCAGATGTCCTGACAGGGTGATTACAAATACTCCCTCTGCATCCGCCGCCTCATACGCTTCCTTAAATGTCTCCGGCGAAGGGCATGCTGTCTTCGGGCATTCCGGGCAGGCCTTTACCATATCTATGAATTTCTTCTGGTCAAATGTCTCATCATCCACCACGGTTGCATTACCGACCTGCAGTGTAAGCGGTATCATCTGGAATCTGGAATCCTTCTTTAACTCATCTGTCAAATCAAGACAGCTGTCTCCAATAATTTTGTAGGTCATACAAAAGTCCTCCGGTTTCTTATCCATGCTTTTAACATGTAGTATTGATTACTACTTATTATAACAGTATGCATTATAAAATGCAATCCTTAATGTAGGCAATCAATGACCGAAGGACAGACAGCACGGCATCCCTGTCCTTGCGGGCAGGAGGGACCCTGCGCCATGCCTGTTCCAGGGTGATATAGGCTGCACCGGATAGTGTGGACTCCCGGCAGACCCTGAACCCCTGTGCATCCATCTGGACCATCCATGAGGTGCCGTGGCACCAGCAGTTTATATCAGGCAGGCAGATATCGTCCGTCCTGTCTGCAAGAAACAGCCGGTAGGAGGGGAATTGTTCCATGCGCCCAGCTAATTCCTCCAGTCCCCTGGCATAGTGAAACGGGGAAATAACCACCTGGCGGCCGCAGATAAGCGACAGGCTGGTGCTTACAAAACGTGTGCGGATACGGCATTTCATCTCATCCAGCTGCAGGATCTGGATGATTTCCTCCCCGGTTCCCGGCAGATGGTTTTCCTCTGGATCTCCTCCCGGAGGCTGGCCTACCGGCAGACTCCCACCCGCCGGCTGGCATCCCGTCAATTGCCCTTCCGTCATCCGGCGCAGGAACCGGTTCACCTGCCTGCACCGCAGTGCGGCAAGCCCTGATACCCCATTTTCCTGAAGGATGTCATCCATCAGGTTTTCCCCCACTGTCATGAATGCAGGCGCGGGAAGATAGGATAAAAGCTTTTCCCCTTCCCGGGCAAGGCCGTCCAGGCCGCTGATTGATTCATGTTCCATATCAATGGTAAGCTCCGTGAACATGGGGCGGCAGCTGGCCAGCACCATATGGAACACGTTCCTGTGCTGGAGGATGGAATATGCGTCCGTATAGACCGTGGTGGAGGTCTGGTCCGTGGCCATTGACATCCCGGTGACACTCATTGCATGTTCCAGGATGAAAAAGGAAAACCAGTATATATTTTCGTCATAATACTGATGATAATACCAGTGTGCATTGCGATGGAACATAAGAGGGCTGCACAGCTGGAAAAACGATACGAACCCGTCAACGGAAACAGAAAAATGCAACGCGGCCCGGAAGGTGAATCCCCGGTCTAAAAGCTTAAGCATCCGCCTGACCCAGGTCCTGGCAAAATCCATATCCTCCAGCAGCCAACGGCTCTGTTCCGAATCCACATATAGCATTTCCCCCGGATGTTCCATGGCCTCGGCCACATCCAAAAGGTCGGATATTGCCTGCCGCCTTCCTTCCGTGCTGGTATAGACAGCTATCTCCGCCGTGCACACTGCCTCTGTCCGCAGGGTAAATGCCCTGGGTACCGTAAAATGGCGGTCAGTCAGGACCCGCCTTAAAAGGACGGCCTCATCCATTGGCGCCGCCTCGTCCTCCAGTGGGATCAGGGAGCGCAGGGCATCGCACAGGGCTGTCCTGTCCTGCTCCAGAAGCATTTCACAGATATCCTCAAAATACACGGACTTTACATTCAGGCGGCGGTTTCCGCTGCGCCATTTGCTGACCAGGCTGGCATCCACATGAAGCCTGCGCGCCAGGCCTGCCGTGGAAAGCCCCAGCCTGTCCATAAGATAGCCCAGGGTAGACAGTTTTTTCTCAGTCATGGTAATCTCCTCCTCATGATATTCCTGTTTTTACATGGCAGGCAGCTGTCACGGTACACGGTCTGACAAAAGGCCTGAATCCCTTTCCAAATGAATCTGACATTGTTATACTATAGGCATGACAGCGATATGCACAAAAATATAATTATATTTCGGGCATAATTAGTTATTTTTATTTTTTGTGTGCCTGGTCCGGAACAGGCTTCGCACCAGTCATAGGTTAAAAGCCATAGTCTAAAAAATAAGTGTCAATAATATGCGTTCAAAAGGAAAGGAGTACATACTTCATGGCAGAAAACAAGGATTATAAGTTTGTGGACCATTATGAGTTTGATGAGGAACTTCTTAAAAAGGCATTTGCTGAGGCACGTAAAATCTATAAAGAGCGTGGTTTCATGCGCAAGATGGGTTTTGGAAAGGCTCCCGCCATCACCACCGTGGACATGGCAAGGGCATGGATGAGTGAAGGCCATCCATTTACCTGCGACCACTCCGAAGAGGTCTGTGCCAATGCCCTGAAGGTGCTGGAAGCCGGACGTAAGTCTGGTGTACCCATTTTCCATACAACCACGGGATATATCGGCAAGCAGCAGTGGGACCTTCCCCGCTGGGATGAGAAAATCCCCATGAGCGCCCTGGACATCAACTCCGAATGGCTGGAAATCGACCCTAAACTGAAACCGCTTCCCGAGGAGCCTGTCATCCATAAGAAATACGCCTCTAATTTCTTCGGGACCCACCTTGCCCAGACACTTAACTTCCTGGGCGTGGACACCTTGATTGTCATGGGAGCAACCTCCTGTGCCTGTGTACGCCATACGGTCATGGATTCCACCGGCTATGGATTTAAGACCATTGTACCGGAAGGCACTGTGGGCGACCGTGTTCCCGGCGTCATTGAGTGGAACCTGTTTGATATGGAGGCAAAATTCGCGGACGTGGTTCCTGTTGACGAGGTTGTCAGGTATCTGGAGGGAATCGATTCCAGCGTATACACCAAACACGAAAGGTCCTTGGACCAGTAATGATTGATTCCTGGCGTATCATGCATCCATGAAAGGAGTTAACATGAGCCTTCTGATTAAAAATGGAACCATTGTCACAGCTACCAGCGAATTCACAGGCGACCTCTACATTGAGGGAGAAACCATCCGGCAGATTGGATTCAATCTGAAGGTGGATGCGGACCGGATTGTGGATGCCACAGGCAGATACATACTGCCGGGAGGCGTGGACGAACATGTCCACTACGGCTCCTTTGGAGGGCGGCTTTTTGAGACCGCCGAGGCAGCGGCCGTGGGCGGGACCACAACCATTGTGGACTTTGCGCCGCAGGAAAAGGATGTGCCCCTTTTAGACGCCATCCGCCGCCAGGCCGCCAAGGCGGAACATATCTCCTCTGTGGATTTTGCATTTCATGCAGTCATCATGGACCCCAAGGAATCTGTTTTTGAGGAAGTCAGGCATCTGCCCGAGGTGGGCGTGGCCACACTGAAACTGTTCATGGCATACAAAGGCACTTCTTTTTACTGCGACGACGAGGCAATCCTAAACGCCATGATGCGGGCCAAAGAGGCCGGTGTCACCATGATGGTCCATGCGGAAAATGCAGATATCATCACCATCCTGACGAACCATTATTTAAGCCAGGGCAAGACCGCCCCGGTCTACCACTATCATGCCCGTCCCCCCATTGCGGAGGAAGAGGCAACCGGCCGTGCAATCGCACTGGCCAAGGCGGCTGACTGTCCGCTTTTCGTGGTCCATGTAAGCGCCAAGGAAGCCATGGAAGCAATCCGTGAAGCACACAGCCAGGGCTGGCCCATCTTTGGAGAAACCTGTACCCATTATCTGACCCTTACCACTGATTATCTTGACAAGCCTGGCTTTGAGGGAGCCAAGTACATATGCTCGCCGCCGCTCAGGCCCCAGGAGCACGTGGATGCCATGTGGCATGCCGTGCGGGAAGGCTGGCTTACCGCCGTGGGTTCTGACCATTGTGCCCTGGACGGCGGTTACGAGGGGGCCAAGAAAAAGGGAACCAATTTCTCCAATGTCCCCAATGGCTGCCCCGGCGTCCAGGACCGTCTGGCCCTGCTGTGGACCTATGGTGTGTGCACGGGAAAAATCACACGGCAGAAATTCGTGGAATTATTTGCAACCAATCCCGCCAAGGTGGTGGGGCTTCCCGGCAAAGGCGGGCTGCGGGTGGGGGCTGACGCGGACATTGTCATCTTCGACCCAGACTGGAAAGGCGTCATCACCAACAAGGACAGCCTTCATGGAATTGATTATGAGCCATTTGAAGGATTCGAGATTCAGGGCCGTCCTGAGCAGGTTTATCTGCGCGGCAGGCTGGTAGCCCAAAAAGGTGTGTTCGTAGGCGAACGCGGCAAGGGACAATGGCAGAAATGCCGGCCCTACGGCCTGTGCTACGATTATTATCACAAATAACTGACCCCTGCATAGTATCCATATGCCAAAATAGGGTGTTGCAAAAGGCGGCCCTTCCACACTGCGCATGATCTGCTGTTTAGCAGGTACTGATTCCGCGGTGGAGGCTGCCATCCTGCAACACCCCATTTTATTTGACATTACTTTACTGCAATGGCTTCAATCTCGCAGAGCACGCCCTTGGGCAATGTCTTCACAGCCACACAGCTCCTGGCCGGCTTGGACACAAAATAGGATGCATACACCTGGTTAAATACTGCGAAGTCATCCATGTCCGCCAGGAAACAGGTGGTCTTGAATACCTTGTCAAACCCGCTGCCCGCTGCTTCCAGGATAGCGCCCACGTTCCTGCAGCTCTGTCCTGCCTGCGCCTCGATTCCCTGAGGGATGGTGCCGTCAGCCGGATCCACGGGAATCTGGCCCGATGTATAAACCAGGCCGTTCACCTCAAAGCCCTGGGAATATGGTCCGATTGCTCCGGGCGCCTTCTCTGTACTGATGATGTCCATGTTAAAATACCTCCTCCTGCATTTTATGTTATCGCGTTCACATTCAACTGTATTCAGTATAGCAGATATGCCGCCTGACTGCAAGAACAATTGGAAATACACTGTTTTTTCCTCTGTTTTTTATGGACATCCACTTTCTCCGGTGCTATAATGATACTGATTTTTGCGTCCTTACATTCAACTGAAATAACCAATCATCAATTAATCCATATAATAAGAGGTGCAGAAATGTCAGATACGAATAAAGCCGCGGAATCCCTTCCGCTTTACCACATTGACCATACATTATACCAGGGCCGCCCGGCTGACCTTACAGGCCGTCTGGAGAAAGAAATCCGTGCATATGACCTGCTGGATTCCCTTGGTGTGCCTTATACCAGGGTGGACCATGACGCCCTTCCCACCATCGAAGCATGTCTCAAAGTGGACCAGCTTCTGGGCGCTGAAATCTGCAAGAACCTGTTCCTGCGCAATGCGCAGAAAACCGATTTCTACCTGCTTCTCATGCCCGGGAATAAAAAGTTCAAGACCGCAGTGCTTTCCAAACAGATTGGAAGCGCCCGCCTTTCCTTTGGGGAACCTGATTTCATGGAACAGTTCATGGACCTTACACCTGGCTCCGTCACGGTTCTGGGCCTGATGAACGATAAGGAAAACCGGGTACGGCTGCTGATTGACAAGGACGTGCTGGACAGCGAATTCTTTGGCTGCCATCCCTGTATGAATACGTCCAGCATTTTGCTGCGCACCAGGGATTTGATTGATAAAATACTGCCTGCCATGGGGCATCCCTATACAGTTGTGGATCTGCCGTATGCGGAGTGAGGGCAGGATTCCTTATTTACAAAAAAACAACCATCCCTTTTTGGAGACTGGTTGTCTATAGTCTGAAGCTTGCCCTATCCAAGGGCTTTTTGATATTCATTCCTTCAGATAAACAGTTAACATAGCAGAACTGTTTATCTGAAGGCCAAGTATATCTTAACTTATGGGGTAAGGCCTTTTAATCCATATTAAATCACTTTTTTTTGACGAAATAATTATATAAAAGTAATGCCACTAATATGGCCGGTGAAAATAAAATAATGTTAATAAGAACCTGAAGGAATTTTCCTACAATGATAGTCCAAAGAAATTGTATTCCCATATAAAGTGGTCCTTTCACTTTTCTTTATCAATATCACATATCGTAATTCAAATAGCACTGTATCTTGTTATAATTTTCCTGGTTATCCACAAAACTTATTGTTTGTGTGAAATATACGTTTGCCGCCAGTCCATTAACTAGAAATCCAACATATCCAGTAGTATCATACCATATATCTGCATATACAACATTTGTCGTTGCGGAGGTTTTATCAACAGTACAATACTGAGCCGGAATAGCTGATACACTTCCATCATATGCGGAAAACCTAATAAATCCACCTGGAGCAAAAATCCCTATTCTTTTACATTTACAGATTTATCATCGTAACCACTCCTTTACATATAAAGATTAATTCTTAAGAAAATATATTTTGTATTACATTTATCTCAACTATCGGTCACCTAAACGATTGCTTTTGCATTGTATAAAATCATATCATGCTATCGTAGTATTATATCATAGAAATAAAAATTAAAAAAGATGAGTCCTCAATAATACAGAATAACGAACAGCATATATTCATTGCATGGCTAAATCATTGAAAACTAAAGCATGGACATTCCCCGTTTATTTATATTATTCGCATCTCATACATCCAAACAACCCATTCATTGGAACACTCCCCTTTTCCTTTAGCATACCCCAATTATGAAGTTGTTTATAATTATATTTACCTATACGATAAAGCCGATTCCATCTCAAGGCATTTTTGTTAATTTCCCAAGAGCTAAGTCCCTGATTTACTCTTACGAGGAAGTGTGATAGAATGGAACATAGGATATACGAAATCAGATGTCGGAGGATTGGATATGAAAAAATTAGATATTAAGAGTCTGGCAATAGGATTTATCATTGGGACAGTGGGAATAACCACTGCTTTTGCGGCAAACGGCATTAAGTCAGCAGATTTAAGTACTGCCAAGGTAACACTGGACGGGGCTGCTGTCCCGCTCACTAAACCTTTAGTTGCGGTTACAGCGGATAATGAGACGGACCCAAGCCTTTACATGCCTGTCAGTGAATTACTTGAATATCTTGGATATACCGTAACATGGGATGGGACGAAGGATACGGTCCATTTAGTTTCCAACGGCAGCCGCCCTCACGAAATAATCGGCAATGTTGTTACCGATGGAAATACCGTCATGAATCTAAGCAATAAAAATGCCTTTAATATATCCGAGTCAGGTTCATTCCAAGCTGAAGACAATCAGGTCTTAACCTTAAATATCACATCCACCATTAAAGGCGGGTCCGTTGATTTATTTTTATTCGACCCCAATAATAAAGAACAGAGGATTACAATCGGTTCTGCGGATGCAGCAAAGGAGATTGCCTTATCAAAAGGCATCTGGCAGTATAATTGCAGCGGGATGTTTAACGAGGGCGGGAACATAAGGATTGTAGGAACAGTTAAGTAACCACACCGGAATCATGTGATACGGACGAAACGGAACATCAGCAACGCCAAGGGGCCGGAAAAACGGAGTTAATCAAACTTCATTTTTCCGGCCCCTTTTGGCAGTGATGACTGTGCACGGATTTTCAGGAAAACAAGGCATCAGGAAATGATGAGTGGAAAGCTTATCCGTGTCAGGAAAAAGCCGTCCTCCTGTCCGATATAAAAACTCCCGCCATGGTCCTCGATGATTTTTGCGCAGGTCTTAAGGCCGATTCCTGTGCTTTCCTTTACATCTGCATCCCCTGCCACATAGTTGCCGAAACAGATGATAAGACAATCTTCCCGCTGTTCATAGGATACGGTTACCGGGCGGTTCCTGTCCGCGTATTTTAACAGATTGGAAAAAATATTTCCGAATACCCGGCGGCACAGATTGATGTCCGCCAAAAGCCTGCAATTGATTTCATCGGAACTGCGCCTGATGTCAAAGCCCTCGCTCTCCATGTCAAAAAGACTCTCTTCCACAATCTGGCCCAGGAATTCAGCTCCATTGACCTCTTCTTTCTCAAGCTCCTCCCGTTCCCTTCCGTACACAATGAAATACTCAAACAATTTATCGGAAAGCTCCTTAATCTGGTATGCCTTTTCCCGGATGGAATTCAGATACTTTTTCTGCTGCCCGCCATCCCCCTCCTTTCCCATCTGGAGTATGTCCACATAACCTAACAGGGAAGTCAGGGGGGTGCGCAGGTCATGGGACATGGCGGTGACAAGTTCGCGGTTCGCCTTTCCCGCTTCCTCCTCCTTCTGCTGCCGTTCCTTGATGGCACAGCGCATGGCATCGATTTCCGATGCCAGGGAGGCAAGCTCATCCTTTCCCTTCACCGTAATCCGGTAATCCAGGTCCCCTCCTTTCAGTATCTGTATCTCCTGTTCCATCAAATCTATGTACCTGATTTTCCCGCGGATCAGCATGACCAGTATCAGGGCAAACGCTGTCATGGATATCACGCCGCCCAGCACACTGGCAGCGGCATAGTAGCCGTACTCCACATAATAGCTGACTCCTGCCTGGGCTGTCCCGTCTGTAAATTGCACTTCATAGAGCCATGAAGTATCTTCCCATTCATTCATTTCCGGGACCATCACCATCACCTTGGCGTCATTGCTGTAACGGAACCTGCCGTCTTTATAGATGGTAATGAGAAGGTTCTTCTCGCCTGACGCCCACTTGTCCAGCATCTTACTGTCATCCGTGGACAGTCCATTCCCTGTCACATATGCCTGGAGCCGTCCCACACATGCCTGCTCCCTCATGATCATTCTGGTTTCACTGAAACAAACCCGGTCCAGTATGCCAAATAGCACTGTATTAAGGGCCATATACAGGGCCAGTGAAACAAGGGCCGACGCCACTGCCGCCATGGTAAGCTCTGTCCCCAGCCTGCTGAAACTTCTTCTTTTACTCAATGCGGTACCCCTTTCCCCATACATTGACAATATATTTGGGATTCTTCGGATCTGCCTCAAGTTTCTTTCGAAGATTCCTGATATGGACCATCACCGTATTATTGGCGCTGTAATAATAGGCTTCCCCCCAGACGCTCTCATAGATGTTCTCAATGGTAAACAGTTTGCCCCGGTTGGACGCCAGCAGTAAAAGGATACGGTATTCCAGGTCCGTGAGAAGAATCTCCCCGCCATTTTTCATGACCTCGTTAAATGATTTCTGAATCACCAGATCCTTAACAGCTATGGATTCCTCTCCGTCCTCCTCCTTTCCTTTATATACATGATACCGGCGTATCATGGCCTTTACCCTGGCCGCCAGCTCCGCATAGGAAAATGGTTTGGAAAGATAGTCGTCACCGCCTGCCCCGAATCCCATGGTCTTGTCAGAATCCTGGGTGCGGGCCGTAAGGAACAGGATGGGGGTGTTTAACCTTCTGCGTATCTCTGCGCAGGCTGAGAATCCATTACGTCCCGGCATCATCACATCCAGTATGATCAGGTCGAATGTATCGTCTGCCATGGACGCCGCCTGCTCCCCGTTCTCTGCCTCCACAACCTGGTATCCCTCGCTCTCCAGCAGGATCCTCACTACCTCGCGTATCTCCGGATCGTCATCTGCAAATAAAATCTTCCGCTTGTCCAACCTGACACCTCTCTTCATGATTGCATGTTTTTGTTCCATATCCCTGCCATGGATATCCCAGCATGGTAAAACTATTTTCTATTATATCTCAGATGCCCTGTCTCTTCCACCAAAACAGTCAGATATATACAGCTGTTTCCATTCCTTCTGTCCAGCCGTTCCCTCCTGTCAGTCATGTTTGATTGCCTCCAGCGCCGAAATCCTTACTGCTTTGCCGGCCGGGTAATAACCTGCCCCCACGCCGACCGCAATGGAAAACAGGATTGCAAACAGGGACAGCCACCAAGGTATCACGGACAGCCTGGAGGGGGCGCCCGCCATGCCCGCGTCCATGACAAGTCCCATGTCCATGGCTGAGGATGACATGCCTCCCGATGTCATATTCATGATGAAAGATATGGCATAACTGAATACAGTCCCTGTCACTCCTCCTAAAAACCCGATAAAGCCTGCTTCCAGCAGGAATATCTTCCTTATGTCCCTGACAAAACACCCCAGAGACTTCATGACACCGATTTCCCTGGTCCGCTCAGATATGGACATGATCATGGTGTTGGTGATTCCCAGGGCTGCCACGAACAGGGAAATCGCTCCCAGGCCGCCCAGCATCATCTGCTTCTGCCTGGCCTCCTGTTCCATGGGCTTGCGGATGGTCTCCATGGAGCTGGTCCTAAATCCCATGCGTTTTATTTCCATCTCCACCTCTGCCACCTGATTCATATCCTTAACCTTCACCAAAGCACCTGAATACCCTTTTTTCCACTCCGGCTTCTTACCGCTCAGCTTAGCCTGCTGGTCCAGTAAGGTCTTAAGCATTTCCAGGTCCATGACAAGTCCCATGGATGTCTCCTCCCCTTTTCCGAAATCCTCCTTCATTCTACCCGCGGCTTCCAGCTGGCGCGTGATTTTCTTATCATCCTCCTTATCGCTGCTGATATCCAGTGTATAGGATGTTTTCAAAGGGTCAAAATATGGCTGGGGCTTTACGGGCATTCCCCTTTCATCCAGGTTATCATATCCGCTGTACATATCAACTGTATTCCTGCCAGGGGGCCTCTTGGTGTCCTCAAACATATAGGCAAAATTCTCCCCCACAAAGACACCGTCCCTTCCCGCCTTGTCCCACGCCCCTTCTGTCAGCTTATATCCCATTGATTCAGCCGCCTTCACGTCAATGCCCACAATGGTGGCGTAAGTGGATCTGTAACGCCGGTTCCTACCCGCATACAGGGTCAGGGGTATATTTTCCGCTGTTAGTTTTGGGGTGGCTGCTTCCACCGACTCCATTTCCTTTAAACGCCGGATTGCCTTGTTATCCAGCTTTGCCGAACGGCCCCCTTTACCCGCCGGATATACGTTGATGATGGTAAGGTCCCCCATCTGGGCCAGCATGCTCTTCTGCGCCTCCTTCATTCCGATTCCAATGGATATCATGATGACCACGGAGCAGCAGCCTATGATGACTCCCAATACGGTGAGAAAGGTCCTGCTCTTGTGGCGGGTCAGGTTCTGGATACATATGGTGAGTAAGTCCTTTGTTTTCATGATCTGTCTTCCTCGTTTTCTGTAAGCCGGTTTCCAGACCGGGCGTCCTCCGGTTCATCCCAGCTATCCCGGATCTGGCTGTCCTCTGATCCGTCCCAGCCGTCCTGTTCCTGGACGGCCTTCACACCATCCCAGTCAGTCTGTTCCCGGCTGCCCTCTTCTTCATCCCAGCCATCCTGTTCCCGGCTGCCCTCTTCTTCATCCCAGCCAGCCTCTCCCTGGCTGTCCTCTTCTTCATCCCAGCCAGCCTGTTTCCGGCTGCCCTCTTCTTCATTCCAGCCAGCCTCTCCCTGGCTGCCCTCTTCTTCATCCCAGCCAGCCTGTTCCCGGCTGCCCTCTTCTTCATTCCAGCCAGCCTGTCCCTGGCTATCCTCTTCTTCATCCCAGCCATCCTCTCCCTGGCTGTCTTCCAACATATCCCATTCAGTCTGTCCCTGGCTCCTGTTCCGGGCATTCAATCCCCTGGATTTTTTCCTCTTTATCCACAGAATCCCTGCAAGCAGCACCGCGGTAAGAATAACCGCCGGCAATTTCCAGTCTGGTTTTCTTCCTCCGTCCATTTCCCCATCCATCATATCAGGGCCAGCCGTTTCCTCGGCAGCACCTTCCTTTACCTCGAATGTCACAGGAATCTCCATTGTCCTTACCTCCATGGACTCATCCTCATATGTCACCTTTACCTTGCCCTCAAAGGTTCCTGCTTTTTTCGGGGTTGCGATGAAATCAATGGTCCCGCTCTTTCCTGCATCAAAATTCCCCAGGTTCAGGCTTCTGTCAATAACCTGGATGTCGCCTTCCAGACTGGCCTCCACATTGTACACCTGCCCCCTGCCCTTGTTCACATAAGGAAGGGAGATGGTGGTCTCCTCATTCTGGCGGATTTCTTCCACAAAAGAAGGCGGACTTACCTGGAACCGGTCAGGCTGGTAAACCGGTACTGCAATGGTTTCAGTAGCAGTGGACTGCTTTCTCTCCGTCTTATCAATATACTCATATTTACACGATATGGTTATCTTAGGGGACTGTATTTTGGAATCTTTTGTCTGGAACAATGCCTGGACATCCACCTGCTGATTTTTTCTCTCCCCCGGCCCCATCTTTGGAACATAAAACGTGTTGGAGGATGAATTAATGGATAGCCCTTCCCCTGTTTCCAGGGAAATGACCACATTTTCAATGGGCGAACCCTGGCTGGTATTCATGAATTCCATGTTCAGATGAAACACCTGCCCTGCTGAGACTTTATCTCCATATGTATAATTAGTCAGTATGATATTAGGTGTGGGGGCTCCCGGTATGGTTGTCCTGCCATTGGTAGGCACCACAATCCTCTCAGAGTATGTGCCCTGGACCGTTCCCTTATCTGTATCATAGTCAAACTTCAATGTAACTCCCAAAAGCTGGGATGCAGCGGATGACAGCTCGGAGCCTGCCTTAAGGTTCACGGGCACATCCACGGACTGCCCCGGGCCTATATCCCCTATCTGCCGTGTATCCGTTGCCTCCAAAAGGGATATCTGGTCATTTGGTTCAAAGGTAGCTGTAAGATTCCGGATACCTTTGGCTGTGTCGGTATTTTCCATCTTTAAAAGGATCTGGAACGGCTGGCCGGAATTAACCGGACCCATGGGGCCTCTGTCTATCCGCAGTATGGGCTGGCCTGTGGCCGTGCCTCCTTTTACAGGCAGAAGAACCTTCTGGGCAGAGGTGGCCGGCGTCAGTTGTCCTCCTGAATAGTAGTTGTATTTTAATTCTAAATCAATGAGCTGGCTGGGGCCGGATATATCCTGTCCCGCAATCAGGTTGAATTTGACGTTTTCAGTCCTTCCCGTGTCCAGGCGGCTGACGATTCTGGCGTTGGTATCATCGCCAATGAACAGGGAGGTTCCCGGTGATACGTTTACCACCATATCCTCGATATCCGCATCTTTGCTGGTGTTCTCAAGTTCCACTTCCAGGGTGAAGCGGTCTCCTGGGCCTACAGGGTTCTGCGGTGAGATTCGCCTGACCCTTATGATTGGCTGTCCTGTGGTGTTTCCTGTATCCCCGTTTTCCCTGGGAGCAGACTCCTCGCATTCCGAAATGTTCACCTCCAGCTGTTCCGGGGGGATTCCCGAACTTTTAAATCCCACCTTCAGCCTCAAGACATCTCCCTTCCCCGTGTATGTAAGCTTTGAAAATGTAACTGTAAGCTCCAGGTCATCCTCCTTATCCGATGTAATCTTTACCTTTGGATTTTCCCCATTCCGGAAGCTGTCGCTCATCTTGGTCACGGTTACCCCCCGTTTTCCCACCTCGCTTGTCTTGATTCCATTGCTTCTTAAATTGACCACCACTTTTGCCTGACGCCCTTTGCGCAGCACATCCAGGGTGTCCTTTGAACCGCCCAGTGCAAAAATATCATATCCGCCCACCCAAAGGCTGCCGCTTCCAGCTTCTCCATCGTCCGGCTTATTGGAGCCTTCCGTATTGCCGTTGTTTCCCCCGCTGCCGCCCTGGTTTTCTCCGCCCTGGCCCGCACCGCCGGAATCAGAGCCTGAACCGCCCGTCTCCCTGCCTGGCTGAAATGTTCCTGCCCCTCCGGCTTCCGTTCCTCCTGTTCCTGCCCCTCCGGCTTCCGTTCCTCCTGTCCCTGCCCCTCCGCCCCCATCCCTTCCATCTGTCCCTTCTGCGGCAATAGCTTCCCGTATTGCCAGGCTGCCCATCTCCTCCGCCATGACGCTGCCACACATTCCTATTATCAAAATAGCTGCAATCGCCACGGCCGCTGCTCTTTTTATCATTCTTTTCATTATTCCTTTCATCTCCATCGTCACTGTCCCTTCCTTTCATCTCCCGTTATGACGCCATCCACCAGCGTCACAATCCGGTCTGCATACTTGGACATACCCGGGTCATGGGTCACCAGTATGATGGTCTGGTTGAATCTTCTGGCAAATCCCATGACCATGTCCATGATCTCCGCTGTTGTCTTTGTGTCCAGATTACCGGTAGGTTCATCTGCAAACACCACCTCAGGCCTGGATACAAATGCCCTGGCAATCCCCGCCCTCTGCTGCTGTCCTCCGGACATCTGGGAGGGATAATGGTGAAGTCTGTGTGAAAGTCCTACACGTCTTAACAGATCTTCTGCCATAGCCTCACGCCGCTTCCGGTCCACTCCCTTAAACATAAGGGGCATGGCCACATTTTCAACCGCTGTCATGGACGGCAGCAGATTATAGGACTGAAAGATAAAGCTCATATGCTCCTGACGGAAGGCGGCCAGTTCCTCCTCACCCATACGGGAGATACTTTTCCCGCGGATGAACACCTGCCCTTGCGTGGGTTTCTCCATCCCGGCCAGCTGGTTCAAAAGCGTACTCTTTCCAGAACCCGACGTGCCGAAAATACAGCATACCTCTCCTTTATAGATTTTCAGATTAATCCTTTTGAGGGCTACCACTTCCTCGTCCCCCATCCGGTAAACCTTGCGCACGTTCTTAACATATATGATTGGTTTTCCATGTTCCATCATCTTGTCACTCCTCTTTTCATAGGTCTATGATAAAAAATAATCTCATGGAAATTGCATCATATAAATCTTAAGAAATCTTAATTTCACAATACTTAATTTCACAATAACCTGTATTTTGGGATGGTCTTTTGCTATAATCATTCCATGTTAAAGGATAACTGCCTGTAAAAAGAAAGAGGTGAGGGAATGAAGGGCGCGATTCTTGAAAAAGGTGAAGCAGGTCATACCTATCTGAAAAAACTGTTCCAGTCGGTTCAACATGTCCAGAAGGACTATAACTGGCTCATCACGGACTGTCAGTGTTGCACCCGGACCGAAGCCTTTTACCAGCGGATATTTCAGTATGACCGGTATGGATGGCTTTCAGGCGAAGAACTGACCTGCATGGTTGAGACGGAGGATTTCCAGTGGATCTGGGCTGTCCTCTCCGGTTTTCCCAGACATATATCCCTGGCTCAGGTGCTGGAATATGACCTGCCTTACGCTGACATGTATCCTGGATTCTGGACCAATCCTGTCTCCATCCAGCATCCCCTGGCCGAGGTGGAAATTGTTTCCTGGGACAGTTCCTGTACCCTTGTCATAAGCCGGAACCATAAGATTGTATCGGATTTCATGGATGGATTTCCGCTTAGCAGGGATTTGTCCCTGTATAATGGACAAAACGGAATATTGGATGAGACAGATGAACTGGAACACTGGCTTTTACAGCACAGATAACAGATACCCCAAATCCTTTTACGCGTTGGAATGGGCATGATGTAAGAAGGAAGCCCTGTTTCGGAAGGGGTACTGATTGTGGATAAAATCCCATTTCAGAAAAGTGTCCCCTATTGGAACATACATTTTGGTACGTACATTTGGGTACGTACATTTGGGTGCGTACATTTTAGAACATACATTTGTGAACATACAGATTGGACCACACCGGAGGAAACGGAGGGACAATCAGTTGCACCACGGGAGAACTATCATGTTTTCATCTATTTGAACCTGAAGACTACAGGAATCAATATGGAAAATCAGCAAAAATATGAACCTGGTTTTCAGAAAAAAAGTGACTTTAAAAAGGGGCATATGCTTGAATGGATTGGGAGTAAAATAAGTATTTTCATAAATGAATCCGGCAGGATGAAGCATACATGCAATCCCAGCCCATATTACGGACCATGTTTCCAGAACAGCATAAAAGCCGCCCTCCGGCGGCTTCTGTCAAATAAAACATTTTCTTACAGCATTTCCCTATATCAGGTACTCCCCCATGGTCTGATACCCCAATCCCTGCCTGCCCATGATTCCCATCATGTTTTCCCGCCATGACGGGGGCATGCTCCAGGACAGGCCGCAGCCAGCGGATATCTGCCTTGGCACCGGTATCAGGCGTCCCGGGATATCCTCTTTGCGGCAGACTGTCTCCATGGCGATGGCCTCTGCCGTTGTATGGAATGTTATGACCAGTCTCAGTTCTTTTTTCCTCATATCCTCCACCCCGTCTTCCCGGTGCCGGGCGGCGCCGGTACTACTCAATGATCAGCCTGTATCCCCGTCCGTCCGGTTCCACCGTCACCTTTTTACCCTGGCTGATTCCATATTTCCTCACGTTCTCTTTTGTATGGTTTTCGCTTACCAGGACCTGGATTGGTCCGCTGCCATGGGTTTTCAGCGCATTGGCTGTCAGAAGGACAGGTTCCGGGCAGGATAAGCCTCTTGCATCTACTTCATACGCCATAATATTGTCCCCTTTCTTATATCTGTTCTTTTCTTGGTACAAACCCGATTACAAACAGGACCGCGATACATACGATAACCGCTGCTTTTCCCGCGCCCTGAAGCCCTCCGGCCACTGCCGGGGATGTCTCTGTGGCCGCTGCTGCTGCCGCGGCTGCAAATCCAAAGTTATGGCAGCAGGCAGCCCCCACAAAAAGCCCCAGGAATGTCACTGCGGAGTCTGAGGAACCCTGCCCTGCCAGAATCAGCTGCCTTAATGGGCATCCCCCTGCCAATACCGCTGCAAACCCCACTGCATACATTCCAAGTATGTTCCACAGATGCTGGGAGTGCGCCACCGGCTGGCCGTCAAAGGACAGCCTGAAGCCTCCTGACGCCATGTTATAGATAAGCATGACCACAAAAAAACCGCCAATGATGGTAAGCAGGTCATAATTCCTCATCAGGAATAAATCCCTGAAACCGCCTGCAAAGCAGGTCCTGCAGCGCTGTGACACCATACCGAAAGCCAGACCGCCTGCAAGGGAAATCAGTACCGGAGCGTGCATACTGCCCGGTCCCTTCTCACTGACCGCCATGACTCCTGTGGCAACACTGGCAATCAAAACCACCACCAGGAAGGAGGGAAGGATGTAACCGCTGTAAGCCCTTGTCTCATAGGCGCGCCCAAGGCTGAATCCCCGCTTTAAGGCCACGGTGCCTGTGACAGTCCCAAGCCCGAAACCGACGAGGGCCACATATGCATTCAGGTCGCCAGCCGCCATCCGGATGACCATCCTCAGGGGGCATCCCAGGAATGCCAGGGAACCTATCATCATGATGACCCCCAGCAGGAACCGTATCATGGGTGAAGAACCGGCCGTGGAGCGGTATTCCCTTGTTGCCATGGATAGGATGAATGCCCCCAGCACAATGCCCACGATTTCCGGCCTCACATATTGTACAACCGCTGCCTGATGGAACTTCATGGCCCCCGCCGTATCCCGTATGAAGCAGGCAATACAGATTGCCATATTTCTGGGATTTCCCATCAGTGCCAGCAGCGCCCCAACCACTCCCAGCACTCCGCCATACATCATCAGTTTTCTTTTGGAATCAATATTACCCATAGTGTGTATCCCCCCTGTTTTTATGATTGATATCTTACATTGATCCGGCAATTTCCCTTACCGCCAGCACGGCCTGGTCCATCTCTTCCTCCGTGTTATAATAGGACATGGAAAAACGGACCGCTCCCTGCCCCACGGTTCCCAGCGCCTGGTGCATCAGGGGCGCGCAGTGGGCCCCTGCCCTGGTATAAATCCCATAATCCATTGCAAGTCCATCCGATACCTCACCCGAATCATAGTCCCGGATATTCAATGCCACCACCGGCGCGTGAAGGTCCATGTGGGAAAAATCCCCGTATACGGTGACTCCTGGGATACCCGAAACCCCTTGGTAGAAACGTCCCATCAGCATCTGCTCCCTGCCGCGGATTGTCTCCATCCCGGTTTCCTTTATAAACTCCAGGGCAGCATGAAGCCCTGCAATGCCATGCCCGTTAACCGTGCCTGCTTCCAGTGCCTCCGGCATGTCTGTGGGATGTATCTCCGAATAGCTGTGGGTCCCGCTTCCCCCTGCCATCAGAGGACGTATGGAAATGCCTTCCCGTACACATATCCCCCCAGTCCCCTGTGGGCCCATCAGGCTTTTGTGTCCGGTAAAGCAGAGCACGTCAATCCCCATCTTCTCCATGTCTATGTCAAATACCCCTGCTGTCTGGGATGCGTCCAGTATGAACACCAGGGATGCCCTCCGGCAGATTTCCCCCACCCTGGCAATATCCACCAGGTTCCCCGTAAGGTTGGATGCATGGGTGCATATGATTCCCTTTGTGTTTGCCCGGATGGCTGCCTCCATGTCCTCATACCGTATGTTTCCCAGGCTGTCGGCCCTGACAATGGTCAGTTCCACGCCATTTTCCCTCATCATGTACAGGGGCCGGAGCACGGAATTGTGTTCCAGCATGGTGGTAATCACATGGTCGCCCGGTGAAAAGATGCCCCGGACAGCCATGTTCAGGCTGGCGGTTGAGTTGGCGGTGAATGCCACCTGCAGGGGATTGCCAAGACCGAACAGTTCCGACACAAGAACCCTTGTATCATATATGGTCCTGGCAGCACCCAGGGATGCCTGATGGCTTCCCCTGCCTGAATTCCCCATATGGCGCATGGCATCGGCCACTGCCTGGATGACCGCCTCAGGCTTATGGTAAGTGGTTGCCCCATTATCCAGATAAATCATTTCCCTGTCTCCTTTCGCTGTGGGCATCCGGTAAGGTTATGATATCAGGACCCGTTTCTCCCCCACCATCTTCGTTATCTTTTTCTTATCCATGAATTCCAGCATCTGCACCGCGTATTTACGGGATGTGCCACACATATCCCTAAACTCGCCCAGGGATATCTCCCCATTCTCTGTCAGATAATCCTTCAGCCTTGCAAGTACCTGTCCATAGGCGGCGCTGTCCATATAGGACGCCGGGTTCAGCTTCACCAGCTTCCCGTTCTTATGCATGTCTGCAATGATCTGCTTTGCCCGGTTCTTATCCTTGAACTGGTTCAACACATCCACGGTAAGGGGCGCTTCAATCCCGGCCTGGGCGTATATGGTCCCTATCTGCTCCAGCATGCCTTTTAGCTCCCTGGAATACTGGGTGGAAAAATCCTTGCCGGACACATAGGTTCCTTGGGTCCTGACTACCATGCGTTTGACCAGCTCTGCCAGCAGAACGGCGCCTTTCCTCATGTCATTCAGCCGGAATTCCTCGCTGAGCCTGGACTTGAATTCCTCCTTATCCATGCCTTCGTTGATGGGGTTCTCCCTGTGATAACCGGACAGCAGCCTGTCCGCATAGTCTGCGATTGTCTTCCAGTAATCCATATGGATGACGGATTCATCGGATAGTATGAGGATGTGCTTACTGTCTTTTAAAGTGCTGATCATATGGCTGGCCCGGGATTTCGGCATATCCATATCCGCTGCAATCCGTCCCACGGACGGGAAACGCCTGCTTTCTTCCTTAATCATCAGCTCCATGACCTCCTGGTCCGTGCCTGTTTCCTTTTTACGCAGGGCTTCGATGGCTTCCTCATCCCCCCTCCTGTGTTTATAAGGGGATGCATCCAGCACGATGCCGCCTCCGAATGTCTCCACCGGTGAAAGGAAGCGGATGATGAACCTGTCATTCCTCTTAAGCACCACAGGTTCATCAAACCTGATCTGTGCATAGGCGCTTTCCCCATGGCCGATACGGTCCTTATCCATCAGGACTGCCTTTGCAATGGTCTGTGCCGCCCCATAGTTGAGATGGATTCTGTCCCCGGTCTTAAGTTCCCTGTCACTGGTCTGGAAAATGGACAGTTTCACATCCACCAGGGTGGATGTAACGAGAGAACCTGGAAATGCAAGCACATCCCCTCTTTGCAGTTCCTCTTTTTTCACATTCAGGAGGTTCAGGGCCGTGCGCTGTCCCGCATATGCGGCGTCTTCCCGCTGGCCGTGGGACTGGATTCCCCTGATTTTAATGGGGCGTTCCCGGGGATACAGCATGACCTCCTGTCCTGTCTGCACCATTCCCTCCTGCAGGGTTCCCGTAATCACGGTCCCAAATCCTTCCGTTGTGAACACCCGGTCCACGGGAAGGCGGAACAGCTCCGGCTCCGAACTCCGGCTTCCCAGGTCTGAGACCATCCGGATGATTGTGTCATGGAGAAGTCCGATGTTCTCCCCTGTATAGGATGACACCCGGAGGACCGGGGCATGTTCCAGGAAACTTCCCCGGACCATATCCTCCACGTCGGCCTCCACCATTTCAGCCCATTCCTCATCCACCATATCGCTTTTTGTCAGCACCAGGATTCCCTGTTTGATGTGAAGCATTTTCAATATCTCAAAATGCTCCGTGGTCTGGGGCATGACACCCTCATCCAGTGCAATGACCATCAGTACCAGGTCGATTCCCCCGATGCCTGCAAGCATGTTCTTAACGAACTTCTCATGGCCCGGCACATCGATGATCCCAATATGTAGTCCGGCATCATTGGGCAGGTTGGCAAATCCCAGGTCAATGGTGATTCCCCTCTTTTTTTCCTCCTTCAGCCTGTCTGTGTCAAAACCGGAAAGCGCCTTAATCAGGCAGGTCTTTCCATGGTCCACATGTCCAGCCGTCCCCACAATGATATTCTGCATTATATTTCACCGCCTTTCATGTGAGGAAATATCTCCGCCTCATGGGGCAATGTCCCTGCCTCATGGCTCAATGTCCCTGCCTCGTGGTTCAACGTCCCTGTCCCATCCGCCGGCGCCCCCTCTGCCACGGACAGAAACGCCTCCACTGCCAGAGGAAATTCCTCATCTGCAAGGGTCCTCACATCCACCAGCACCCTGTCATGGTTGACCCGTACAATCAGGGGGACCGGGGCCTTTCTCAGCTTCCGCTCCAGCTTCTGGGCGGGCAGTTCCTCCTTCCATACGCCTATCCCATATCCCTCCAGTTCACAGGTAGGCGCGCTTCCCCCGCCCACCTGGTCCGTACAGGATTCTATCTCATAATGGAAATCCGGGCATGCGGCTTTTAGCATGTCTGCCAGCCGTCCGGCCCTTTCCTTCAGCTCGTGGGGCCGTGCGCATATCATCTTAAGCACCGGTATTTCCTTTACCGACGCCTCCCGGTCAATGTACTGTGCAAAAGTTGCCTCCAGGGCTGCCAGGGTCATCTTATCCACCCGGAATGCCCTTGCAAGCGGGTGCTTCTTCATTCTGTCTATGTATTCCTTTTTCCCGATGATGATACCTGCCTGCGGGCCTCCTAACAGCTTGTCACCGGAGAACAGGACCACATCCGCCCCGTCCTTCAGGGCATCTGTCACTGTTGGCTCATCCAGACCATACCATCTCAGATCCGTCATCAGCCCGCTGCCCATATCATAAATCACAGGAAGGCCCAGTTCCTTTCCCAGAGCCGACATCTGCTTAAGCCCCACATCCTCCGTGAACCCCACAATCCGGTAATTGGATGTATGGACCTTCATGAAGCATCCGGTCACCCCTTCTTCATAGGCGTTCCGGTAATCGGATATCCTGGTCTTATTGGTGGCCCCCACTTCCCTGAGGATGGCGCCGGACTCGCCCATCACATCGGGAATCCGGAAGGAGCCGCCCACTTCCACCAGTTCGCCTCTTGAGACAACCACTTCCTTCCCCCTGGCCAGGGCTGCCAGGACCAGCATGGTGGCTGCCGCGTTATTGTTCACAGCCATGGCTGCCTCGGCCCCTGTCACTTTCTTTACAATATCCTCCACAATCAGGTGGCGGCTTCCCCTTGTCCCTGACTTCAGGTCGTATTCCAGGGTGCAGTATGCATCCATCACATCCATCACTGCCTGGGATGCCTCCCTGCTGAGCCTGGCCCGTCCCAGATTGGTATGGAGCACTACCCCCGTTGCATTAAGGACCCTTCTCAATGGCTTTTTCTTCTTTTCCGTCAGTATGGCGGTTATCCTGTCCATGATTTCATCCTGGGTCAGGACCCTGTCAGCCGTCCCCTCCAGAATGGCTGTCCTCAAATCCCCCACCGCGTCCCTTACTGTCTCCACTATCAATGGCCTTGGCATGGTTTCATAAAATAAAACGAGGCGCTTATCCTGCAGCACCTCGTCCACTTTAGGAAGCCCGCGCAGAAGCACATGTCTGTCCCCCATCGGTCTACCTCCTTAGTTGTACCGGAACGCGGACTGTGTCCAGCCCGTCCGCGGTACCTGCTGCATAATTAGCAAAACGGAGGTGGTGGGAATCGAACCCACCCGTGAAGCTCTTAACTCCACACAACGGTTTTGAAGACCGCGGGGCGCACCAGCTACCCAACTTCCTCCCAATTATAAAGCGATACTATTCAATTGTATGCTTTGACCTGGATGTGCCAAACTCCAGAGCAGGGCACACCCGAACGGAGATGGTGGGAATCGAACCCACCCGTGAAGCTCCTAACTCCACACAACGGTTTTGAAGACCGCGGGGCGCACCAGCTACCCAACTTTCTCCCTAAAAGCTTAGATTCATCCATGGGATGCAGCTCATGGCGGATGCGGCGGGCGGGGGGGGGATATCCTCTCCCCCGCGCATCCCATAACTAAAATCAATCTATATATCCTGCTTCCTTCAATATACCTGCTGCTTTTTCCAGGTTGGCCTCGGAAATCTGGACAATGGGTCCTGTACATCCCATGCCGCTTTCCGCATAGATGCCTGCCTTCCATAAGGTCATCACCGCGTCATCCAGGTCCATGACCTCGATGCCCGGGATGGCCGCTGTCACCACTTCCTTGGGCGGGCAGGCCACTTCCTCTGCCTCCTCCTGCCTTGCCGGGGCGCTCCTGGCTAACAGGGTGTCCAATCCGGCCTTTCTGGCAGCCGCATATTCCGCGGCGGCAACCGCCTTCCAATCGCCTGCAATCAGGCTGGCTGCATATTCCATTGCCCCTGCAATCACAGGCGCGCCGGAGGCCCTGGATACAATCATGACCAGCTTGTCATAGCCTTCGCCGATGCCAGGCCCGTATCCATATCCGGTTGCCTCATACTGGCCGCCGGTGGTGTAGGAGGAAAACATCTTCATCATCAGGTTGCCGGTAAGGGAGTCCATCACAACCACATCCGCAGTACCCATCAGCAGGTCGTTGCCCCTCATCTCCACGCCCTTGTCCGCCCTTGCGGATTGTGCCAGCCGGATGTCATATCCATTTTCCTTCAGGGCCTTTAATATCTTCTCACATGCCCTGGCCCCGTCTATGTTGGCAATCCCCACGGTCGGGTTTTGGATGCCGTCAGCCTTGGCTGCAATGATTCCTGCAATGGCATTCCTGACCAGGGCAGATACCCTGTCCGTGTCCGAGGTTCCCGTGGTATTGGCAATATACATGGGCTTTCCCTTTGCGGGGGTGATTACCTTGCCCACGGTTGACACACCGATGGGGAATGGATAGTGCATGGTCACGGCTGCCTGGGCATCTCCTGAGGCCAGGGCAAGTTCCATGGCCTTGTGGGCATCCGGGCCGTCTAAGACCGTTACCCCAATCCCCTTTCTGGCAGCCAGGTTAAGGGCCAGATCCGTGTCTTCCTGTCCGTGCTCGCTGCCCTCCAGTGCGAATACCACCTTCGTGCCGCAGCAGGACACAGCCCTTGCCAATGAGGAATGTGTACGTTCCGCCTTTTCGTTTCCGGCCTTTACGTTTCCAGCCTTTTCGTTCCCGGCCTTTCCTTCCCCGGTTTCCACTTCCCCGGCATTTACCCTTCCATCCTTCACGCCTTCCGCTGCCCCATCCCCCTCGTTGGCTTCCACCACAAAGGAAACCCCGTCAAACAGGTTGGTCATGCGGCCCAGGAACAGGGAACCCTTGCCCACAATCATGGCGCGTTTTGTCCTGCCCTCCATGCATTCCTTTACAAGAGGCCCAAGATACGGGACTCCGGATGGAATATGGCCCTGGGTGGGCGCCCAGCCGGTCATTCCGTGTTTTTTTACAAAGGACGGGATATCGGCCCGTTCAATCTGCTTTTTCATGACGGCCAGGGCTGCAATCATCTTATAATTGGCTTCCGGCACATCCCCTGCTCCCGCTGGTTTGGTGATGTCCGGATTCTGAAGCTCCGGCGCATACTTGTCGATATCCGTGAATTTAAGCCCCGCCTTCTCAAGGGGTTCCGCCACCAGGGAGCTGATGACCATCTGAGGCGCTGAACCGGTTCCAATCTTATGGCAGCCCACTATATCCGTTCGTATCTGGGGATGGATCCCATCGTCCTCAGATACCAGTACGGAGAATCCTGCAATGCAATCCTCCAGGATTGGAAGCCCTTTCTTCACATGGTCCTTGCCGTTCATTCCCAGCTTGGCGGTACAGCCTCCGGCCGTGACAATGACATTTTTAAATGTCCCTGATTTGACCAGGGCCGCCGCATGTATCATGGCATGGGCAGGTCCTGCGCAGAAACCGCGCACATCGGAGCCGGTGGCGTTTTTATATCCCGCTATCTCAGCCGATGCCTTGGCAAAGTTGCCTCCGCCCCTCTGGTTCATGTCCCCGCAGGCTTCCTCGCAGCAGTCAATCACATATTCCACATCATCGGGATTGAACTCATTCTTAAGTTTAAGTTCAATCAGGGAAATGACGTTGGATGCCTTGGACACCAGATTTTCAAGCATCACATGGGCGGACAGGTTCACATCCACATCATGGGCGCGCTTTACAACGCCTGCCAGTTCTTCCCTGCGGATATAAAGCCCCTCGGAATGCTCTTCCCTTACAAGCCGTTCCAGTTCTTCCCTGGACCCGTTATTCTTAAGAAGCCCTTCCAGCTGCTCCTGTGTGAACATCCCGCGTTTTTCCAGCTTATCCTTCACGGTACGCGCAAAGCCTTCCTCCAGCATGACCAGTTCGAACACATCACAGATGTGCATGACCCCGTAAAATTCATCTTCAGGGAGGATGCAGCCAAACGGACCATTTTCCTTTGGTTCCTTCCACTTTTTATCATAATATGGGAACGGTGTTTCCCCCAGTTCCTCATGGGACGCATTCCCTATGTAAACCTGGTTTGGGATATAGGAAAGCACATCCTCATATTCCCTCAGGTGTCCCGGCAGTTCCACCAGATACCCGGAATCCGGGTTCACAACCCGCTCTGTTGTCTGTGTGGTGCCGTTATATATAACCATATCCGGGGTGGCAGCCAATGTATAGCTGGTCCCCTTAATAACCGGATAACCTTTCATTCTGTATGTCCCCCAATTTTCATGAACACCGTGTGTACGGTCCGGTCTGTCCCTTCCTGGATTCCTGTATCATACAGGCGCCTTCGGGACAGCCCCGTCCGGATGGGAACAGGCCCGGGCAGCTAAGCTGCGCGGCCTGGCCTGTTCCGGGTACGCTCCTGCAATCCTCAGTGAGGCCACGGATTAATATTTGCCGTAGTCCTTGCGGATTTTCTCCACTTCCTCATGGATTGCCGGAACATCCATAACCATTTCCATCATTCCCACCTGTTCATCATAAACAGCAGGGTCTGCCTCTGCCTTTACTTCATCTTCGCAAATGTGATATACATTTAGTCCCAACTGGACTCCTGCTAAAGGACCTGCGTAAGTGGGGTCGCCTGCCGTAACGGTTTCAGCGGCCAGGCCGGCTGCTTCTGCTTCTGCAGCACCCAGAAGAACAACGATGTTCTCTGGTCCGTATTCCTCACTTAACTTTAAAACCCTTTTCTGGTTTTCCAGATCCATAGCACCCGCGGACGTTCAGACAAAGCATTCCGTAGAGGAGTAGGCTATCTTTGCGCCGGCTGTCTTCGCACACTCTTCTATGGCCGGTCCCGGTACGCCGTCACGGTCACCGATGATAATAGCGTACTTGTCTTTTAAAACTGCCATTTCATTTCCTCCTATTTCATTTTATTTATGCATAAGCCTTTGCTGGCTTTAAGCATACTTCTTAATCATTTCCTCACAGGAATCAGGGGTTGCATCCTCCTTCACCCTGGAATCAACCATCACTCCATCCTTATAGATGGCGATGACCGGAAGCCCCAGGACCTTCTGGGAGATGGCAAGCCTTCTTGCCTTTGTGGTGTTTAAGGAACAGAACTTAATCGTCTTGCCGTACACCTCTTCAAACCCATGGATATGGGGCATAAGGGCTGCACAGGGCACACATCCGTCGCCGTAAAAATCCACCAGGATATATCCTTCTGCCTTCAGCACTTCTTCCTCAAAATTTTCCTTTGTCAAATCGGTCACGTTCATATCCTCCTATTTTTCAGATTGCGTTGTATTTATCCCACCTGTATGTAATCGCGATAACTTTCGTCTATATTATACATGGTAGTCCATACTTAATCAAGTACTTTTGCGTATTTTTTACTAATTTCACCCGTCACTGCATATCCGCCACATAGTGTTCGGCCTGACATGCGGCTATGGCGCCGTCAGCCGCGGCCGTCACCACCTGGCGCAGGGATTTCACCCTCACGTCGCCGGCCGCAAATACTCCTTCGATATTGGTATGCATGTCTTCATCCGTCCTGATGTACCCGTTTTCCATGGCCAGCCCGCTGTCCTCCAGAAGTCCGGTGTTGGGCAGATACCCGATGAATCCGAAAAGCCCGAACATCCCGTCGTCCGGGTCGGCAAGGACCTCGGTGAGCTGGCCTGTCTTCACATTCCGCACCACCATCCGGTCAAGGATCCCGTCACCGCTAACCTCGTCCACCACACTGTCCCACATGAAATGCAGCTTCTCATTCCTGAACGCCTTTTCCTGGATGGACTGGGCAGCCCTCAGCTGGTCCCTTCTGTGGATTACCGTCACCTTCCTGGCAAATTTAGTGAGATAAATGGCTTCCTCAATGGCGGAGTCACCGCCGCCCACCACATAGACCTCCATATCCTCGTAGAAATTGGCATCGCACGTGGCACAGAAGGAAATGCCTTTGCCCAGGAAGTCCTTTTCATTCCTGCATCCAATGGGCCTTGGATGGGCTCCTGTTGCAAGAATCACGGTTTTCCCCTCGTAGACATTGCCCTTTGAATCAATCAGCCGCTTTACCGCCCCTTCAAGCTCCGTCTTTTCAATGGCCGCGCTGACCCTGTGCACACCGAATTTCTCCACCTGCTTCGTCATACGCGCAATCAGGGTTGCCCCGGATTCCTCCGCCTCAACCATCTGGCCCGGATAATTCTCAATGTCCGATGTGATGGCAATCTGGCCCCCGTCCTGGCTCCTCTCAATCAAAAGGGTGTTCAGACGGTACCTGCCGCCGTAAAGGCCTGCCGCAAGACCTGCGGGGCCTGCGCCCAGGATGATTAAATCATATATGGTTCCCATTTTTCCCTGCCTCCTGAAACTTAATGTAATCCCGGACAAATGTCCTTGACAAAATGCCGGAATTGAATATGATAGAAAATAGCATCTGCCAGCATCTGGCAGATAAATCCACAACATAAGGAGTACTGCTCATGACAGACATTAAACTTACAGAGCTCACCGGTTCCTGCGGCGGCTGAGCGTCCAAGATAGGGCCAGACACCCTCGCGCAGGTCCTGCGCGGTTTACCAACCTTTCACGATAACCGGCTGTTAGTGGGCTATGACACTGCGGATGATGCCGCTGTCTATGAACTTTCCCCTGATATGGCCTTAATCCAGACCGTGGACATCTTCCCCCCGGCCGTGGACGACCCCTACGAATACGGCCTGATTGCAGCCGCCAACTCGTTGTCCGATGTATGGGCCATGGGCGGGGAACCCAGGCTGTGCATGAACATATTGATGTTTCCGGACTCCCTCCCTCCCGAAGCGGTCAACGCCATACTCCGGGGCGGGTGCGATAAGGTGGCTGAGGCCGGGGCCATCCTGGTAGGCGGCCACACCCTCAAGGACGACATTCCCAAGTATGGCCTTTGCGTCTCGGGCCTGGTCCCCCCCAACCGTATCCTCCGCAACAACACGGTACGGGAAGGGGATGTACTGATCCTCACAAAACCCCTGGGTACCGGAATCCTGACAACCGCTGACCGCGGCGGCCTTTTAACCCGGGCAGAACACCAGGCCATGGTAAGATCCATGACCACGCTGAACAAGTACGCTGCGAACGCGGTGCGCAGTCTTGACGGAATCCATGCCTGCACGGATGTCACTGGTTTTTCCCTGCTGGGACACAGCTTCGAGATGTGCGCGGGCACAGGGCTTACCGCTGTCATAGACAGCGCCAGGGTCCCCCTGCTCCCCGGAGCGGACACCTATGCGTCCATGGGGCTGGTTCCTGCCGCGGCTTACCAGAACATGGGACACCTGAAGGAAAAGGTCTCCCTTCCCGGCAGCCTCGCATCCCACATCCATGACCTGCTCTTTGACCCTCAGACTTCCGGGGGCCTGCTGTACAGCGTTGCCCGCGGGGAAGCAGGACGCATCATGGAAGCCATCCTTAAGGCATGCCCTGAAGCTACTGTCATAGGACATGTGGAACGGGATTGCGGTTTTCCGGTAACTGTCCTATAACGGTCATCCTCTGATCCAGTAACCGGATCCTTATCTGTAATGTACGGGCAGCATGCCTGCCCTACATTTCCCTGCAGCAGTCCAGCAGGCCGCCAAGGAAGTTCCTGATCCGGACATTGCCGTGCTTTTCACTTTTCCCCCGGATATAGTTCATCTCCTTTTTCATCTGTTCAAAGCTGTAAAGCCTTCCTGCGTATTCATTGAATACAGGGTCCGCATAATCATCCAGGCCCCTGGCGGCCAGATTGTAAATGCCGTCCGAGGCAGCCCTGCGGATACGCTGCTCCACGCTCTTGGAATTCTGTTTCATCCTTCTGCACAGTTCCCGGATTGTAATGTCCCCAAATTCCAGTTCCTGTTCAATCATATAGCTGATGATGCGGATGATATCCTTGCTTCCCGCCTCATTCAGTATTCCGATTTCCTGGAGGATTCCCTTCAGATGCCTGACGGAAAGACTTAAGCTTATTCCTCCGTCCGCCTCCCCTGGCCGGCCGTCTTCCCCGCCAGGGTCCGGTGTGCCCATGACGCCGCTCCTGGCCTGTTTAAGGATCCACTGCATATTCTTGACCATTTCCATACTGCGCAGGGTGTTCCTGATTTCCGCCATGTTCACCGGTTTGTGCAGCAGCAGTTCAGCACCTCCCTCATACGCCCTCTGGACGGTTTCCATATCATGGGCCTGTGACAGCATGATGATGGACGCTGCCGGAAGTGTCTCCTTTATCCTGCGTATGCATGTGACGGCCTTAAGTTCAGGAAGGGGTAAATCCGCCAGAATCACATCCGGACGGATTCCGGGAATCCGCCTGCAGGCATCGTCCCAGCCTGCCGATACGCCGGCAACCTCCCCCAGCTCCTCCCCTTCAATCATATGGGTCAGTTCCCTGCGCGAGTAGCTGTCGCAGTCTATAAGATAGATTTTCATTTTTTATGTATGAACGTATCTTTTATATTCTTCCACAACATGAATAATATCAATACAGCGCCCACATATCCATTGAGCACGTAAATCACATTGACCAGGACCCTGAACGGGAGGAAGAGTCCTACCAGAAGCCCCACAACGCCTAAAATAACCGTTAGGATCTTAAACCGGGCTGTCCCCTCTTTGGCAAACCTGGCGCATGGGTTATATAAAAGAGGAACCGCTGTCGTATAGATGCCTGCAAATACCACAACCGCGAATATGGAGGCAAATGGCTTAAAAATCCGTTCTGCCAGGATCAGGTTGGGGATATCCGCATTCCACACAAAAATCCCGCTGTTGCTGATGCCGGAGGTATTGATATTGGCAATCTGAGCAAACATGATCAGGATGATGGCCACACACACAGCCAGTGTTCCCAGATAAACTCCGTATTCCACATCTTTCTTTTTATTGTTGGCCCCCAGGGCCGCTGTAAAGCTGGCAAACCACAAAAGTACGAAGCCTGCGTAGGACAGACTGGAAATCATCCAGTTAGGCCCTGCGTTCTTGATGGTTTCACCGCCCGCCTGTGCAAAAGCGCCGCTGTGTATGATATCCAGACCGGCGTTAATCTGGCCGCCGTCCCTTAAAAGGGTTACCACACCGATTCCGATGCACAGTACAACGATGGCCGGTCCTACCATACCGATCTTGTCTACCAGTGAATTCAGCCCGCCTACCACGGTAAAGATGGCCAGGGCTGCCAGGATCACGCCTCCCACCACAAAGGGAAGGCCATACTGCTGGTTCAGGGTGGATGCCGCTCCACCTACCATGACAAAGAATGACATATAACAGAAAACAGTTGAATAATAATCCATGAATGTCCCAATATATTTTCCGCAATAAAATTTGTAAACGTCATTCCCTTTCTCAAATCTTTCCTCTGCGCCTGCCTTTGCAAAATTGTAATTGTAGTATACAAAGCAGACTGCAAATAGTAATACCGTCAGGATTCCCTGCACTCCGTATGCAGTAAAATATTGAATGATTTCCTGTCCTGTGGCAAATCCTGAGCCGATGGTAAATGCAATGACTGCCCCCGCAAGTATCATTACCCGGCCCCAGTTAACTTTATTATCATTTTCCATATGCCTTCTCCTCTTAGCAGACCTGGCTGCCGCAGGGGCACGGCAGTCCCCGGGACACAGCCGCTTTGGCCGTGCCCGGGAGCGTGTCTGAACATTGCCTTCTGCCACGCTGCAGCAGCCTTCAGCAATTATTTTTCAAACACTGTCTGTCCTTCCACTGGTGTCTGCAGGGCTTTTAATGCCCTCCTCACCATGGATAAGCGGAGTTTGTAGCTGTCTGTCTCACCCTGTGGCGGGTCGCCCAGTGGGTAGGGGATACCTATGCCAGGGATGATACGGTTGGCACCGATTGTCAGGGAGATAGGAACAACGGTTGCCATATGAACTACAGGAAGGCCATACTTTTCGATACCTTTAACCATCGTTGCACCGCAACGAGTACAGGTCCCTCAGGTGGAGACGAGGATGACCCCGTCCACATGTTCATCAACAAACATTTTTCCAATCTCGGTCCCGAACCTGGCCGCTGACGCGGTCGCTGTCCCGGTACCGGTAGTAGCGCAGAAATAGTTGACAAGCTCGCCGAACTCGCCTTCCTTTTCCAGCTCTCTTAGCGCATCCAGGGGAACCACCACATTGGGGTCCGCGATGGCAAACTGGCGGTCATATCCGCCATGGATGGATGTAAAATCATCGGCTGAAAGCCGGTCCATACCCGTAATATCGTATTTGCCCCACTTGGTGGCATTACTGGATTCGATATGGTCCGGGTTGCCTGTGGGCACGATACCGCCCGAGGTGACAACCGCGATTTTGGCTTTCTTTATATCCTTAATGGGAGCAGCAGGCTCAACCCGGTCAAACTTGGGCATGGGCAGGTCTGTCTCAAATGCCTCGCCTTTTAATTTCTTGACCAGCATCTCAACCGCGCGCTCAGAACCTCTCTTCTCAGCAAAGTAGTTGACGCGGATTCCTCTTTCAAGATATCCTTCTTCGGAAGGTCCCAGTATCTCCTGTCCCTCAGCCAGCTTCTTAACCAGGGCCGACATCACAGGAAGCACCTTGGGCATGCCCGCTGCGGAATTAGGGGTTCCCACAATGATAAGGTCCTTGCGGAACATATCCACGCCCGGGTTCTCCTCATACATTCCGGTGATGACCGGTATCATGAGGCGCTCTTCCACGGCCTTGCAGATCGTGCCGCAGGCCACGCCGTAACGTCCTGCGTTAAATGCAGGTCCTGCCACGAACACGTCCGGTTCATACTTCTTCACCATCTCTATGACGGCATCGGTTGCCGCGTCCAGGTTTTCCCCAAAATAGTTGTCACCGCAGATAACGGTGGCCGCAATTTCATAATCGCTTCCCAGTGCGGCCCTAAGTCCCATGCCTGGCCCCACGGCGCCTTCACGGACTTCCGGCATATGGTCGGCTTTTTCCTCGCCGCCAATACCAGCAAAGAACTGGTTAATATAATGTACGACTTTATATTTCGCCATGTTTCCATCTCCTTTGATTGATTTAGTATCCTCTTGCTGCCAGCTTGTTAAAGCCATTGGCAATGGTGGAGGCTATGATGATCTGAAGCTCTGCCTCAAAGCTGCCGTCCGGGTTCTTACAGCCATCCCAGCCGCCAATCTGCATCTCGATGAACTCCTGGGTTCCGATGACCTTATCCATGGCCGGGAACATAAGGGTTGCATTGCCCTGTCCGCAGGATGCCAGCGCATCCGCTTCCTGGCACACATCCGCCAGGGACTGGGACTTGCCGTCCTTGCCGGGGAACTCATCCGTAATCAGGACCACCTTGGTTCCTGCATTCTCCACCTTGCGGCAGTTCATCATCAGGTCCGTATCAGGATTGCCATACCCCTCTTCCGTAATCAGGACACCGTCCAGTCCCATCCAGTTACACAGCTTGGCAACCATATCGGAATGGCGCTCCTTGTCAGCAAGGAACACATTCTCATTGGTCAGGATGACGCCCATGAAGTTGATATCCTTGCCATGATGCTTATAGCAGTCCTCAATGACCGGATTGTGGAAATGATGGTAGGTGGTAACCTTGTCACAGGGCGCCACGCAGTTGCCGGAAACAATGGCCCCATCCATGATTTCTGTCGGATACATGAAGGTGGGGACGAACTGCTTGGCATCCACGCCATAGTAATATGTATCGTGAAGAAGTCCCTGGGACTGCAGCATGTGGATATATCCCACCTTGGGAAGGTCCGGATACATGGCCGCCTGCTCAAATACCGGTCTTGTCTCATAGGTGATGATCTCGTCCGGCTCCAGGTCCCTTCCGGCTTCCCCGAGATAGGCCGCTACCTTTAATCCGGCCATGCGGGCCGCCTTCTCGTACACATGGGTCTCCAGGCCGTCGGCCGGTTCCACCACCACGCACAGGTTATTGGTCTTGGAGAACGGACAGTAATCCGCGGCAGGACCGCTCATATCAATCACGCCTTCCTGGAACCCCACAATCTTACCTGCTGTAATGACACAGCAACCCTCCAGTGCATGGGTCCGTCCACTGCCCACCTGAGGGCTTACCTTCCCGATTACACCTGGAAAAATCTCTCCGCCTCCGCTGACCTTGACTCTTGGCTCAATCACGTCCTTTACCGGCGTGATCCTCACGGACTCGCCTGGCCTTGCGATGTCAACATGGCAGCCAGCCAGCTTGTCATCTTCCAGGACAAGCGTTTCAACTTCCTCTTTGCTGACATAAAGGACCCCGTCCTTCACGTGAGTCTTGTCATCGAATCGGATATCTTTTATAAAGATTTTTCCCAATTCAAGCTTCATATGAAATACCTCCCACTTCTTTATATTTTACTGCCACCCGCCGGCATTACTTCACCCACTCCAGCAAAATGACAGCACTTTTACAGTTGACAATATTTGGTGTTTGTGTAAAAATGATACTTTTAAAATAGTAATCGCGATAACTTATGGCTATAATATAGCATATGTTATCGCGATTATCAATGGTTTTAATGAAGTCTTTTGTTACTTTTTGTAGCATCCACCTTTTTCGTCATTTTGTTATATTTTTGACATTGTTTTTGTACATATTTACCATTGGGGCTATTTAGGAGTAAAGTCACTGGCATAAAGCTGGGTTATCTCCTTGCTCTCCGATATGAACCGGTCCACCAGTTCCGGTATTGCCTCAGGTTCCACCCCGTGCTCCTGGACAAACTTAAAATATCCCAGAAACAGGGTACAGAGAATGTGATTCAGCTTTCCTGCATTTTCCTCTGTGATTTTCCCCTCTTTCACAAGACGCCTGCAGATATAATAGTCGCGGTCATAATACCCTGGGATTTCCAGCATCTCCTTTATCAGGGGACTGACGCGGATGATGGCATCCGGGAACATTTCATAATATTCCTTCAGCGCCTCCCCCAGGTCCCGGTTGATATTGCGGTAGAACACGGACTCAAACGCTTCCGGTTTGCGGAAAGCCTCCGTTGCATAGGAACGCCATATGCCGAAATGTACGTCCCATATGTCCTTCCATTCCTTCTCCCGGATGGAAAGGTCCAGGATATACTCGTTCAGGGCATCCAGCTGCGCATAGAACAAAAGCTCGTCCAGGTTGTCAAAGTACCGGTACATGCTGGCGGACGAACACCCAAGTTCCGTTGCCATGCGGCGTATACTGACCGCCCCCACTCCTTCTTCCTTGATGATCCTGCTGGCCAATTCCACATAATCTTTTCTGCTTAAGTCCTTAAAATAGGACGTTCCTGACTTCTTCATCATCGTTCCCCCACGCTCTGCTCCCTGTCCATCCCTACAGCCTTGGGATGACATTTTCAATCATCGATAAGTCAATGGTCTTGTAGTCATAGGCTATCTTCCCATCATACTCAGGGACTTTCTTAATGGCATTCCATTTCCCATAGGTCTCTATGGCCTTTTCTATGAGGCACACATCCTCCCCATCCACGGACCCTGATTCGCCGTACAGCAGTATGGTCCTGTAGGGCGTCTGGTTGGGCTTTAAGCTGGACGCCTGGGGATGGGTCAGAAGCTTATGCCCCCTGTGGATTAAATCCCTGGCCTTCTTAAGCACCTCCTCATAGGAATCCAGCATGAATACCTGGCCCACGCTTTCCTCCCACTTTTTTACAGCCCGGTCATTGTTGGTGACCAGGATGCATTTTCCTAAATCAAACATTGTAATCCCCTCCTTTGTTTTTGGACTGCGCATGTAAATGCTTTTAATATCTTACATCATATTCGTGGTTCAGTCAATTTCCCCGGCGGGTTTGTCTGGGCTATATTTTCCTAGGGCGTGTTTGAAAATTGCTTTCCGTCAGCTGTGCGTCCCACTTTGTGGGAGATTTGGTCCCGATGATGGAGGCGTAGCGGGCTACGCTGACTGAATCGGGGCCAAATATACCGCGAAGTGGGGCGTGCAGATGGCGGGAATGAATTTTCAAACAGGCCCTAGCAGAAAGGCTGCGCCGGACCTGGACCGAAGCAGCCTTTGTTGTATGGATATTTGTGTTTTAGAGCATTCCCAGGGCTTTGGGCAGGAAAAGTGAGATTTGCGGGAAGAGGCTTAAAATCAGAAGGGTAAATAAAAGCGCACCAATCCATGGAATCAGCGCCTTTGTCAGCCTGATGATTGATATGTCCCCAATCCGTGAAATCACAAACAGTACCATTCCAAAAGGCGGGGTCAGCAGGCCAATCATAAGGTTCAGAACCATCACTACCCCAAAGTGGACCGGATTTATCCCCATTGCCTGAATCAGCGGATTCAGTAATGGCATCAGTATTGTAATGGCGGAAATAGGTTCCATAAAGCATCCCACGATTAACAGGAACACATTCAGTATCAGCATCATAACAATTGGCGATGAGATGGAACCTGTCAACAGTTCCAAAAGCTGCTGGGGTATCTGGGCCCGGATCAAAACATTGCCGTACAGTGCAGATGTGGCAAGTATTAATCCGATGGTAGCACTGTCCTTCACCGTCTCCCTTAACACATCTGTCAATTGCTTCATGTTCATTTCCTTATATACAAATACCGAAAGGATAAAGGAATATACCACCGCCACAACAGCTGCTTCCGTAGCCGTAAAATATCCGCTGTAAATACCTCCGATAATGATAATAGGGGTCATCAGAGGCAGGATTCCCTCTTTCAGGCTGATAAAGAGCGCTTTTACCGTAGGGAAAGGCTCCCTGGGATAATTATTCTTTACCGCATAAACAGTTACCACAACCATCATAACAGCTGCCATTAAAAGTCCGGGAAGAATACCTGCCATAAATAGTGCTCCAACTGAAGCCGAGGCCATCATACCATATACCACCATAGGAAGGCTTGGTGGTATGATGGGACCAATGGTTGATGAAGCAGACGTTACTGCACAGGCAAAGTCAGTATCAAAGCCATGATCCTTCATGGCCTTAATCTCAATGGCCCCCAAACCACCTGCATCGGATACCGCAGTCCCTGACATACCTGCAAAAATAATACTGGATACCACATTCACATGGCCAAGTCCGCCGGGCAGGAAACCAATGATGACCTTTGCGAAGTTAAACAGGCGGTTGGTTATCCCTCCCGTATTCATCAGCTTTCCGGCCAGCAGGAATAGCGGAACCGCCAGCATGGTAAATGAGTTGATACCAGAAACTGTCATCTGAGCCAGTGTGTTAATCTGTATGGTCCCGTACTGCATCAGCATAAGTACCACCGCCGTGATTCCCAGACTGAAGGCAACCGGAACGCCTAGTATGAACAAGCCAATAAGAAGAACCAGAAATACAATCCCATTCATCTATTACCACCTTCCTTCCCAAATGCCAGCCCCAGACAGCGTACCATATGGGATATACAGAAACAAAACATCATCACCCCGGAAAACAGCACTACACCATACAAATAACTGTGTTTGAACCACATCAGGGAAGCCGCTGCAACATCACCGCTGGTCTTGATGGTTTCATAGGTACCCCGCGAAAATAAAAGAAGGAAAATACCGGATGCCAGATATGTAACTGCCTGAATCAGATACCTGACCCTGGGATGAAAGCGGTTTAACAGGACATCAATCATAATATGGTTCTCATCTTTAGCAGCAAGGATGGAACCTAAAAATGTTATATAAACAAAGGAAAACCTGGCCATTTCCTCAGTCCATGGGGTCGCAATATTAATCCTCCTGCATATTACCTGTAAAAATACAAACAATACCATGGCCACCACCAGGATGATAGAAAGGCAGTCAATTGCCTTATATAGTAAATTCAATGCTTTTCTGGCCATCATGCACCTCCCTTATGAGAAATCCCGTTGGCAAAGCCAACGGGGACATCCTATTCAGCATAACCCATCACTTCATCATAAGTGGTTACCGTCCACATTGTCTCAAATAAATCCTTTAAAACGGGTTCAGCAGCAGCCCTGAACGCATCCACATCCGGTTCCACTACCGTACAGCCGTTATCAACCATCTCCTGAAGGAACTGTCCTGATAATATTTCCGCCTGCTCATTGGCATATTCCATTGCCTGGTCCGCACACTCCTGGAAAAGAGCCTTTGTTTCCTCGTCCATGGCATCATACTGTTTCCTGCTGATATAAATCCAGGTAGGTTCATAGATATGATGTGTATTAATCACATATTTCTGCACCTCATACAGCTTGTTGGTTGCAAACTGCTCATAAGGTCCTTCGGACGCTTCTACCACATTGGTCTGAAGCGCACTGTAAAGCTCTGTCAATGCAACGGAGGTGGTCAGGGCCCCCACCCCTTTCCAGAATGCAACCCAGGATGTTATTTCTGACACCCTGAACTTGATATTCTTAAGGTCTGCTGGCGTCTTTATTTCCTTATTGGCAGTTGTCTCCCTGATTCCCCTGCGGTTCATGGCCAGGGCATGGATATTATTTTCATCCAGCTTTTTATACAGGCCTTCACCGATTTCACTTCCAAGCACGGCATCCAGATGGTCCCAATCCTTAATCATATAAGGAGCAGACAAAAACTGATACTCCGGCGCATACATATCAATGGGTTGGATTCCTCCTACAACCATGGGAATCTCGTCTGCTGCCAAGGCAGTGAAATTATCCTTCTCCGTACCTAAAGAGCCATTGGTAAATATATTAATCTTAATGGCCCCACTGCTCTTATCCTCAATCAGTTCTTTGAATCTGGCTGCTCCAAGGGCTGGCGCTGACTTTGCATCATAAACAGTTGCCAGGTCGATGTTCATCTTAGGAAATGCCATCTTTGAATCTGCATCCCCCGTTTCATGATTGGCTGCTTTCGTTTCTTTTGACGCTGCGGCCGTCTCCTTGCCCCCTGTTGTTGAACTGCTGCATCCTGTAAGCCCGATTGCCATGGAAACTGCAAGTCCCAATGCTATTATACGTTTCATACTGCTTCCTCCTTTGAATGAAATTATTTTATAATACCGGTGTAAACGGTATATCTGCTTAAAACATCTTCATTTATCTCAATCCCCAGCCCGGCCCCGTCCGGTACGTACACGCAGTTATCCCGGAAGTCAAAAGGCTGCACAAGAAGTTCATCCCGAAGCGGATTAAAGTTCCTGTCATATTCCATAGCCGGTTCATTCTGCATCGCCACCGGATTGGCTGTATGGGGTACGCAAGCCAAGGATGCGATTGCTGATAACGCCACTGCCAGGGCCACGCCTGATCCCCATACATGGGGTACAACCATAACACCATAAGAAGTGGCAACCGCCACGATATTCATGAATTCCGTCAACCCTCCGCATACACAGATATCCGGTTGGGCAATGTCAATACATCCTTTTCCAATAAAATCCTTAAACCCATACCTGGTATATTCGCATTCGCCGCCTGCAATGGCAACATCCAGGGCCTTTCTGACTGCAATATATCCCTCCCTGTCCTCAGGCGGCACAGGTTCTTCGAAAAAATCAATCCCCTGTTCTTCCAGATAACGCCCCATCTTAATGGCTGAAAAACTGTTATATGCGTGGTTCGCATCTACAAATATCCTTACATCCTTCCCAACTGCCTCCCGGATAGCCCTTACCCTGAGATAATCCTGTTCAACAGGAAGAAGCCCCACTTTAATCTTCAGCATCTGAAACCCCTGCCTGATGTAAGATCGTGCCTCCTCCTGAAGTTCTTTAAGCTTATCCTTCACATCCAGATAATCCTCTCCCCGATAATAACATCCGGTAGCATACGTCTTAACCTTATCCCTGAAACGTCCTCCTAATAAACTGCTGACCGGAAGCCCCAGCGCCTTTCCGCAAATATCCCACAGCGCAATATCTATAGCACTGATTGCCTCTATGTATGACCCCTTCTGGCCAAAATCCCTTGTCAAAGCATACATCTGGTTCCACAAAACCCCCTTCTCAAACGGATTCCTGCCTATAAGAAGCGGTGCCAGTATATGTTCCACACACGAACATACCGGTTCAGCAGGGCCATACTGCCCTCCCTCTCCCCATCCACATATTCCCTCATCTGTCTCTATCCTGACCAGAAAACTATTCCTCTCCGGGAATTGGCACTGCGATGAAAAGAATCTTTTCTCCCCCAAAGGAACCTTCAATATATAGGTTTTAACCGCTCTGATTTTCATGGCCTTCTCCTTTCGTACACCGATTGTATACAATCAGTATACGATTTAAAATATAATTTGTCAACACTATCTGTAAAGATTATATCAATAATATTTCAGACCTGAATTTATAAAGGATTTTTTAACATCCTCCATAGTGCTGAACAAATGCTTCCGCATCAGTTCCTCCGCCTGTCCGGCATCCCCTGCCTTCATGGCCTCAAGAATCCTTAAATGCTCCTCACAGGACTGTCTGAATCTTCCTGGTACATTAATGGAATAATTATGAAGCCACTGATTCTGTTCACTGATATTCTTTAAAATCTGACGTATCCTCCTGTTCCCTCCTATCTCAATGGATATCTGGTGCAGCTTCTGGCCTTCCTGACCAAACTCCTGCCCATCTCCCTGCTGGCATTTCTCCATTCCCCTGTTAATGTCCTCTTCAATGACTTTTAGATTATCCTGATTGATTATCCTGGTGGCACAATTAACACAATATCCCTCCAAGACAGCCCTTACTGTGTATATCTCATCAATATCGTTCTCCGAAAGCTGCCTGACAAAACATCCCCGGTAAGGCATGATAACTACAAAATTCTCATTCTCCAGCCTGCGCAGCGCCTGTCTCACCGGAGTCCTGCTGACCTCATACTTCTGGGCCAGTTCCTCTTCTACCAACGGTGCACCAAAATGCAGACGCAGGTTAATGATCTCATTCTTCAGCTCCTCATATATGTAATCTGACCGCCCCTGGCTGCCCTCCTTAGATTTCTCTTTCACAATCATTACCTCCTAATAAACAGTTCGTATACTATTAGTATACACTATTTCTCCGAATTTGGAAGTACATTACTAAATAAATCACCCCCCGCCAATTCAATTGATGCCAGTGACCCGTGAATCATCCTGATTCCGGGTCACCGCCCCACATCCCAAGTTTTATCCAAAAGCAGCTTATCGTCATCTCTCTATATACTGGATTGCCACACACCGCGGCCCGCCCTGTGCCACAAACACAGGACTCAGCTCCAGTATGTGGATTTCCAGGCCGGGAAACAGTTCCGCAAACAGTTCCTTCATCCGGCGGGCCTCCTCTGCCGCTGCTGCATGGGATATATACAACAGGTGCCGCTCCCCCAGATTCTTATCCTGCAGATATCGGATGATGCTGTCCACTGCCCCGGACATGGTCCGCTTTACCCCGAATTTATCCAGCTTCTTCCCGTCCGCGGTCAGCTTGACAATGGGTTTCAGCTTTAAGAGGGAACCCACGGCGGCTGCCACGGGCGTCAGTCTGCCGCCCCGCCTCAGGAAGGAAAAGTCCTGGGGTATCAGGAAGGATTCCGTCCTGTCTGCCGCCGCCTTAAGCCAGTCCAGGATTTCATCCCTGGTCCTTCCCTCCTCTGCCATCTTCCTGGCCTGGTCCACCATGTAACGGTGGGGGCCGCACAATGTCCTGCTGTTGAAGACGGTGATCTGTTCCCGGTTTTTTGCCATCTCCCTGGCGCCTTCAGCACTCTGATAGGTTCCGGACAGGCCGTCGGCCATGGATATATTGAGAATGGGCTGGTCCTTGTACTGCTCATAGGCATCCAACACATCACCGATGGGCGGCTGGGATGAGGTGGGGATCTGCCCAGCCTCAATCCGCCTGTAAAAATCCTGCATATCCATCTGAAGGTCCCGCCCGTGGCAGTCCCCAATGCTGACACAGAGGGGGATGGATTCAATCCCTGCGTCCCGCCCTTCCTTAACCGTATAAAGTGTTGATGAATCTGTAATGATCTTGACCATATCAATCCCCCTGGAGTTATTATCTGGTATTCAATACTATGTATTAAAGTTTATAGTATTGACATGATATAGTCAAGACATATTTCGACATTTTCCCGCATTCCTGCTGGCAAATTATAGCAATCCGTTGTGCACTGTTTTCAGACAATCTGCTCCAATATGGATGGGTCCTTTATCTTCCTGTCTTCTGCCAGAAGCACGATCTTGGACATGATTTCCGCTGTCTTGGGGTCCTCATCCACAAACGGAAGGAAGAGCCTGCCCCTGGACTGGCTGTGGACCGGAAGGATGTTGAGCATGGCCCCGCCTGCCTGGTGGATCACGCCGCTGCCCAGATGGACCGTGTACTCTCCCCTGGCGCCTTTTATCATTGCATGGCTGTCCTTTAATGTGACATTGGAAATGCCAAAGAGCGGCAGGTTGAATTCCACGATTGCCCTGCGCATCTCTATGGTGGAATGGCTGGTTTCCGGGTCCACGCCGCCTGCATGGGCCACGCTGACCGCCAGGTCCACATCCCTCATGACCTCGCTGTATATAAGGTCCGGCACCTTGTCAATCTCAAGGGATTCAAAGGTTTTCCGGTCCGAGAACTCCACCCACTCCAGGGTGGGCGCTTCCACATCACTGGGCGAGAACCAGTCGGCCAGCGCATATATCCTGGCTATGATGTCCTCTTTATAATAGACCTTCTGAAGCCCTTCCTCGTAATCCGCTATCCAGCGCCTTCCACGCAGCACAGCCACGGTCTTCTGAGGCTGGATCTGGTTGCCTGCAAACATCCTGGAGTATTTCTGCCCCTGTTCCTCGGGCAGTTTCACGTACAGTTCCCTGAATACCTGCTTAAAGGGCTGTCTGACGCAGTTGTCAAACAGATATTTCTGGTATCCATGCCATACTCCCTGGCGGTATAAATCCAGGGGATGGGCAATCCGCAGCAGGTCTGTTCCCTTCAGCGGCGTACGTGTCCCATCATAGGACACCAGGCAGGGGCTTATATTCCCCGGCTGGCCCTGTGCCGCATGTTCCTGCATTTCCATGAATCCCAGCTTGCCACCGGACACAAACACAAGCGGCGCCAATATGGCCCTGACCACCGGGTTTGCATAAAGCATGGACACCTCATCCACGGTGAATAGGGTCTGGCTTTCCATGGATTCCTCCATCATTTTCCTGGTCCTGGAATACTGGTCCTTCAGCTTTTTGTGGACGGCCTTGAGTTCCATCACATATGCATCCTTACCCAGCCTGGAGGGGATGGATTTCAGGGCCTTGCCCGGGCCAGGTCCCGTGACGGCGGACTTACCTGTATCAGTTCCTGGCGCCGCGGCCTTGCGGCAAAGGATTTCACTCTTCCCGTCCTCCCTGATTTCCAGTTTCACCAGTACATCGTCCACCTGTCTCCATTCCATGTATTCCCTGAACTGTTCCATGAGCCGTGTTTCCATGTTAAGGGTCAGCCGGGTCACATCCTCAAATCCCGCGTTCACGCTTAAGTTGGTCAGGGCTGTCTCCGCCGCCTTTGTCTCGCTGGCCCGTCTCTGCGCCCCGAACTGGCGGCTTTCCTTCAGGAACTGCTGGATATACTGGTAGCGGTCTACCATGTCCCGGTTCCCGTCTTCCCCAAAGGGAACAAGCCCCAGACTCATCAGCAGGTCCTTGTTGCGCCTGGCCCCTATCTCATTTTTCAGTTCCTCCACACCCACCCGTCCGGCAGCGGCGTCCGCGTACTTCCTGGCCCTGGAATGCTTCTGTCCGTCTGAAATATACTTAGCCGCATCATAAAGCAGGCTGAAATGCTCCTCTCCCAGCTGGCCGTAGGCTTCCCTGAACCAGTTGACATCGAATGCGCCGTTCTGAAGTTCCTCCGGGCTTAAGGGGGTGTATTTTGCAAAAATGGCCTTCTTCCTGTCATCGAAATTCTCATCCATATGGGCCATGAAATAATAGCATCCGCTTTTTAATCCCTTCCAGCCAAGATATCCTTCTATGATATCAATCCACTGGGGCGCATACATGGCCACCTCCACCAGGCGGCTTTCCTTGATTTCCGTTTCCTTCAGTAGCTGTCCCAGGGTCTCTGGCGTATCGTCTTCTGCCGGATAACAGGATTTTAAAAGCCCGCTGAGCACTTCCTTCTTGGTATATATCCGGCTGCCTCCATACCAGCCATAATAGGAATTCCGGTCCAGCGTGTCCTTTCCCAGGGCCATGAGGATACGGACCAGGTACCGTGCCCCGCAGATATAGGTGATTCCTCCCATGAACCTGGAATAACAGGTTTCGCTGTCCCCGCGGCGCAGCTCCACATCCACCATCTGAGGCACGATTTTGTCATAAATCTCCTTGCAGAGACGGCCTTCTTGCGTGTGCTCCAGCATGTAGGCATTGCCCTTTTCCTGTATCTGGTTATAATATGCCTCGCCAAAGAACTGGATTGTGTTCCACCTGTTCCTCGTCATGGCGCATTCACCGTGGACGAACTGGGTCAGCACCTGAAGGTTCCTGGTGGTATCCAGGTATTCGAATACTGCCTTTATGAGGATATCCATGGGAATCATGGACATGAGGTACGCCTTCATGAACCAGGACATGCCAATGGGTGTCATTGGCTCCCGGCGGTCTGTGAGGAACTGGCCGGTATCTGAGGTGTCACGGCATTTTAACTCAAAACCATATGCTGTTTCAAATGCCAGCCTGAATTCCTGGTCTGTCTGCCAGTACTTAAGGCCCTCAAAGTAACGGTCAAGAAGAGGCAGGCGGTTCATATAGCAGGAAGTGTCATACATACTATTGTTCCATCCCCTGTACTGGTATGTGACCTTCTTGTTCTTCTGGTTTACCACTGCAGACAGGGCCTGGATGACTGCCAGGCTCTCCTTAAACAGGCTGGCCCTGTCCAGATAATCCGTCCTGTAGTTCAGGCGTATGGACCTGACCTGGTCCATGTATACCAGGGACAGGGGTTCCGGCTTAAACGGGGGCTTTCCCCAAACGGCGCGGTAGAATACGGCTCCTGCATCATACGCATGGCCTTGGATGAAAAGCAGGGCTTCCATCTCCATCAGGACCTCATGGCTTTTGATTTCATTTTCATAGAATTCCCTGAATTCCTTTGCCAGGGGGTAATTCTCCAGATGATAGGAATAGTCCTTTGCATCCTTTAAGAAATGGTATCCGTTCCCGAGAAGCTGTGCCTCGCCGCTCCTGTCAAGGTACTCATAGTCCCTATACTGTCCAACCAGGCTGTCCAGCTTCTTAAGGATGAGGATGACATCCTTTTCCTTAAGGGGAAGGCACTGTTCCAGTACCTGAGGGTCCGGGGTTCCCATAGGAAGCGCCGCGCTGGCGGCAGGGTCGTACAGACCATAGCCGTTCTCCCGGGATATATCTGCCTTGGTCCCTGCACTGCCTGTCAGTTCCTCTATGAGGATTTTTTCCTTGTCCGTGGGCGCTTTTATGGCAAGGGGCAGTTCCCTCACTTCCTGGTACAGTTTATCCTTATCCTTCATCCTGCTCAGGCGCATCATCATGTCCAGGGCGGCCGTGCGCTTTTCTTCCCTTTTGTCAGACAGAAGACGGGTCACCGAAGCCTTTAACCGTGCATCGTCCTGTTCCATCAATAGGTCGATCAGCCTTCCCCTCAGCCCGCTGCGCTTATACCGCAGCATATCCTCCAGAATCATATAGTCCGCTTCCTCAAGCTTCAGTTTCATTACGATTGCATAAGCCCTTTGGGCTGTGTATTCTTCTGCATTGCCCACGTATCCCAGAAGGATTTCCCTCTGCTTCCGGTTCCCTGGTTCATACAGGAGAAGGTTGATGAGCTGGCTCCTGCAGGAATACCCGCCCTGGCTGGTGATTTCCCCTAAAAGGCCTGCCATGTATGTAATCTTCTCCTCGTCCTGCAGGATATACGCCAGGAGGGCCAGCTGTCCAAGGACCATTCCCGGACTTAATTCCACCTTATACCACGGAAAGATGCAGGGGTCATAAACCAGTCCCTTATTTGGCATCCTTTTATAAATATCCAGGAACACGGCATACAGTGCCCCTGCTTCTTCCCTGCTCCCATAAATATCATCCGGCACGGGTTTCCTGGGCGTCAGCAGCTCCCGCCCGTAAAAGGTCCGGTCCGTGAACATCCTGGATAAATCACTGTGAAACCTGCAGGTAAATGCAGGCATGAAGCAGGCAGCCAGTTCCAGGTCCTCCCCCTGTTCCAGGAGCACTTTTTTCGCCACCATGCTTTTATAATTGTCATCCTGCAGGGACTGGTTGTAATACGAAGCGGCCAGCTTCTGCGGTTTCGTGCCATGGTCAATGAGCGCCTTCATGGTATCCATGGCATCATATATTTCCCAGAACCCCTTTGCCCACAATGCCACGCTGATGGCAATGGAATCATTGGATTTAAGCTGTCCGTCGCAGAACTTGCTGTCCCTCAGACAGCTTCCCATAAGCCCCAGAAGCTTACCGCTTATGCGGTCCGCGCTGTTCTCGTCAAATATACCGATCCAGGTGGATACTGCCCGCTTAACAGAGGCAAAGCGGATCAGGTCATTGTCCTCTATGACCTTCAGGAGAAGCAGGAATGCGGGGATGGTACCTTCATCCATGGACTCGCAGATGGCCTGGCGCAGGCCTTCCTGTAACTTTGCGGCCACTAAAAGGTCTGCCAGCAGCTTATGAAGCCCTTCGTTATCTGAGCGGAGGATTCCAAGTATCATCTGGCGGTCCAGGTAAGCCGTGTTATTATCGCTGAGGATTAGTTCCTTCAGGGTATCTATGACCTTCTGGTTCCCACGGTCGATTTCAGCTGCATATACCAGGTCAAATCCATTCATGAAACAGGACTCCGACTTTATGTAGTCCAGCATCTCCGGCTCCAGCTGTCTTAACATCAGGCGGCTGATGTCCCCGCCGCAGTAGAAGATCCGTTCATATGTATTAAGAAGCCCAATGGCACGGCGCATCTGCGGCCCGTACCCCCGTGTACGCACCGTCCTGCGGCAATATCCCGTGGAATAGGGGAACCGATTCAGTTTATCAATGATGTAGAGATAGGAATCCTGGTAATCCTTTGGCACAAACGCGTCCAGAATCCCTCCATGAACCCTTTTTTGCAGTATCAGCCCCTTCTTTTCAAACCACTGGCTGGGCCTTTTATCATCGGCAGCGTAATACTCACTTACTGCACTGTCAACCATCGGGATATTACCGTTCCTGTATCCCCTGCTTAAGGACTTTATCTCCTCTGCCAGCTTCTTCTCATCCCCCTTGAGTTTCCCGGTCCTGGCATCCAGCTTCCTGTCCCTCAGCTCCGTAATCTTCCTTCTGGTGTTGTAATCATAATCAGCCATCTCACCACATCCTTCCCGCCAGCATGGTCAGCCTGACAAATGTAAGGCTGCTCCCTTCTGTCAGCAATATCTTCTCTTCCAGTTGTTCAAGCGCCCTGTCATCCAGGAAAATCCTGTATATACCGTCCTCAAAGGACTGGATTGCATGATCCACCGCCGATTCCAGGTCAGCCTTCCTGTCCCCGTAATTCACGCCAAAGCCCACCTTGCCGGAAGCTGCCTGGTCATTGATCTCATCGCTGGTCAGGCAGCGCAGCAGCTCCTTATCATCCATCCTCTGGTTATAGAGCGCCACACATGCAGTGGTCATGGCTTCTATCAGTTCCCTGACGTTCCCCGGATGTCCGGGAATCTCATATACGGCTTCCTGGACCTGGTGTTTGCTTTTTCCTATCTTTTTGATGTTGACCTTCAGCTTCACGGATATTCCTCCCCGATTTTTTCTTCTTCTGACCCACCGGATGATTCAGTGCATCAGCTTCAATCATACAGTCTATTCTACCATATAATCCCAGTCCATACCACTCCATTTGCGGCCTTCAGACAGGCTGGTCAGCTCCCGGTCACAGTTCCCGATTACAGCTCCCGGTTACAACTCCCGGTCACAGTTCCCTCCCATTGGTCTCAATTACCCTGCGGTACCAGTAAAAGCTGTCCTTTTTAATGCGCGCCAGGTCCTTTAAGTCATGTTCATCCCGGTTCACATACACAAAACCATACCGTTTCCGGAAGCCCTGATGGGAACTGAGCAGGTCCATAAAAGACCAGGGGGAATATCCGAACAGATCCACGCCGTCCCCAATGGCCTGGGAACATGCCTCAATATGCTGTCTGAGATAGTCTATCCTGTAGTAATCGTGGACCTTGCCGTTTTCCATGAGCACGTCCCCGGCCCCAAGACCATTTTCCGTGACAATGAGGGGAAGCCTGTATCTGCGGTAGTACAGATTGAGCACCGTCCTGAGCCCCATGGGGTCAATCTGCGCACCGTATGCGCTGGTTTCCAGATATTCATTCTTAACATGCCGGAAATATCCATACTGGTCAAAATCCACCTCGTTGACTGGAAATGACCGTTCCCCAGGCACATGCCCCCCGGTTGCCGGAAGATATGAAACGCAGAGCGTCCTGTAATAGTTGACAGCAATATAATCCATCCGCGTGCCCATCAGTATCTCCCTGTCCCCAGCCCCCGTCTTTGGCACAATGCCCCGCTCCTCTAAATACCTCATATAATATCCCGGATATTCACCATCATAGTACATGTCCAGACAATAATCCGTCTTGAACCAGTCATTCATCCTGGCAGCCCACACGTCCTCCGGCCGGTTGGTCAGGGGATAGGTGCAGGTGGAGGAAACCGCCGGGCCTATCCTTCCCCCGGGAACCAATTCATGGCACGCCTTTACGGCAAGGGCATGGGCCAGGAACATGTGATAATCCATCTGCGCCCTGAGGCGGTCGCACTCCCACGCATCCCCGGCCTTGATATTCATCCGTTCATCCACCCTGACCATCAGGTTCTGCTCATTGTGGACTTGCCAATACACTACCTTGTCACCAAATTCACGGAATACGATTCCGGCATACCGCTCAAAGGCAGCCACACATTCCCTGGATTCCCAGCCATTGTACTTTTCCACCAGGGCATAGGGAAGGTCAAAGTGATACAGGGTCACAAAGGGTTGAATGCCCTGTTCCAAAAGACAGTCAATGACCTGGTGGTAGAACCTGATTCCTTCCTGGTTCACATCCCCGTTCCCATCCGGTATGATCCTGGCCCAGGACATGGAAAAACGGTATATCTTAAGCCCCAGTTCCTTCATCAGCCCGATATCCTCCCTCCAGCGGTGATAAAAATCACTGGCCGTCCTGGTATCTGCCTGGATGCCGGAACGCCGGAAGGAATTGTAATCCGCCACGGTCATGCCTTTCTTCCCCTCATCCCATCCGCCCTCTATCTGGAATGCGGAGGAGGATGCGCCCCAGAGGAAATGTTCCGGGAATAGGGTTGGTCGTCTGACGGAACCTGCTGTTTCATCCGTGCCTTTTTTACTCATGGAATCCTCCTTTTCATTGTTCTCATCCCCTATTGTCTTCATCCTCCATCGTCCTCATCCTCCATTCTCCTCATCCTCCATTCTCCTCATCCTCTATTCTCCTCATCCTCTATTCTCCTCATCCTCTATTCTCCTCATCCTCTATTCTCCCCTTCATCCAATTCCTCAAACCCAAACACCCAGGTCAGCAATGCCGACCCAAAAAAGGAAATACTGATTCCCAGCAGATAAAAGAGGAAATTCCTCATTCCGAATGCCCCATAGGTTGCCAGCGTAAGCACGCCATTATTTGCAAATGCATCCCCATACACGCCGCCAATCCCCATGACCGCCCCTCCCGCCGCCCCGCAGATAACGGCGCATACCATGGGCTTCTTTAGCCGTAAGTTGCAGCCATAAATCGCAGGCTCCGTAATCCCGCACACCCAGGCGGTCAGGGAGGCGGAGGCGGCAATTGCTTTCAGGTTCCTGTCCTTTGTCCTCAGCATCACCCCCAGGGCAGCGCCTCCCTGGGAGAAGTTAGCCGCCCCTGCAAATGCCAGCAGGTTCTGCCGTCCAAACCGCGCCACATCATTAATCCCAATGGGGACCAGGGCGCGGTGGGCGCCGAATATGACGAACACACACCACATCCCGCCGATGAAAGCCCCGCATAGGGCCGGGCTTAAGGCCATCATGCCCGTATACACGTAATTGATTGCATTTCCAATGTAAATGCCCACCGGGCCAAATACCAGATAGACGGCAGGCACCATGACCAGCAGGGAAATGCCCGGCACCAGGATGATTTTCAATATCTCAGGAATGACCCTGGTCAGGAACCGTTCCACATAGGACAGTATGAATACCCCAATGATGATGGGGATGACCGAGGACGTATAGTTGGCCTTTGTAAGTGCGATGCCAAACATCCTGACCGCCGCCCCGCCCGTCATCAGTTCCAGTATGGCCGGATAGCACATGGTGCCGCCCAATGCCATGGCAACGAATTCATTGGCATGAAATACCTTTGCGCTGGTATAGGCAAGGATGATCGGCATGAAATAAAAGATTGCATCCGTGGCAGCCATCAGGATGATGTAAGTCTCATTCCCCGTAATGTCCACTCCGCGGCCGGAGGCAGTAATCCTGGCAATGGTCAGGAATCCTTTTAAGAGCCCGGAGGCTGCAATAGCAGGCACCATGGGGGTGAACATGGCGGATATGGATATCAGGATGCGGTTCCATACAGAGGTACCCTGCCTGGCGCCTGCCTGGATGTCCTTATTGGCGGCTGGTGTCTTTCCTGCCGATATCTTTCCCGCCGATGTCTTTCCTGCCGATATTTCTCCTGCTGACGCCCTTTCTGACGATATCTTTCCCGCCTCCATCTGCCTGCATACCGCCTCATAGACATGTTCCACTTTTGTCCCAATCACCACCTGCAGCTGTCCGCCCCGTTCCACCACGGAAACCACGCCCTCCACCTGCGCAAGCTTTTCTTTGTCTGCTTTCGTCCTGTCCGACAGTTCAAACCTAAGCCTGGTAAAGCAGTGTGTAAGATTCTCCACATTCCCGGGTCCGCCTGCCAGGGTCAGGATGTCCCTGGCCACCGCATCATAATTCATATGTCCTGCTCCTTCCCGCTGCCTGCATTTCCCTGAAAACAGCACAAAAAAGCCGGGTTCATCTGCAGGCAGGACCATATAGGTTTAATATGGCATTTACCTGCGGATTTCATCCGGCTATTTTAGGGGTCTGCTGCCCTTCTCTGTTTTTTTGTATTTACCATCCGTTGACTGCATAGAGAACTGCCAGGCGGAGCTGTCTCAGGAGTCCGTCAGACAAGGTTCCATATTCTTCGTCCATCCCTTTTTCATGGGCCATGTAGGGCGGGGAATCATTCCACGAACCCATGGCGCCGAACACATCCGCCCGGCTGGCAGCCTGGAAGAGGGGCAGATGGCTTTCCGGAATCTGAGGGAGGGGAATCTGTCCGGTCCTATGTTCCGGAAGTGAAGCCCCCTGCAGGTACGACAGGGATGTTTCGAATATATCCGCAAAATTACCGCAGTCAATTTCTCGGGCAAACCGCCCTATCTTTTCCAGGATTGCTTTAAAATCCTCCGTGTTATCGCCAAAATGGAACTTCATCCCGGACAGGTCCTTACAGACCTGTTCCGTGTACCGGATATCCCAGCCCTTTTGCGCGGAATCGAACTCCCATCTTGGAAAGAAAAGGCTTACCTGGCTGTTCCCCCAAAAACAGACAAGGGCGCTCTGGGACGTGTTGGAAAATCCCAGCACATTCCTGTCCTTGACCTGGATGGGAAGCATCATCTTGATATCCCTCATGCCCTTCTTACAGCAGTGGACATACCACTCCTCCACCCCCTTGGCCTTTACCTGCTTTGTGCCAAACAGCTTCTTTTCCGGCAGGAACTGGAATCCGATGCATTTTTCATATGGCAAAGGCTCATATTGTATGGATGCGCCTGTCTTAAGCGCGTTTTTAGCTGCCGCTGTGATGCGGCAGATCTGATACATTTCCCCGTTCATGGAAATAATCCTCCTGATACTGATGGCTTACAGTCTGTTAAAACTGGTTTCATCATAGCACAGGTCCGGCTGGATTTCCACTATATACGGAGCAGGGCTGCCATAATACCTGACAGTATATTTTAATTTGCCCGGATGGAACAGGGATGGTATAATGAACTGGTAAATAATGTAATTCCTGACAAGTCAAAGGAGGACCGGGGATGAAAAAAATGACAGGTTTGAAACAGGGTATGCTTTATTTAATATGTGCGGCAGTCATCATAAGCAGTCCGTCCACCGTATTTGCCGGCAATGGACAGACTGATGTGGATGATACCGGTGAGCAGCCGCCATCGCTTCGAAAAGAGATTCAGAAACTGAAAAAGGGAAACTGGGTTAACCTGACCACGCAGCAGAAGCTGGAGGATCTGGATATCCTGTATCAGACCCTGAAGGATAATTATCCTTATTTCCATGTTCTCAAGAGAATGCGGAATGTGGATCTGGAGGAAAAATACCGGACAGCAAGAAAAGAAATCAGCAGGGGCGGAACCGATATCGCCTTTTATCAGCAGCTGGATGCATTCATTAATACCAATGACCAGATCGGACATCTGATGCTGGACAATCCCTACTGGTATGAAGATTCCGCCAGTTCCTACAAAAGCCTTGCCAGGGATTATCCTGAAATGGAACGCATGCAGAAATTCTCCGCAGCATACAACAATGATAAATCCGTGGAAAACTACGGGAAAATGAAGGCCATAACAGATCCTGCCTATAACAAAGTGATGGCATATTACGATGCCGCTGAAACAGCCCAGGACACAGGAACGGAATCAGCGGCGGATAATGTCCTGACACACATCGATAATGTCCAGACACGCATCATTGATGAAGGCCGTATTGCCTACATAAAAATCGATTCCCTTCTACCCTCCAATGTCTACGGCGAGGATAAAAAACAGCTCTTTGATTTTTATGGAACCGTGAAGGATTATGATAACGTGATATTCGATTTCACGGATAATGGCGGCGGTTCCATGAATTATTTCAATGACCTGATTGTATCCCCCAATATTGATACCACCCTGAAATACAACGCGTATAAACTGATAAAAGCCGGGGAAAATAACGGGATTTTCCTGGATTTCAATGATTACCGCCCTATTTCGGAATTCCCCGGACTTCCCCTCATGAATCAGGATGACCTGTCCGATGTGGATCTGTTCCATGAAATAGAGTACACAACCGAACCTTTGGGGAAAGAAAAAATGCTGAAAGGAAAACTATGGCTGCTTGTAAGCGATACCGTCTTTTCCTCGTCCGAATACGCAGCCATGTTTTCCAAGGCAACCGGCTTCATGACGCTGGTGGGAACCAGGACAGGCGGGGAGGGAATCGGAAGCGACCCTCTGCCCATCATACTTCCAAACAGCGGTCTTATCGTTCAGTACGCAGCAGAGTACGGCGCTTTGCCCGATGGTTCCGGCAGCCAGGAGTATGGGACAATGCCTGATATCCTCTCTCCTGAGGGGGAGTCCGCGCTGGATACCTGTTTAAGGGCCATTGGACAGGATCACTAGCCATGATATGTGCTGATATGGCTCTGTCTGTATTGACACATGGACTACATCGTGTTATCATATATTCAGACTACACATTGTAGTTTTAACAGGAGGAAGGAACGAATGGTCCAACAGGTATCTGATGCTGAATTAGAACTGATGAGAATCATCTGGGCAAAGGGCGGCAGGGTCCTTTATGCCCAAATCATGGATGAGCTTGCAGCGGCTGGCAGCCGCTGGCAAAAGAACACGGTCATCACCCTGCTGTCCCGTCTGGTGGAAAAGGGGCTTTTAAAGACAAATAAGATAGGCCGCCGTAACGAATACGCCGCCCTGGTTACAGAGGCAGATTACCAGGCGCTGCAGACAGAAAAGCTGATTAAAAAATTCTACGAGGGCAATGCAAAGGGACTTGTATCAACATTAATCCAAAGGGATATGCTGACAGCTGAGGACTATGAGGAGTTGAGGCAATTCTGGGAGGAGGGGAACAAGAGCCGATGAATGGAATATGGAAAGTCATCCTGTCCATGTCGCTTTCCGGGACCTTACTGATTACCGCCCTGCTCCTCTTTAAACCCTTGTTCAGGAACCGGTTTGGCAGACGTTGGCAGTACTATATCTGGCTGGTGGTAATCAGCCGTCTGCTCCTGCCATTCACACCGCAAGAAAGCCTCATGAACCCCTTATTCTTAAAGGCCGGGCAGGCAGGTATCCAGGCGGAGACAGCCTTAGTTGAGGAACAGATGACCGGGTCGATGCTGGCTGGAGGCGCTATGGGGGATGGTGCCGGCAATGACAGTACGGACGATGCCGCTTTATGGAATGATACTGCGAAGAATAGGGCTGACGATAATGGCTCCGCTGATAAGGGCGCCGCTGATAAGGGCGCTGTTGATAAGGGCGCTGTTGATAAGGGCGTTACAGGGCGTGAAAATGAAACCTCAAAATCCAGGACAGGCTTATCCCCCGCTGTCCTGACAGCAGGAAAGCTTCTATCCCATCTCTCCCAAAACCTCTGGCTTATCTGGCTCATGACAGCAATAATCCTGCTGACACGGAAGATTACAGCTTATCAGGACTTCAGGGATTACGTAAAAGCTGGCGGGGAAGCGGTTGCTGATACAAGGATATTAGACCGGATGGCAGTGATTGGCGGACAGGCCGGAATCAGGAAACCTGTGGAACTGTACATTAATCCTCTTGTTTCCTCCCCGCTTCTGATGGGCCTTTTCCATCCCTGTATCGTGCTCCCTGAGGCTGACATGCAGGAGACTGGATTTGACTGCATCCTGCTCCACGAACTGACCCACTTAAGACGGATGGATACCGTTTACAAATGGCTGGTCCAGTTTACAATCTGCCTGCATTGGTTCAATCCACTTGTGCATCTGATGGGCCGTGAAATCAGCCGGGCCTGTGAACTTGCCTGCGACGAGGCGGTCATCATGAAACTGGACAGGGAAAAGATACGGGTCTACGGTGATACACTGATCCATGCCACAGGCGCCGGAGGCATCTGTAAAGCGCCTCTCTCCTCCGTGACACTGATTGAAGGCAAGGAACTGTTAAAAGAAAGGTTGGGCGCAATTATGACATTTAAGAAAAAAACAAGGTTTGCCGCTGTCACTGCTTTTGCCATGACACTCTTATTATCAGCCGGCGCGATTACAACGGGAGCCTATGCTGCTTCCCATGCATCCATTAGCGGCAGCCAATCCATATCAGACCTTAGGGAATTCCTGAACCGAAGTCTGTATCACAATTTCCATGCTGCAACAACCGAGGATGAAAAAAATTATGAAATCAGCGGTACAATCTATCAGAACACCCATCCACGGAGCCTGGTCCGTTTTGAAAAGCTGCCGGATACCGGGCTTACGGTAAGCGGAAGCATAACCCCACTGGATGGGGAGATACGGCTGATGTACAGGGATGAGGATGGTACGCTGGTCACACTGGCCGATGAAACAGCAGGCGCCGGGGAGGCTGTTCCTGTTTCCTGCAGCATCAATGTTTCTGAAAAAGGTGAATTCTATTTTGAGTCTGATTCTGCCATCTGTGAATTTGACCTGTTATTCTCTAAATCAGATGGAACCGTATATTATCTTACGAATGAAAACCCAATTGGACTTACATATTAAGGGATATTGGAAATGATGCGCGTTTACAGTGTATCGATTCCAAGTAAATTCTTAGCCAGTATGCCAATAATAAACGAAATAACAGCAACTGACAAAGATATCAGGGCCATTTCCAGAAACCGTCTGAGGAATGGCTCTTCCTTTGCCACGGATATGTAATAGTTGAAAAACAGTATGATAAGCATGACGGTCACAATCATTACCGCAAATGCAGCAACATACATATGGGCCGGAAACAAGAGATAGGGAAGCACCAGCAGGGCCACGGTCACCAGATATGCCGCCCCTGTATAGGCACTGGACTTCAACGCCTCTGCATTCCCCTCTGCCCGCTCCGCCAGATAGTTGGAAGCCGCCATGGACAGGGTTGCGGAAATTCCCGTTATGATTCCGGTCATGGCTACCAGGCGCGTATTGGCAAGGGCAAAGGTAACGCCTGCAATGGCGCCCGTAAGTTCAACCAAGGCGTCATTCAGCCCCAAAACCATGGCGCCCACGTAGTGAAGGCGTTCCTCATCCAGCATATTGTATAGTATATTCTCATGGGACCGCTCCTCCTCCAGCATCCTGGCTGCCTGGGGCAGTTCATGGCACATCATTCCATACCGTTCCCGTCCCACCCGCTCATCCTTCTGCATCATCTTTACCACGAATGTGAATCCGAAGATAACGGTCAGTATCTTTAGGAACAGGATATGGCTTCTTTTAGGGACCACATCTTCCCCTGTGATTCCTTTCCATACAGCTGCGTGCGCCTTTTCATCCGAGGACATCTGGCTGAACACCTTCCTGTTTTTTTCATCCTTCTGTTTCCTCCCCAGATATCCATAAAGAATGGCCCCGGTCTCCTCGTCAATCTGCGCCTTGCGCACGGTTTCCTTCATTTCCGGACTTAATGTCATGTCTTGCATCCTATGTCCCCCCATTATCTTTCCTTTCACCGCCTTCTGATTTACCCTGGACTTCCCTCTGACAGGCCTTATAGTGTGTTTGAAAATTCATTCCCGCCATCTGCACACCCCACTCCATCTTCTCCTGACATTCACTGCATTCCCTGTCATGAAGGGAAATAATGCCTTTGCACCGCTTACATGTATATCTTTTCTTCTGCTCTTCCATGAAGGATTCAAGGCCATGGTCCTGAACATGCCTGCTGTTTTCCATAAGGCTTGCCTGGTATCGCCTGTTATAGCTTTTCTCAAGATTCCTGATCTGCCTACACGGATATTCAGGGCATTGAAAACAGTAGGATAATCCTTTTCCTTTGACGCAGTCTTTCATGTCACAGGCCCTGCAGTGTTCCGGCTTTCCCAAGTCACTTTCCAGGCAGCCTGCGCATGGTTTCCTGTGGTAACAGTGCCTGTAACAGACCATGCAGTTCATTCCGCATGGAGCAAACATGACCGGGCGGATGCCTTCCTCAGGCATTTTCATAAGCCTCTTCCCTCCCCTCCATGGAAATCCTATGCCTCCTGCTGTACATCCCTCTTCCTGACGGTCGGGTAATTCTCAATGATATCCCTGTATCTGAAGCAGCCTTCCCCATGATCATTGATGACCCCGCAGGCCTGCAGATGGGAGTACACGGTGATTGAACCCATATACTTGAATCCCCGCTTCTTTAAATCCCTGCTCACCTCATCCGACAGCTTGTTGCTTGCCGGGATCCGGCCCTTCTGATGCCCCGCATACAGGATGGTCTTTCCCTTGGAAAAAGACCATATATACCGGCTGAAGGAGCCGTATTCCTCCCTGATTTCCAGGAAACGCCGGGCGTTATGGATGACGGCCTCCACTTTTCGCCTGGAACGGATTATTCCTTCCGCCACAAGGATACGCTCCACGTCCCTATCCCCGTAAGCAGCCACCTTATCATAGTCAAACCCGTCAAAACACTGACGGAAGATTTCCCGTTTCTGAATCATCATGTTCCAGTTCAGGCCGCACTGCATGACCTCCATCATGAGAAATTCAAATTGCCTGTAATCATCATGGAGGGGGATGCCCCACTCCTCATCGTGGTATCTGGTCATTTTTTCATTGCAAAGGCACCATGGACAGCGTTCCATACAATCTTCCCCCTCTGGTTTATGGTTTATCTCCGGTCTGGTTTTATGTACACAACTACCTTTTCATTATATCGTCATACCTGCAATAATACAAGAAAACAGCGCATTAAAAGACAGCGGAAAGAAAGGCAGGGCGCCTTCCTCCAATCAGCTCCCTGCCTCTGCTCTTTTTAACCATCTGAATCCATGACCGTCCACCTTTACGGCGGACGCCCGCAGCATTTCCCCGGTCATCATATCCTGGTACATGCCGTCTGTCTCATCAATCCAGGCAATCTTCCCATAGTCATGAAAATTAAAGATACCTACCAGCTTTCCCTGTTCCCGTTCCCGCACCAGGCACAGCACGGAATCATCCCAGGTTTCCCTGACAGAGAACCTTACGTCTGCACCAAAGAGTTCCTCGCCCCTGCGCAGTTCCTCCAGCTGTTTTAACCCGGAAAATATCCGTCCCTGCACGGAATTTCCATCTTTTATGTATCCTGTCAGTTCCCACCGGAATTTTCCCCTGTGGATATAGCGGGAATCAGCGGCTTTCTCAGGATCCTCCTTGTACGTGTAGTCATTTACCTGCCCTATCTCATCCCCGCTGTAAAGAACAGGTATCCCGGACAGGAAGAAGAGGAATCCATGGAGGCACAGGATACGTCCGATTCCATGCTCCATGCCTTCATCGTCCATTTCAAAACCAGCCTTTTCCACTCCGCACATAGAGGCCGTTGTTCCGCAGAACCGCGCATCGCCTGTGACAGGATCTTCGTTGTACAGTTCGCCCCGGCTGAAGCTTTCCGGTATCTTTCCTGTGAAGAAGTCATTGAGGTATTTCTTATGTGGCACCTGCTTCATGCCCCAGGATTCCAGAAGCGGATAATCCAGCCCCCAGCCAATATCGTCATGGCACCGGAGATAATTGAGGAAGGAACAGGTGTCCGGCAGCCTGCTGATGGTTTCCATCTGGCGTTTTAAAAGCCTGGCGTCCCTGGCGGCAACCGAATGCCACAGGGTGGCCATGGTGGTTACATTGTAAAGCATATGGCACTCAGGTTTTTCCACCGTGCCAAAGTACGGCGCCACCTTTTCCGGCTCCATGACCACTTCTCCCAGAAGCAGTACGCCGGGGCACACAATCTCGCCGATCATACGCATCATGCGCACAATGGTGTGGACCTGGGGAAGGTTCCGGCAGTCTGTTCCCAGTTCTTTCCAGATATATGGCACCGCATCTATCCGTATGACATCCATCCCGCAGTTGGCCAGGTACAGGAAATTATACATCATCTCGTTAAACACCACGGGATTCCTGTAATTCAGATCCCACTGATAGGGATAAAAGCTGGTCATCACGTAGCTGCCTGTTTCCGGAAGGTAGGTGAAGTTGCCCGGCGCCGTGGCGGGGAATACCTGGGGTACGGTCTGTTCGTATTGCCTGGGGATGTCATAGGAGTCATAGAAAAAGTACCGTTCCCTGTACTCCTTTTCGCCTGCCCTGGCCCGCTTTGCCCATTCATGTTCCTCGGACGTGTGGTTCATCACAAAATCCAGGCACAGGCTGATTCCCCGTTTATGGCACTCATCTGCCAGCGCCATCAAATCGTCCATGGTTCCAAGGTCATCCCTTACCTTCCTGAAATCCGACACCGCATATCCTCCGTCTGAACGGCCCCTGGGGGTGTCCAGCAAAGGCATCAGATGTAGATAATTGACATTACAGCCTTCTATGTAATCTATCTTCTCCTTCACGCCTGTTAACGTGCCTGCAAACTGGTCCGTGTACATCATCATGCCAAGCATGCTGCTTTTCCTGAACCATCCCGAATCCTTCTCCCGCTCCATGTCCAGCCGTTTAAGGCTGTCCCTGCGCTCCTGGCAGAACTGCTCCATTCCCCTGCACAGCCCTTCAAACATCTGCTGATTGTCGTAAAGCTCCATATAAAGCCATTTCAGTTCATCCAGATGGCGCTCCAGGCGTTTCTGGAAAGGGGGGATTTTTAATCCGGCTTTTCCTGCTATGGGTCTGTCTGCTGCATGTTTGTCTGCTGTATGCTTGTCTGCTGTGTTTTTATCTACCGCATGCCGACCTGTTATGTTTTTATCTGCCGCATGTTGGCCTGTTATGTTTTTATCCGCCGCATGTTGGCCTGTTATGTTTTTATCTGCCGTATGTTGGCCTGTTATGTTTTTATCTGCCGTATGTTGGCCTGTTATGTTTTTATCTGCCGCATGTTGGCCCGCTGTATTTTTACCTGTCACACATTTACCCGCTTCTGCTTTATACGCTCCATTTTTATCAGCTTTATCAGCCATCTTCAATTCTCCTGTTCCCGCATTCCTGCCGTGCCTTATCCCGCCATACCGGAATCACACCTTTACCAGATGCGCCTGCCATGACTGGTATTCATCGGTCATATAAGGTATCGGAAGCCCGGCGGACATAAGGGCCGCCCCCGGATATACGCGGCCCGTGGACCCTTCCCGGTAGCTCCATCCAGGTTCCAGTCCTTTCAGCCGTATGTACACAGGAAGCGGGTTGCCATGTGTCTCAAGGGTCACTGCATTCACCAGTGCCTCGCTTTTATCTTCCCTGACAAACATCCATGCCCCTGCCTGCATTTCCTTAAATGGATTGCCAAGCCTGTAGTAATCGCCGTTGTGGATTAAATCCTGATACCTGTGATAATCCTCAATCTGTTTCCTGATGCATTCCTTCTCATCCTGCGTCAGTACGCCCGGATCCAGTTCGTACCCAAAGCTGCCCGCCATGGCCACCACGCCCCGGGTTTCCAGGGAAACCTGCCTTCCGGTCTGGTGGTTGGGGCATGCAGATACATGGGAGCCAACGGATGATATGGGAAAACCAAAGGATGTGCCGTACTGGATACGGATGCGGTCAATGGCATCCGTGTTGTCGCTGCACCATATCTGGGGCGTATAGTAGAGCATACCTGCGTCAAACCGTCCGCCGCCGCCGCTGCATCCTTCAATCAGCATATCCGGATACCGCTTTGTAAGACGTTCCAGGAAATCGTATAATCCCAGCACGTAGTGGTACATGACCTTTCCCGGGTTCACGGTCCTGGCGGCCCGGACGTTCCCGCCATCCTGTGTATTCCCGCCATTTTGCAGGTTAGCGCCGTCCCGTTCCTGCACCGCAGAGTATACATCCGTGATGCTGCGGTTCATATCCCATTTCACATATTCAATATTGGCGCTGTCAAATACCCGGCAGATGCTGTCAAACACATAATCCACCACTTCCTCCCGGGAGAAATCCAGTACCAGCTGGCTCCGGCTCATCACCGGCTTCCTTCCGGGAATGGTAAACGCCCAGTCAGGATGGGCCCGGTATAGATTGCTGTCAAGGGAGACCATTTCCGGTTCAATCCATATCCCGAACTTAAGTCCCAGGCCGTTCACCCGCTCCACCAGGCTGCCCAGGGTGCCGCCCAGCTTGCCTTCATTGACAGACCAGTCCCCAAGGCCCGACGTATCGCTGTCCCGTCTGCCAAACCAGCCGTCATCCAGCACCAGCAGCTCCACGCCCAGTTCCCCGGCCTGTCTGGCTGTCTCATATATGGTTTCCCCTGTAAAGTCAAAGTAAGCCGCTTCCCAGCTGTTAATCAGCACCGGTCTGGGGGCCAGCTTGTATTTCCCCCTGCACAGGTTGCGGCGGATGGCTTTGTGGAAATGCTGCGACAGGGCGGACAGCCCGCTTCCGCTGTAACTCATGATGACCTCCGGCCCAAGGAAGGTATCCCCCGGATCCAGTCCATAGGAGAACATCTCGTCCTGAAGCCCCATCATCATCCTGGTCTGGCCGAACTGGTCCTTTTCCACCTCTGCCCTGAATGCTCCGCTATAGACAAATGACATGCCGTAGCATTTCCCCGCATCCTCCGTGGCATCCCTTTCAGCCAGTATCACAAAGGGGCTGTACTGGTGGCTGGAGGTCCCGCGCCTGCTTCCGATCACATGGGCGCCATGGGATACCTCTGTCCTCTGCCAGTTCCGTTCCATGGCATGCCTGCCGTAAAACTGTATCCAGTCATAGTCCCCGTAAAGGAAATCCAGGCACGCGCTCTGCACCTTTTCAAGGGCCAGGGATCCATTTCCCATGTTCTCAATCTTTACAGCCCTGGTTATGATATCGTGGATTGGAAATACCCCGTATAATAATGTCACCATAAGCCCGCTGGCCCTGTCCTCAAGGACGATTTCCAATGTTTCGCAATCCATGTCCGCGCCGCCGTCTGCAGGCTGCCCGGCCGCCGCCTTATCAGCGCCGCCCGTTTCCTCCTGATACATGGCCGGAAGTCCCGGCAGACTGTATTTCCCCTGCTTTATGGCATGGCTGCGGTAACGCAGGTCACAGCTCATGGAACCGTCCGCCTGCCTTACCTGCAAGGCCGTGCTCCTGTAATCCCCGGTACCAAGGACCGGATATTCCTGGGGGAGTACGTCCAGGGAATAGGTCCTGTCCCCGCCGGACTCATAGGGATTTCCTGAAAATCCCCTGTCCGCATAGGTGAGAAGGTATTCCATGGAGCCTTCTGAGCGGTCCCCGTAATAAAGATGCAGCAGGTACCCAAAGCGGTCCACCTTCATCTGATAGGTCGATTGTCTTGTGTGTATGGTGAATAGCTGTTGTTCTTCCTGGTAACGGATTGCCATTGTCTGTCTCCTTTTAAATGTTCTATTTTCCGCCTGTCATGGCAATGCCCTCAATGAACTGCTTCTGGAACACCAGGTACAGGATGACCATGGGTATCATGGCCAGCATGGAACCTGCCATCAGGACCGGATAGTTGGTGGTGAACTGCCCCCTCAGTGTGGAAAGGCCTGCCGACAGCGTCATCATGTTGATATCCGTGTTGGCAATCAGCGGCCACATCAGGTCGGCATAGGCAAACACTGCGGTGAAGATGGTCAGGGCTGCCATGGAAGCCTTGGTCAGGGGCATCATTACCCTTGTAAATGTCTGCCATTTGGTGCATCCGTCCAGGTAGGCGGCTTCACCCAGCTCATCGGGGATACCCATGTAAGCCTGGCGCAGGAAGAATGTTCCGAAGGCGCTGACCAGCCCTGGGAATACCAGTGCAAATATCGTGTTGGTCAGTCCCATCTTCGCCAGCATCTGATACTGGGGGATGATGAATATCTGTGATGGCAGCATCATCTGCATGATGACCAGTGAGAACAGCAGGTTCTTTCCCCTGAACTTAAGCTTGGCAAATGCAAACCCGGCTGCGGATGAGAATGCCACTGCGCAGATTACCCTGAAAAGAATCAGCAGGACGGTGTTGGTATACAGTTTTACGAAAGGGAGGGCAATCAATGCCCTGTTATAGTTTTCTGCAAGCCATTCCTTCGGAAGGATCGTGGGCGGTATCTGCACGCTTTCACCGGCTGATTTAAAGCTGGTAAGAAGCATCCACAAAAAAGGGAATATCATCAGCACGGCCCCTGCCCCCAGCACGGCATATACGAGTATGGTATTAATCTTACGGCTTTCTTGGTATGATTTCATGGAATCTCCTCCTTATTTATCTCCTGGGGCGTGTTTGAAAACCCATCCCCGCCATCTGCACACCCTAAACCTCATAGTTGACCCATTTTTTCTGTCCCCAGAACTGCAGGGCCGTGATGATGCCGATTAATGCAACGGTCCAAATCACGATTGCCGAAGCATAACCCCTGTTCCCTGCCACAAAGGATTCCCGGTAGAACAGGTACATAAGGGACTGGGCGCTGGTCAGGGCCGGATTGGTCTGGTCCACCATCATGTAAATCAGGTCGTAAACCTTGATGGAGGCCATCAGACGCATGATTAATACCACAAACAAGGTAGGGCTGACCATGGGCAGGGTAATCTTGAAAAACTGCTGTATCTTCGTGGCCCCGTCCAGGCTGGCCGCCTCATAATAGCTTTTGGAAATGTTCTGGATCCCGGACAGCAGCAGGATGGCGTCGTATCCGATGGCGCTCCAGATAGCCACCACGGCGCAGGCAGGCAGCACCAGGCCGGGCGTGGTAAGCCAGCTCACCTTTGTTCCGATTATCTGGTTGATGATGCCGTATTCCGCATTGAAGATCCATTTCCATACCATTGCGATGGCTGCCGGGGCCACTACCATGGGAAGGAAGTAGATGGCCCTGAAGGCGGATTTTCCCTTAATCTTTGCATTCAGCAGCACGGCTGCAAGCAGGGACAGGAACACGCCAAGAGGCACGGTCAGGATGCAGAAATAGATGGAGTTCCATGTTGCTTTCCAGAATTCCTTACTTGCAAACATCTGCTCATAATTCTGGATTCCCGTGACTTCATAAATCCCAAAGGGGTGGGTGGTGGAAAAACTCAGCACCAGGGTCTGGATGAAAGGATATACATTTAATATAATCAGTCCTATGATGGTGGGCGCAACCAGCAGGTAGCCCCATTTTGCGTCATCTGTTAAAATACGTTTCTTTCCCATAGCTTCCTCCATTTTTAGACAGTTTCCGTAAACAGTGCCGGGCATCATGCCCTTTCCGTTACGGCGCCTTTGCCTCGTCTACCAGCTTCTGCATGGCTGCAAGCCCCTCATCCAGGCTCACCTCGCCGCTGTATATCTTAAGCAGGGCATCATTAATCTGCGTCTTCCAGTTGGGTCTTGATGCATTGTTCACACTCTGTACCCCGTAAGGGAACATATCCACGCATTTCTGTACATCCAGCTTATAATCAAACTGGTCGAAGGCCTGTACCCAGGTGTGCTCCAGTCCCTCATAGGCCGGGATGGCTGCGCCTGACAGCCCCTGTACCCTCTGTCCTTCCTCAGAACCGGTGAATTTCAGGAAATCCTTCGCGTATTCCAGTTTCTTACCCTTTGCCCCGGTGGCATAACACAGGCCGTTGGAAATGGTTGCCCTGCCGTCCCCGTTTAAGGGATCCGGGCATTTGGGCAGCACCGCCACATCCCACTTTCCTTCCAGGTTCTTATTGTTCTCCATCATGGACATCAGGTTCCAGTTGCCTTCCAGGTACATGGCGCCCTGTTCGGATATAAAGGCGGTTCCGGGATTGGTTTCTGCAAAATATTTCTGGTCCGGGCACCATGGCTCCTTTTGTAAATTAATGTAAAATTCCATGCCTTTTCTTGTGGCCGGGTCCGTGAAACCTGCTTTTGTCTTATCCTGGTTCAGGATATGGCCGCCTGCCTGGTACACAAAATTCCAGTACCCCAGCTGCTCATCCGCATATGCCATGAAGCCGTATTTTCCTGTCCTGTCATGAATTGCTGCGGACGCCGCTGTCAGGTCATCCCATGTCCAGGATTCATCCGGATATGTAAGTCCAGCATTGTCAAACATTTCCCTGTTATATACAAGGCAGACCGTATCCTTGTCCTTCGGCACCCCGTAGATGCGTCCGTCCGACCCCTTTGCATTGTTCAGGGAGATTTCCGAAAAATGTTTTGTGTAGTAATCCGGGTCCTCCTCATCATAAAGGTCTGTCACGTCCGCCAGTTTTCCATAGTCCGCATATTTAAGGATTTGGTTAGTATGCATCCAGAATATATCCGGCAGCTGGTTGGATTCAGCCGCCGCATCCAGCTTGGTCCAGTACTCATCCCAGCTGGTCACCTGGACGTCAATCACCACATCCGGATTCTGTTCCATGTAGGCCCTGGCAACGGACTCCATGCCGTTCCTCTGGGCCGTATCCCATATCTGGAAGGAAAGCTTCACTTTCCCGTCCCCTGTTTTTCCTGCTCCTGCACACCCTGTGACCATGGCCGCGGCGAGCAGTAAGGCTGTTCCGAATACCAGACACCATTTTAACGTTTTGTGCATAGTGTTCCCCCTCTTATACCTGCATTTTTCGGTTTAAATAAACCATTTTGTTGCCTTTATTTTCTTCTTTCTTTCTGTTAACCTTATGATATCACGTTGTTTTATCCGGGTAAATGTTCTGTTAATACCAGTTATATACCTAAATGCTATTTTTGTATCTGTAGGTTGATATTGGGTAGCATTTGGGTATATAATGGGATATATGCAGTATAGAGCAAAGTACACCTTTGCACAAGGGTGAACCAGTCTGGCAATGATATCAAAGGAGGCGCTACATGAGCAATGTCCTTTTTTCCATTTTCCCCAATGAACGTTTTGTGGACCTGGGCTTATACCAATATGGCTGGGAGCAGTGTGAACCCCTGCATTCCTATGGCCCTTATGCACGCAACCACTATCTGTTCCACTATGTGATATCAGGCGCCGGAACCCTGATGTCCACGGATTCCAAAGGCATGACCAATACCTATCATATCAAAAGCGGGGAGGGGTTCCTTATCCATCCAAAGCAGGTTAACACCTACAGCGCGGACAGGGACCATCCCTGGGAATACACATGGCTGGAGTTTGACGGGCTAAGGGTTAAGGAAGCCCTGGAACTGGCCGGGCTTACCATGGACAATCCGGTCTATCACTCCAATGCAAGGGATCTGAGCCTGGAACTGAAGAACGAGATGCTCTATATCGCCAACCATTCCGACCAGTCGCCCTTCCACTTAATCGGACACCTGTACCTGTTCCTGGACTATCTCACCCGCTCCTCCTCGTCCAGGAGGATGATGCGCGGCGGGAAGCTTCAGGATTTTTATATCCGTGAAGCCACATCCTTTATAGAGCAGAATTTCCAGAACGACATATCCGTGGAGGACATCGCCGCCTTCTGCAATCTGAACAGAAGCTATTTCGGGAAGATATTCCGTGACGCGGTGGGCAAAAGCCCCCAGGAATTCTTAATTAGCTACCGCATGACCAAGGCCGCGGAGCTGCTGAAGCTGACAGAGCTGACCATAAAGGACATAGGCAATGCCGTGGGATACCCCAGCCAGCTCCATTTTTCCAGGGCGTTTAAGAAAACATATGGCATCTCCCCAAGGGAATGGCGTTCGGAGAATAAGATTGCTTCCGGGGCGGGGAAGATGGGGTGATTTAGACATGAAAATACCTCCTAAGTAGATTTTGGTTATTTACCTTGTCTACTTAAGAGGTATCATATCATTACAAGCAGCGGTCCTTTTATGCAATCCCACTTTTTTCCACGGAATGATCCTCTATTCCATATAATCCTATATACATTCAATCTTCCCTAATGAAATCAGTTCCCTGGTATCCTTATGGAAGATGCATACCTTGGTGCCTGAAATATTTACCTTAACCTCTTCCCCTTCCGAAAAATTAATGCTTCCAAACACCACGGACCGCAGGTTTGTCCCCATACATTCTACGATTACCGTGGTTTCCATTCCGTAAGGGAAGGAGGATATGACCTTTGCCGGGATATTTCCCTCTTCTCCAATTAATACATCTTCCGGCCGTATACCCACAATGACATCCGGCCCCTTGGATCTCAGCCCAGCTTCATCCTCCGCCTCTGCCAGAAAACGGATTCCCGCCCTCTGTAACTCCGGATGACCGGAAGCTGCATTCATTTGAAAATCCACAAAATTCATGGCTGGATTACCGACAAAGTCAGCCACAAACATATTCACCGGCTCCGCGTACAGCTTCAGCGGTGGTGCATACTGCTGGAGTACGGCCGTATTCATCAGGCAGATGGAGGTAGATAATGCCATTGCCTCTAACTGGTCATGGGTTACATACACAAAAGTCGCATTGGATGTGCTGTGCAGACGTTTCAGCTCCGTCCTCATTTCCAGCCTCAGTTTCGCATCCAGGTTAGACAGAGGCTCATCCATCAGAAGAATCTGGGGGCTGGCCGCCAGCGTCCTTGCAATGGCCACCCTCTGCTGCTGGCCGCCTGACAGTTCTGAGGGATACCGTTCCAGGAAAGGCGTAAGCTGCAAAAGCACGCACAGTTCCTCTACCTTTTCCTTAATCTCCTTTTTCCCCCACTTCAGGTTTTCCAACCCAAATGCAATATTCTTATATACGGTCATATGGGGCCAAAGGGCATAATTCTGGAACAGGAAACCTACGCTCCTCTCATTTGGCGGCACATCGATTCCTTTTTCAGCGGAAAACACCAGTCGGTCCCCAATCCATATCTCGCCTTCAGTGGGTGTCTCCAGTCCTGCAATCATCCGCAGCGTAGTGGTTTTACCGCAACCGGAAGGCCCCAGCAGGGAAATAAAGCTGTTGGCCGGTATCTCCAGGTTCAGGTGGTCCACTGCCACCGACTTTCCATAACGTTTTGTTATATTTCTTAAGACAATACTGTTATCTGCCATTTCATCAACCCCCTATACCAGAATCAATGGATGCTCCGGTCAATTTATTCACAAGTGCGTTCAATGATATTACTATAATCACAATCAAAAGCGTAATTGCATTGGCAAACTGTTCATAGCCCTTTTGATTGTACATGAACAGCAGCGTCGTAAGCAGAACGGAGCCCGGCGTATATAAAAGTACGAACAGCTCCATTTCCCTTGTACAGCTGATAAACGGCAGGAGATATCCTGACATGATGCTGGTCTTCTGGATTGGAATAAGGATACGGCACATCCTTTTATACCAGGGAATACCCATTATCATTGCCGATTCCTCCAGTGTTGCGCTAATCTGGAACATGGAGTTCAGGCCGGACCTGGACGCCATGGGCAGGTATTTCACAACGCCTATGAGTACCAGAAGGGCGTAGGAGCCATACAGCGCCGGAATGATTCCTCTCCTGGCGGAAAACATGGACAGGTAAATGGCGGAAAGGGCAATACTGGGAATCAGATACGGCAGGAAGGTCAGGCTGTTCACGGTAGAGGACAGTTTCGTCCCCCATTTCCTGGCAATCCCATATCCTGCCAGGCATCCCACGGTGCCTGCTCCAAGGGAACAGCACAGGGCAAGAAGAAGGGTATTCTTTAATGCCTTCCAAAAGGTAGGATTCCTGAATATGCCGGAAAATCCGATTCCCGCATCCTCTGCAATCCAGTAACGCAGTGTGAAGTTAGACAATGAATAATCACCCTTTACCTGGGTAAGGGATTCTGTCGCAAAGCTCACGAAGGGGAGCAGAGTCACCGCCACAACAAAAACCACGACCACGGCACTGATTATCCTGCGGCCTCCCCGCAGTCTGGTAAGTGATACGTTGGAACTTTTGCCCGAAACCGTTGTGTAGGATTTCCTGGTTCCCAGCATCTTCTGGTTCAGATACAATATGGAAAAACTTAACACCAGCATCACAACCGCATATACATAACCGCGCCCGGGATTAGTGCCGTTGAGATAGCTGTACATCTTTGTGGCCAACGTATAAAAATTAACCGGCAGGCCCAGAAACTGGGCCGTGGAGAATACACTGAGCCCGGATGCGAATACCAGGAGTATGGTGGACAGTACGGCCGGCTTCACAAGAGGCAGTGTTACTCTTGTAAATATACGCAACCGGGAGGTTTTAAGAATCTGTGCTGCTTCCTCCAGGTTAGAATCCATGTTCTTAAGAATTCCGCCAATCAGAATGTATGCGTAAGGAGCATAGTGAAGGCCCGTAACAAGCACAATAGGAAAAAATCCATAAGCAAACCAGTTGGGGGTGGCCAATCCTGTCACCGACTCAAAAATTCCAGTGGTCCCGCCAATCAGGCTGTTCTTAAAAAAGTTTGTCCATGCAATTGCCAGTGTCCATCCCGGCATGATATACAGGAACATGAACAACGTGGAACAGATTTTTTTACAGTACATGTCGGTCCTTATAATCAGCCATGCAAACATTCCGCCCGCCACGATTGCGATGATGCAGGAAAACACAGCACACATAAGTGAATTCATGAGAGGGATGACAAAGGTCTGATATACCTCTCCTGATGCAAATGTCTTAGTCCAGTGATACAATGTATAGGAACCTGATGCTTCGTGGACCCTGTTAACTTCCGAAGTATGGACAATCAATGTATCCTTGAATATATAGATTAATGGAACAATAACCAGATATATCAGACAGATAAGCAAAACCAAAAGAATGATGTTATGGGGTCTGCGCAGGAAATTTCCGGCTTTTCTAGCTTTTACTTTCAATCAACTCACCTCTATTGTAAAATAGAATGGATACAAAGATATCATATCCATCCTATTTTAAGATTAACGCAGCAACCCAGGCTGCATCCGGTTAACGTAATGTCTCAATAAAATCTTCCACATCCGCACGGTGATTGACCAGGTAATCCGGGTCATCCAGTACGATATTCCCCTTCACTTCGTCAAAACTGTAATCCGTGGCATGGACGTTGGCAGGATTGGCGGAAAAACCACCATAATAATCATTGAACGCAGCCCAGCCATTTTCGCTCAGCAGCCACTCAGAGAAAAGTTTGGCAGTATTGGGATGCTGGCAATTATCAAGGATGATGGAGTAAACAGGGTATGCATAGCCTCCTACCGGATTGCATGAGGATAAATCATAACTCAGCTTGATTCCCTTATCATCCTGTGTGCTGAATCTCTGTGTGCTGAAATATCCGACCCACGTATCAGACTGCCCCAGGGCGCCTACGGTGGTTGCCGATGTGGTATCAGAGGTGGTCAGCAGGACACCATTTTGGAACATCATCTTAATGAATTCCCATCCTGCATTATCCGTTGTCAGGGTTATATCCTTTCCAAAATACTCCTTATATGCATCCGCCAGCCTTGACGCGTATCCGTCGGATGTAAGCATGGTCAGCATATCAAAGTTAACACCCTCGCTGGAAGGATCCTTCATGGTGAACAGTCCCTTATACTGCGGGTCAGCAATGCGCCACAGGTTCGTGAGCCATCCCTCCCCAACCAATTCATCATTATACATAAAGCTCTTTGTATCATAATACCAAATCAGGGCAGTACAATCATCATTGCCCACTATCTCTCCCACCCGGGGATTGGACCATTTCATGGCATATCCGGTATCCACCAGTTCCGCCATTACACGGTAGGTATCCTGGGCGCATACTAAATCTGCACTTACCGCACCGGACTGGCATTCTGAGGTAATCTTTTCAATCATCTCTGTTTCGCCCAGCTGTGTAAATTCCACCTTAATCCCAAATTCTTTTGCAAACCGGTCAGCCGCATCCTGCAAGTATGAATTGGCGCCATAAAAAACAAGGCCTCCTTCTTCCTTTGCAGCAGCAACCAGGTCATCATAACTCATCCCGTCCTCCTGGCCGGATGATGCAGCAGAAGCCCCTGCGGATTCCGGTTCCGATGCCGCCCCGCCCTCTTTTACCTCTTCCTTTGCAGCTTCTGTTCCCATGTTCCCTTCAGTTCCAGCTGCAGTTGCGGTACTCCCGGAACCCCCACACCCGCTTAACGCACCAGCTGCCATTATCCCTGCCAGTACGATTGCCATCAGATTGTTTCTTCTCATAGTATATTCCTCCTCATATTCCGATTTTACTTCGGAAACCAACATTACCAGTACACGGCAGCACAATTCTCCTGCCATGGTACACTATAGTTTCATGTCTGATAAAAACTCCAGCATATCCGTATTCTTCTCCTGTACGGCTGCCTGGACCTTCTCATCCTTCGCCAATACATCCAACAATGCTTCAGCCACAGCCATCTCGCACAGATGGCTGTAATTCCTGTAAAAGTCGAACCTGGAAAAATCCCCTTTGGATTCAATCACATAATCAGCCAGTTCAGCCAGTGATGAATTCTTATAGGCGGTAATGGCTATCACCTTAAGACTCCTCTGCTTTGCCAGGGCCACGCCGTCAATGACGCTTTTGGTTGATCCGGACTGGGATACCGCAAGCACCAGGTCACTGCCGCCGGCCAGGTTAATCTGGTTCATATAATAATCGGCCACACCGCTGAAGGTGCACTTAATCCCCAGTCTTCCAAGCCTGAATCCAATATGTTCAATAATCGGAGTGGTATTGCCGGAAGCAATCAGGTGGACCTGATCGCAGTTCCTTAACAGATCCACGCACCGGTAAACTGTTTCCGAATTAATATTATCCGCGATATTCAGCATGATTTTGGAGTATTCCCGGAACACATCCCCCACACTGTTCACCGTATTAACCATCTCATGATTCTGATACCTTACCAGTTCCTTGGAAAGGGACATTCGAAACGGCCAATATCCTTTAAAACCTACATGCTGGCACATCCTCACCACGGTGGCCTCGCTCACATCACTTGCCAGTGCCAGGTCCTTTACAGTAAAATCAACTACTTTTGCAGTATTCTTCAGTACATAGTCCGCCAGTTTCCGTTCTGTGGGGGAAAGGGTTTCATACTGGGCCTGTATGTTTTCTATTGCAGATAGTTCCGTCATAAACAGCCTCCTTTTTCACAATCATATATCCTCTCCTGCCATTATACTAGAACCTGCACAAGGTTCTCAACCTGTTTTCAACATAAGGCAAAAGTCTGGAATGGATATATTCCGGCATATGGATGATTTTTACAGGATCCATATTCCCTTTATTATCGGAGATATACTGTTCCATGGCCTGGTAATACTTTCCAAGAAATTCCGTACCCAGGTTAAACTTGCTGATTCCCTTTGAGAACGCTGTCACAAGTTGGTCATCCGGTATACCGCTTCCTCCGTGTAATACCAAAGGAACCTTTGTAACCGCCCGTATTTCCTCCAGTCTCTTTATGTCAAGATGTGGGGTATCACGGTATTCCCCATGGGCATTGCCAATGGAAACCGCCAGGGAATCCACTCCTGTCTCCCTGCAGAACTGTTCTGCGGCGTCCGGCTTTGTGTACAGGTCTTCCTTGGAATCATCAGCATCAGAAGCCGCCCCCACATGCCCAATTTCCCCTTCCACAATTGCGCCCAGGTCATGGGCTGCCTTCACCACGTCCCCTGTTATCTCAATATTCCTTTCCAGCGGATATACCGATGCATCCATCATCACGGATTCAAACCCACAGCGGATTGCATTCAGAACCGCCGCTTTGGTGTAATCATGGTCCAGATGCAGTCCTATAGGCACGGCAACCTCTTCGGCCAGTTCCTTTACCATCCCGGCAAATCCCCTTATACCCGTGGTTTTCTGGACCGGGACATGCTCCGGATACAGCATGATGATGGCCGGTGTATTGGATGACTGGGCCGCATAAACAACCGCCCTGGCCATATTATAGTCCTGACAGATAAATGCAATGGCCGCCGTGTTACTCTCCCTGGCCATCTGCAGGATATTACTTACCTTCTCATACATTCCTTTCCCCTCTCCCTTCTGATGGTGTTGCCCCTGAACCGGCTGCAGTACCTGTATCCATATGCCTGCATGCCAGAACAGGCAGCAGCCCTCCTGCAAAAAAGTCCCCCAGCCCTACAGTAGTCGGCCTGTCCACAAAATCCAGGTCCTTACACGCAACGCAGCAGACCAGTGGATCTGACTCCGTTACCTGCCGGCAGAATGCCTCGCCCTTCGCGTTCGTCTTCCATGTGCGGATACGACCGTACTCTTCCATCCCAAAATCATCACCATGGACATATCTTGCTGATGCAAGCATGATCCCGCTTTCCAAGGCTCCTTTAAACTCCCGGGCACCTGTTCCATATGCAAGGGCCCATATATGGGTATGTATGATAAGAAACGGAACCTGAAGGCATCGGTAAATGTATCTGACTGCATCCATAACCTGAACCGGATCAAGGATCCGTATTCTTTGTCCCACATAGTCCTGCAGTTCATCCTCATTCATGCTTATGATGTCTAATACCGGGGCCAATTGCCTGTGCACCATATGGCGGAACTCCTTGTTGATATAGCACCCGTCCTCCAAAATCACGGCAGCGCTGTCCTTGAGTCCGTTTAATATATCAAATACAGTATCCAGCCTGTCCCTGAGTATGGATCCGTCCAACACCTCGCTGAAGCATGAGAGGAGAAAGACATCCGCATCCCGCACCATTTCCCCTGCATCTTCTGCTATCACCATATCCATGCTGTCCTTATCCCGGGATATGAGAATCCGGTTATGGCATGGCACGGTAAAATCAATGTCATTGGCCTGGATATGTACGCCAGATGGATATTGCAGGATGATATGGGGATACACCCTATCATACTCCAGCCCGTTTCCTGAATAAAATTTTATGCCGGGCGGAAGCAGATTTTCAATGTACCGGTTAAAACAACACATCCCGAGGGTGCTTTCAAATCCTATCTTCCGTATTGCAATGGCTGCCCTGGCAGCGGTTCCCCCGATAGTTGTCCTGTATGTAAATTCCTCTGCAAAAGCATTGCATGTCCGGAAGTCATCCGGTATGATTTCACAGCCTGTGCCCTGTCTCATACAAATAAGGATTTCAATCATCAGGTCCTTAATGGATGCTATCTGGCTCCTTTCTGTAAGTTCACCAGCATGTATACCGTGCTTCCTGATTAGATGTTCCATCACAGAAAGATCCCACTCCAACTCAAAGTCCACACACGCATGAAATCCTAATGCAATCTTCCTCTCCCCTGTTCCCTCAATGTCTTTATCCTTGGTCCTGCCAATATTGCTGCCCCTGTGCCCGTCCACATTCATATCCATATGTTGTCCACATTCCTGTCCATACGCCTATACGGGTCAGCGGTACAGGGATGCCTTCCCTGCTGAATGGAACAACTGGATTTTCTGTCCTGCGACCTGCCTCAAAGTTTCAATACAGGGCGGATAGATTGCATTGGGTTCCCTCAAGGACCGGTCAGACAGTACTTCCCTGCATTTTTCATAAAAAGGAGCTTTAATGTCACTTGATATATTGACCTTATTGATTCCATGGCACACAGCAGTCTCAATCTCACTGTCCGGGTTGGATGAACCGCCGTGAAGTACCAGAGGTACCTTCGCAGCTTTCTTGATTTCATCCAGTATGTCAATCCTGAGTTTTGGTTCAAATCCTTTTGGATACAGCCCATGGCTGGTTCCGATAGCAACAGCCAGTGCGTCAATGCCGGTTTCTTCTATGAACCGTTCTGCATCCTTGGGATTTGTATAATGAATCTCATTCGTTCCTGTTTCAATGGAGTCGGTATTGCCGATTGTACCTAATTCCCCTTCGACTGATACGTAATCAGCTGCCGCATGTGCCGTCCCGCAGACCTTTTTACAGAGTGCGATATTTTCCTCAAAAGGCAGCAGTGACGCATCAATCATGACAGAAGTAAAGCCCAGGCTGATAGCCTTCACGCAATCCTCATAGGAACCGCCGTGGTCCAGATGGATGCACACGGGTACTGGTGCATGATTTGCCTCATCAATCACTGCTTTAATAAAGGAATTCTGTACAAATGATAATTCATCCGGGTGGATGGCCACAATAACCGGAGAATCCTGGGCAATTGATTCCTGCATCACCCCGGTGAGAATCATATTGCTGGATGTGTTAAAGGCCGGTACTGCAAAGTTTTTTTCTTTCGCAACTGCCAAAATGTCTTTCATGTTTACAAGCATCTCTTCTGCCCTCCTGATTGTCCCTCACTGTAAATGGTAACTTGTTTTCATAGCTTTATTATATTGCTATGAAATAAAATGTCAATATATTTTTGTAATGAAATTTCTTTTCAGTCAATATAGTGAAATTAAACTGTCAAATTTGTGCACAACTACGAAGCTCAGCCCCCCTTCGTAAAATATGCCTAATAAAAATCAAATCCTAAAACAATGTTGGTTACGCGGCAGCAGATGGAGGGAATAAATTTTCAAACGTTCCCTGGTTTTGGACACAGCAAAAAGACAGATTGGAATCTGTCTCCTTCTGTATCATGATTAAGGTTTAAGGAAAACGGCGAATCGCCAGATATTTAAGAATCATTCTCTTGACTAAGGATACCCATCACAATTCCCTCCAGCTCCTCCACCCCCGCAGCCATATAATCAGGTTCTATCCCACCACACGCCCCAGGATGCCTGTCCGGATCATCTTCACAGCCGGGAACCCCATGATGCCTGCGGTTAAACCAGACCGCTTTCCATCCGGCCCTCTTAGCCCCAATGACATCATTGGCAAAGGAATCCCCAATATAATATGTATGCCCCACATCCAGGCCCAGCGCTTCCTGTACCTTCCGAAACACGCGGATATCCGGTTTCGCAACCCCCATCTCAGCCGAGATGAACACATGGTCCTCCTCTATCCACTGTTCCAATCCCAACACGCGGATTTTATCCCGCTGGTGTCCGGAAGGGCCATTGGTTATAAGCCCCAGAAGGGCGCCCTTTGCACGGGCCTCTGAAAGGATTCCTGCCATGCCTGGGAGAAGTCCGATTCTTTGCTGAAACATCCCGTATGCCTCTTGGAGCCGGAGCGCATCCCGGGGCTTAAGACAGATGTCCAGGTCGGCAAATGCATGGACCAGCCGGTAAACATACATATCCTCCATTGACATCCGGCCGGATTCGGACTGGTTGAAAACAAGCTCGCTGTAATGCCTGCTGCGTACAAACAGGCGTTCATGATCCGTCCTGAAATCATTTCCCAGGACCTGCCCACAGGCCAGCCGGAAGGGTTCCAGCTGGTCATACAAAGTGTCGTCCACATCAAACAGTAAGGCTGTCATATACCGTATCACTCCTTCAGCCGTCCAAGCTCCTTTGCCGCCTCCTCAGGCAGCACGTCAATCAGGCTGTTCCGCTTCAGCTGGGGCTTGTCCAGATATTCTTCCCGCAGCATCACCTTCACCCGCTCCAGGTCTTCCCATAATTCCCTTGCGGAAACCAGGCGGCACCCCTGGCCGCGGATGATGACCTGTTCCAGCCCGTCGGAGGTGGCCACGGAAACATCATGACGGCGGGCATTTTCATGTGCAAATTTCTCAATATACTGGTCGGCGGTTTCCGCCTCTTTTGTGTATACCACATGGATGTTATGGTAATCCAGGATTTCAGTCGCATGTCCCTTCACCCGGTACGCGTCAAATACCACAATCAGGTTGCACTTTTTCACGGCCTGGTAATTGCACAGCAGATCCATAAGACGTCCCCTGGCGCCCTCCATATTGTCCTTTGCCAGGACATTCAGTTCCTCCCACGCATAGATGATATTGTAACCGTCCACCAGGAGATATTCTTCCTGGGGCGCCTGTTTCGCCGCCGGACGGTAGGTGCGTGTCTCCGGGGGATTAAAGCTCCTGCGGCTGCCGCCCTTTCCCGGTATCCCGCTTTTCTGGCGCGCCTTGTCCCGGCTGTTGGTATAAAAGGTCCTGTTTAATATGGCATCGATTTCTTCTGTACCCAGCCATATCTCCTCCTGGGCGGACCCCTCCGGCATGGTCTTGGCAGGTCCGTTCCCGGCGCTTACATCCCCCAGGCCATGATTCCCGGGCGCCCCGTCCCCCCATGCCCCGTCCGGCTGATCCATCCCCTCCGGCAGTTCCTTTAAAATGCCGCTGTCCACATGCATATACTCCTTCACATGGTCCCAGCCAACCACAAAGCCCGCGCCGTGGGCGCAGAACACGGAACCGGCAGGATGATCCGTATCCCGTTCCGGATCATATCCAATGCGTTCCACGACCTCTTCCGTATTATGGCAGGGTTCGTATCCTTTCATGGTACATGTAAGCTTTCCGCATCCTTTTGTGTAGGAGGTTACTTCGGTCTGGTAATCTCCCATGGACGCCACGGGAGCGCTTCCCGTGAGCACGGCCATCCCGGATTCCGTGTGGGCAATGGCACATGTGCCGGACCGCTTTTCTATATCCGTCATGGCCCGTCCAATGGATGTGTCCGGAATCTCCAGCCGGAATTCATACCATGGCTCTAACAGGATGCTGCCTGCTTCCATCAGTCCCTGCCTGAGCGCCCGGTAGGTTGCCTGGCGGAAATCCCCGCCCTCCGTGTGCTTAATATGGGCACGGCCCGCCACCAGCGTAATCCGCATGTCTGTAATGGGCGAACCGGTCAGGACACCTTTATGGACTTTTTCCTCCAGGTGGGTGAGTACCAGACGCTGCCAGTTCCGGTCCAGCACATCCTCGCTGCACCGGGCGGCAAACTGAAGCCCGCTCCCCCGTTCCCCCGGTTCCAGCAACAGATGGACCTCCGCATAATGACGCAGGGGCTCAAAATGTCCCACGCCCTCCACAGGCCCGGCAATAGTCTCTTTATAGACTATATTGCCTGTCCCGAATTCCACCTCGACCCCAAACCGCTCCGCAATCACGCTCTTTAATATCTCAATCTGAACCTCACCCATGAGCTGGAGCTGTATCTCACCCAAGTGTCCGTCCCACACCACATGCAGCTGCGGGTCCTCCTCCTCCAGTTCCTTAAGCTTTGGCAGCATCACAGCCCGGTCGCAGCCAGGCGGAAGCTTTACCTCATAGGTAAGGACCGGTTCCAGCACAGGCTCCATGGAAGCTGCCTCTGCCCCAAGCCCCTGGCCCGGAAGGGTCCGCGTCAGGCCGGTCACCGCACAGATGCTGCCCGGCCCGGCCTCAGGGACAGCCTCATACTTTTCCCCGGAATAGATACGGATCTGATTCACCTTTTCTTCCCAGCAGGTCCCTTCCGTCCCAGGACCCGTCAGCACGGACTTCACCCTCAGGCATCCTCCGGTTATCTTCATATGGGTCAGGCGGTTGCCCTGGTCATCCCTGGATATCTTGAATACCCTGGCCCCGAACGCTTCCGGATATTCCGGGACCGTTCCATACCGGATGATTCCTTCCAGCAGTTCCTCCACGCCCTCAAGCTTTAGGGCAGAACCGAAATAGCAGGGAAACAGCCTGCGCTCATATACCAGGCGCCGGATTGTCTCCTCCCCCACCTCCCCTGTCTCCAGGAAATGTTCCAGCGCCTCCTCATCGCACATGGCCGCCTGCTCCATGAAATCCTGTGTTCCAGTCCGGGAAAAATCCACGCAGGAATCATCCAGCCTGGTCCTGATTTCACTTAACAGCGCGTCACGGTCCGTTCCGGCCAGGTCCATCTTATTCATAAACAGGAATGTGGGAATCCTGTACTTTGCAAGCAGGCGCCACAAGGTCACGGTGTGGCCCTGCACCCCGTCGCTGCCGCTGATGACCAGCACGGCATAATCCAGTACCTGAAGGGTCCGTTCCATCTCAGCCGAAAAATCCACATGTCCCGGCGTGTCCAACAATGTAACGTCTATTCCTTCCCACGTCAATCCTGCCTGCTTGGAGAATATGGTAATCCCCCTGGCCCGCTCCAGGGCATAGGTGTCCAGAAATGCATCCCGGTTGTCCACCCTTCCAAGCCTGCGGATGCTTCCTGCAAGATATAAAAGCGCCTCGGACAGCGTGGTCTTCCCGGCATCCACGTGGGCCAACATACCAGCACATATATGTTTTTTCACTCTTTTTGGTTCTTGTCCGCCCATGAAAATATCTCCTCCCGTGACAGCATACTTTATAAAGTATATCACAAGAGGAGGGGTTCGTCGAGACACTCTTATCCGCCTTCCTCATCCTCCTTTTTCAGGAAATACCGGTTTTTATTCCAGGAATCAACGATTTACCAGGGAAAAATCTTCCGTATATTCCCCGGTCCCGAAATCATAAATCAAAATCTGATACGGCCTGTCCAAAGAAATCCAAATGGCAAAATCCTGGGGTTCAAAATCGCCGTCCGTGACCAGTTGGCCATTAAACCGCCAGTATGTTGCATTTTCACCAATCACAGTGTCAACATAATACCATATGCCCTCAATTCCATTTACATATTCAATCCCGCTGATATAGCTTAAAGCGTTTTTCTCCCTATCTAATTCAGGTAAACGGTTGTATATCTCATTCTCTAATTCTGCCATCTTTTCGTAGTGGCCATGTTCCCAGCTGTATAGTTCCAATCTATCATAATCCGGACACGCAAGATACGCCTTTTTCCCTTTCATATCGGGGATTGAAAGGGTGAAATCTGTTTTATCCTGCTGGAACGGTAATGTATCTGCTCCATAAACCAGTACATTGACTACATCCGCTTCATCTTCACTTTCCTGCCATACGACACGGCTGACACGGCAGGATGACCGGTTAATCATGCCGCGTATGGTAAGGTATCCTGTTTCCTCATCATATGAAATGTCCGTGGCATTCACTTCATGCGTCGGTAAGCATTCACCAATGACAAAAACCTTCAAAAAAATGGATACCAGAAGAAGTGTTAACAAACCAGCAAAAATGCCAATCATTCTTTTTAATTTTTTTGTATGCTGCTGCACCTTCTTAAAGCCGTCAAGCGCAAGTGTTTCTTTTTGTTCCTCTTCTTGGCCCAATCCCTCTTTCATTTCCAAATAAACCTGATTACACTCCTCACATTCCTCCAGATGCCCTTTCACCACGTCTGTTCCTGCTTCGCTTAATATCCCATCAATATATCCCGGAAGCAGGTCCTGGATAATATCACAAGAATGATCTTTATTCATACTTTTTCAACTCCTCTCTGATTTTTTGTTTTGCACGATAAAAAACCGTTCTGCCCCAATTCTCACTCTTACCTAAGATTTCCCCTATTTCACGGAAAGAAAGTTCACCTGTAATCCGGTAAAGTACTACCTCCCGTTCCAGTTCTGGCAGGAGATGGATTGCACGGTAAAGTTCCATTTTACGTTCCTGGTTCAGTATACTGGTTTCGCCATCTGGCGCTGAATCATCGATTAAGTAATCTGCTAATCCTACTGTTTCCATCTGCTTTCTTTTACGGAGTTCCTGATACAGTATATGCTTTGCTATCTGACATAGCCATACAGATAACTTGCAGGTGCCGTCATACCGCGAAATAGAATATACTGCCCGCAAAAATGTTTCCTGCATCAGTTCCTGGGACCATTCTGCATCGTGCGTATGGGAATACAGAAACCGATAAACCAATTTCTCATAATCCCTATAGACAGAATCCATGTCCATGCTTTCGCCGGATTTCCCCATTGTCCCACCTCCTATCCGGAAAATCATCACTTATTGAAACCGCTTTATGAATGAATCATTATTTATATCACTTATATCACAAAACAGGGGCATTCGTTACAAGAATTTGAAAATGATGGGGGTAGGGCGGGCGCATCCCCCAAAGCACAGACCTAATTCTTAATTTTCAATGAATATCTTGGACATTTCCCCCATTTTACAGTACAATAATAATAACTCGTAAGAAGGAGGTAAATGCCATGAAAAAAAGGACATTTTTACTGGTCTTTCTGACAACCATCCTGTCCTTGGGCATCTTCATACCGGCTTATGGCGAAGAAACCCTTATTACTTCTGTTCCCTTATCCTTTTCCTGGGATAAGATACCGAAAGCCGGAGATTTGGTAGGAGAGGTATATGTCAATACCAACAGCAAGCAATTCACGGTGGAGGGGGCTTCCTATTATAAAAGAGATGATACGTGGGTTTTCGGTGAACGTCCGGTTGTGGAAGTAGAGTTATCCGCAAAGAGTGATTACCGCTTTACCAGCAACAGCAGGAAGTATTTCTCCCTTTTCGGCTGCGGGGCACAGTTTAAAAAGGCTTCCATAGATTCTGACGGCAACTCCCTTATCCTTCAGGTTACATTTCCCACCCTGGACAGCATGCTTCCCGCTTCCACTTCCGTCAGCTGGAGCAACAGCAACGCTGTATGGGATGAGGTGGAGGGTTCTAAGAGCTATGAAGTCCAGCTTTACCGGAACAACCGCCTGATGACCACCGTCAAGGCCCAGCATGACCGCTTTGATTTCCGTTCCTATATCAATCTGGAAGGTGATTATACATTCTGCGTCAGGGCATACGGCACCTACAAGTCGCAGGCCAGCCCCTGGTCTGAGAGATCTGAATCATACACCGTCACCAAGAAAGATGCCTGGTATTTTGATAACGGGACATGGAAGAGGGACCGGCTTGGACGCCGCTATGTCTATAAGAACAATGCATATCCCACCAATACATGGCGGTGCATCAATAATAAGTGGTATTACTTTAACTATGACGGCTATGTACAGACCAACTGCTATATTAAGTCAACGGAACTTGATTTCTATTACTGGCTTGGTCCTACCGGGGCCTGGGACACGGAAAAGGATACCTTCCACCCGGATATTGCAAAGTATGAAATCATTAAAGAGTGACGCCTAAGGTAAGTAAAGCATCCGAGGCATATTAAAGAAAAGCAGCCAGGAACATCCTTACAGAAGGATTTCCCTGGCTGCTTTTGTGTTAAGATGGATTGAACGGATAACCCGAAAAATGGATTTATGAACACCCATGTTACATATCATGTCACTGTGCCGGTATGCTTCCCGCCTGCTGCATCCTGGCTTCCAGGAATCCCTCCATCCCATCCCCGGGCAGCGGCTTTGAATAGTAATACCCCTGGATCTGTTCCACGCCCAGGTCAATGACCATCTGCTTCTGCTCTTCTGTCTCCACGCCCTCTGCCACCACGGACATGCCCAGGTCATTAAAGGCATGGACCAGATGTCTTATGGTCAATTCGGATTTCCTGTTGTCCATGGATGCCTGGACAAAACTCTTGTCCAGCTTAACCGTGCCAAAGGGAATCTGGATTACCGTTGCAATATTGGAATAACCGGTGCCGAAATCATCCAGACCCATCCGGATTCCATGTTTCTTCATCTCTATGGCAAAATCCGTCACCACCTGGGGATTCTCCGCCAGGGTACTTTCCGTAAACTCAATCTTCACAGCCCCCATGGGCGTCCCATTCCGCTTTATGATGTCCAGCACCTTCCTGGCCAGATCCGGCTGTGAGAACTGGATGGCGGAAAAGTTGACATGGATGGCTTCTATGGGAATCCCCTTTCCCAGCAGATGGTTGATATATCTGCACACAGTATCCAGTATCACATATGTAAGGTCGATAATAAGCCCGGTCTCCTCTGCAATGGGAATGAATTCAGACGGGTACACAGGGCCAATGGGCGTATGGTTCATACGCATCAGGGACTCGGCAAACCGGAAGTCCCCGGTATCCACAGAGTAGATGGGCTGATAGTACAGCTCTACCTTTTTTTCTGACAGCTGATCTTTTAATACCTGGATGATCTGCTTCCTGCGCTCCAGCTTGCCAAGCATCTCCTGGTCACAGTAGAGCACCTGTCCGTACCGCCCCGTCTTTGCCTGGTACACCGCATATTCAATGGCGCTGACCGCTGATTCCAGTGTATTCACATATTCGGAACGGCGGATGATCCCTATGACCGCAGGAAGGATGAATTGATAATCCCTGTTCTGCCAGGGCTGCGCCATGCGCGTCTGTATATCCCCCACACATTTCCTCACATGCCGCTCAAGCCTGTCCTCCTCATCGGTAAACAGCAATGCGAACTCATCGCCGCTGAAGCGGTATACATTGCCCTGGGGGCCAATCCCGCACAGGAAGCCGCACACTTCCTTCAGGAATTCATCCCCGCCGTGCTGTCCGCATACATTGTTGACCTGGCGGAAATCCCGGATGGAGACAACCATGAGCACAAAGTCTTTCTCAGGATGCTTTTTCAGCATTAGGTCCAGCATATTGAGAAGTTCCTGGCGGTTGGGCACATTGGTCAGATAATCCAGGGAAATCTGACGGTTCTGTAAATGGAGATAGATGATAAGCAGGGCGCAGGTTGCGGCTGAGCCTGAAAGGATGATTTCAGGATAGAGCTGCTGGAACAGGATTACCAGCACGGCCAGGACCGGGAAGGCGGCCAGGATACGGTAAATCTGACGGTCAATGTAAATCCTGTTCCTGACAGCCACCAGGATACAGCCCACACAGTAAGCATAAAAAACAAGATAGGTAAGGAGGATGCAGTTTCCCTGGGTATAGTTTCCTTCTGTAATACTGAACATACACCCTGTAAAGGGATTGGACAGAACCAGCAGGGCATAGAACACCGCCGGTATGACCCCGGCCAGGATCATGTTTTTTAACTGCGGCCTCTCCTCATAGATAATGGAGACAACATAAAGATAATACACCAGCCCCATCAAAGGGGTCAGGATAAAATAAACCGTGGTAACAGCCCAGGTGAGCAGGACCGGCACCCGGATATAATCATAGAGCATGAAGGTAGAAAGGATGTTGCTTGTCATGGCTGCAAAGGTCACGGTGAGACAGCCCTGGAACATCCTGTTCTTGAGGCTTGGAAGATGACTCCCTTTCCGCGAATATACCCATATGATTCCCAGGATAACTAATGATATTGTCTCAGGAGCTATGTTCCACCTCACTGTCCCCACCTGCCGTTTCCCACTTTTGTGTTCCTTTTATGTTCTATCATATACCCAAATTACATTTACAGCAATATCCAATTTAAAAAGAATATCTTGTAATATATTTCTGTTTGCAATATTTTTTAGATATTCTAAAAATTTTTGTTGATAAATTCTACTATATTTGTTACAATTCATGGAGAAGCAATCTACAATATCTACAAAAATCAGGAGGGTATTATGAAACAAATGTTATTTTTAGTCCCGTTGATAGGTCTTGCAGGCCTGTTGTTTGCTGTTTTTCTAAGGCTCTATGTAATCAGGCAGGACCCGGGCAATGACAAAATGAGGGAGATTGCAGATGCAATCGCAGAAGGCGCAAGAGCCTTCCTCACATCCGAGTACCGCATACTTGTTGTCTTTGTTGCCATCTTATTTGTTGTAATCGGGCTTGGGACCCGCAGCTGGGTAACCGCCGGATGTTTCCTGGTTGGAAGTATTTTCTCCACCATAGCAGGCTATCTGGGAATGAGCGCGGCTATCCGCGCCAACTGCCGTACCGCCAACGCGGCCCGTACCTCCGGTATGCGCCAGGCCCTGTCCCTTGCATTTTCCGGCGGCAGCGTCATGGGTATGGCGGTTGTGGGGCTTGGCCTTATGGGCGTGGGCGCGCTTTACATCATCACAAAGGATGTATCCGTCCTGTCCGGCTTCAGCCTGGGCGCATCATCCATCGCCCTGTTTGCCCGTGTGGGCGGAGGTATCTATACCAAGGCCGCTGATGTGGGCGCCGACCTGGTAGGTAAGGTAGAGGCAGGCATCCCCGAGGACGATCCCCGCAACCCGGCCGTCATTGCCGATAACGTGGGGGATAACGTAGGGGATGTGGCCGGAATGGGCGCTGACCTGTTTGAGTCTTATGTAGGTTCCCTGATTTCCGCCCTGACCCTTGGGCTTGTATTCTATCAGGAATCCGGCATCCTGTTCCCGCTGCTGCTTTCCGCATCCGGCATCGTGGCCTCCATCATCGGCGCCCTGCTGGTTAAGGCCATCGGCAACTCCGACCCGCACAAGGCGTTAAAAACCGGGGAATACAGCGCAACCGCACTGGTGGTCATCTGCGCACTGGTCCTCAGCCGTACCTTTTTCGGCAATTACCTTGCGGCCCTGACCATCATCACAGGACTGTTCGTAGGCGTATTAATCGGGTTTGTCACGGAAATCTACACCTCCGGTGATTACCGTTTTGTAAAGAAGGTGGCCGCGCAGTCCGAAACCGGTTCAGCCACCACCATCATCAGCGGCCTTGCAGTGGGCATGCAGTCAACGGCTGTCCCCATCCTTCTGGTGTGCATCGGCATCCTTATATCCAACCGCCTTATGGGACTTTACGGAATTGCCCTGGCAGCTGTGGGGATGCTTTCCACCACAGGAATCACGGTTGCCATTGACGCCTACGGACCCATTGCGGACAATGCAGGCGGAATCGCAGAGATGGCCGGACTGGACAAATCCGTGCGTGAAATCACCGATAAGCTGGATTCCGTGGGCAACACCACCGCTGCCATCGGTAAGGGGTTTGCCATCGGTTCTGCGGCGCTGACCGCCCTGGCCCTGTTTGTGTCCTATGCAGAGGCAGTGAAGCTTACCACCATAGATATCCTCAACGCCCATGTCATCATCGGCCTGTTTATCGGCGGCATGCTCACCTTCCTCTTCTCCGCCATGACCATGGAGTCCGTATCCAAGGCAGCCCATCAGATGATTGAGGAAGTACGCCGCCAGTTCAGGGAGGACTCCGGAATCCTGAAAGGGACTTCCAGACCGGATTACGCTTCCTGCGTATCCATTTCCACCAACGCGGCCTTAAAGGAAATGTTCCTGCCCGGACTCATGGCAGTGCTGGCGCCTCTGGCCACCGGACTGATCCTTGGCCCGGATGCCCTCGGCGGCCTGCTTACCGGAGCCCTTGTGACCGGTGTCCTGATGGCAATCTTCATGTCCAACTCAGGCGGGGCCTGGGATAATGCAAAGAAATACATCGAGGAAGGCAACCATGGAGGAAAAGGCAGCACTGCCCACAAGGCGGCCGTGGTGGGCGATACGGTAGGCGATCCCTTTAAGGATACCTCAGGCCCTTCCATCAACATACTGATTAAGCTTATGACCATTGTCTCCCTTGTATTTGCCCCAATGTTCCTGCAGTATGGGGGATTACTCTAAATCCTCCTGAACGGCCTTAAAAACAGACGGACGAAAGACACGTCCCTCAGGGAAAATAAGATTCAGCCGGAAAGATAAACCGGCAAAACGGGTTCCAGGCCAATACCGGCCGGAACCCGTTTTCTGTCATCCCTTCTCTTTTTTATTGTTTGGAAAGCCCGGCTCCATTGGTTCGGATGATTTCCTTGAACCAGTAAAAGGATTCCTTGGCATAGCGTTCCCCTGTCCCGCTTCCGTCGTCATCCTGGTCCACGTAGATGAAACCATAGCGCTTCTTCATCTCCCCTGTGGTGGCGGAAACCAGGTCAACAGGCCCCCACATCAGATAACCGAAGCATTCCACATCATCTTCCTCCACCGCCAGCCGCAGCTGCTCCAGATGAAGCTTCAGATACTCAATCCGATAGCTGTCATCCACGGTCTTGTCTTCCTTTAAGATATCCACTGCGCCTAACCCGTTCTCGGTGACAATCAGCGGCTTTCCGTATTTCCTGTATACTGCATTCAGGAGATAGCGCAGTCCTTTGGGGTCAATGGCCCAGCCCCACCTGCTCTGCTCCAGGTATGGGTTCTGTACGCCGCCAAACAGGGTTTCCTCACCGCTTTCCCCATCGTGGTGGCCCACGCTTGAGGAGTAGTAGTTTACACCGATGAAATCAATGGTTCCATTCTTAAAGCTTTCCGCGTCCTCCTCAACGCCTTCCGGCACAATGCCCATCTTCTCATATTCCTTCAGCTTGTAGCGCGGAAAGCATCCCATGCACATGGCGTCCACCTGATAGAAGTCCCTATACATCTCCCGGAAGGCCTGGAACGCATTCTCAGGCTTACAATTGTAGGCATAGACGGGCTGAAGCCCGAATACGCATCCTATCTGGTTTTCCGGGTCTATACGGTGCCCAAGCTCCACTGCCCTCACGCCTGCCGCCGTCATATTATACCCTACTGCCGCCAGTGTCCTGGCAGGATCCTCCATCTCTGAAAACTTCAGCCCCGCTATCATATAGGTAAAGATATCCGATGCTTCGGTCGCCGGGTCAATGTGGTTCATCTCATTGAATGTGACCCAGTACCTTACCTTTCCCTTCAGCGCCCGGAACATGGTCTCACAGTATCTCAGATAAAAACCAATCAGCTTCCTGTTGGTCCATGAACCGTACCCCGTCACCAGATGATACGGCATTTCAAAATGATACAGCGTCACAATGGGTTCAATCCCATTGGCAAGCAGTTCGTCCACCACATCCGCATAATAGCGGATACCTTCCTGATTCGGCTCTTCCTCATCCCCCATGGGATAGATTCTGGACCAGTCCACAGAGATGCGCAGGGCCTTAAATCCCATCTGCGAAAATAATCCGATATCCTCCCTGTAGCGGTGATAAAAATCAATTCCCCTGTGGGATGGATAATATTTCCCGTCCTCAATTTCCTTACAGATTTCCCTTGGGACTTCGTGGGAGCCGCTGGTCACCAGATCCATGATTGCAACTCCCTTTCCGCCCTCCTGCCATGCTCCCTCGCACTGATGGGCCGCAATGCTGCCTCCCCATAAAAAGTCATCTCTCATCCTTATCTGCTCCTTTAAACACTCTAAAATACAACACTCAGGCAATCTTCATCCAGACGGATGTTCTCACATACAGCGGGAATCACATCCAGGAAATGGGTTGTATTGGTGACAATGACCATGATGGTCGTGTCATAGCCCTCCCCTTCAATGGCTTTCATATCCGCTTCCACCAGAAGCTGTCCGCGCTCCACCCGCTGTCCCTGCTCTATATGGGCCGTAAAATGTTTTCCGTCCAGCTGCACCGTATCGATACCGATATGGATTAAAAGCTCCACGCCGGAATCGCTTTTGATTCCAATGGCATGTTTGGTTGGGAACAGGCATACCACCTCTCCGCTTACAGGCGCATAGACCTGGTTGCCCGAAGGTTTTATGGCTATCCCCTTTCCCATGGCCCCGCTGGAAAATGCCTTATCTTCCACCTGTGACAGCTGAACCACCTCACCTTCAGCCACTGCCATCAGTGGTTCCCTGTGGATATTCCCGCCGTCCGCGTTTCCTGCCTCCGGACCGTCCTCAGCTGATTCAGCCGGGGCCTGGCTGGCCGGCTGTTTTTTGCGGGCTTTTCCGAACCGGAACAAGGAGGTTCCTTCTTTCTGCGCCTCCCCTTCCGGCTGGCACAGGATAAAACCAGCAATGGCTGCAGCCACAAATCCAATGGCAACCGCTGCTATCATATAATAGAAATTATTGAAATCATTGACACCGATATAGGAAGGAAGGCCTGCCAGCCCCCATGCCATGGTATATGTCTTAACCCCCATCAGTCCTGCAAACAGTCCTCCCAGCCCTCCGCCGAATATGACAGCCAGGAACGGACGGCGGTATTTCACAAACACACCGAACACAGCCGGTTCCGTACAGCCTAAGATAGCCGAGAAGCTGACCGTGCCGAATAATTCTTTCTGTTTCGCATCCTTTGCACGGAGGAAATATCCAAACATGGCGCCTCCCACTGCAATGTCGGAGATGGTGCAGGCTGCCAGGAACAGGGGGTCGTATCCCATTTCCGCCAGGAAGGCCATGACCACCGGCATAATGAAGTTTCCGGCTCCCATCATGATCAAGAATGGCTGGATTGCCGCATAAAAAGCCACCACGCTCCAGTTGCCCAGGGTATTGGCCAGGAAGGTACATACAAAACTGATTCCCTCGCCGATCCAGGTTCCGATGGGCCCAAAGAACATCAGGGTAACGGGCAGGGTTATCACCAGGGTAAATACCGGAATCAGGAAATACTGCAGAAGGTTAGGTATGACCTTCTTAAGGAATGCCTGCACATATCCCATGAACCACACTGCCAGCAGGATTGGGATAAAGGAGCTGGAGTAGGTTATGGCCGGAAGGGGAATCCCGAATACGCTGAGTCCTTCCACCCCGTTAATGGAAGCAGAGAGCAGGGTTGCCGCCAATGCCACCGCAAGGTAGGGACTGGCGTTCAGGCGTTTGGCGCATGCCATGGCCATGAATACGGGGAGGAAGAAGAACACAGCCCCCCTGATGGAGTCCAGGACAATATAGGTGGGGCTGTCCGCCGACACCAGTCCCATCAGGGATACCAGGGACAGAAGGCCTGCCAGCATACCTGCCGCGATGATAGGTTCCAGTAGCGGTGTCATGGATTCCGATACCAGGTCAAGGGCCGCCTTAAACGGATTCTTCCTGGTCCTGGCCTGGGGTCCTGATGCCTCTGTGCTGATTCCCAGCATGGATATCAGTTCCTCATGCACCTCTGAAACATGGGTTCCGATGATGATCTGATATGCCACGTCATTGGACACCACGTCAATCACCCCGTCCATGGCCTTAATTTCTTCTGTTTTTGCCTTGCTCCGGTCCTTTAATGTAAAACGGAGCCTGGTCATGCAGTGCACGACCGCGCTGATATTATCCTTGCCGCCTACCAGGCGGATGATGTTTTCATTCATTGTCTGATATTTCATCAATCTTCCTCCTTCTTTTCATTTCTGTTCGTAACCCTGTGTATATGCAGGATAAGATATGTTTCCTCATCGATGGTCAGTTCCATCTTAAAATTTTCTTTAATGTACGCCCGGATTTTTACAGCGCACCCATATGCGGCAGGATACAGCATCCTGACCTGGGAATTCAGCGCCTTGTCATTATCCTCAAATACCTGTCCGGCCTGAAGCCGCTGTATGAAATACTGCAGATGGGTAATAAGGCGCATATAGTTCACAGATGACTCATCCAGACGTATATTATAGTGATACTGGATGATGGACAGGATATCCTTAAGGACCTGCATGGCCTCTATCGTCTCCTTCAGGTCCTTCCCCTCGGACTGCAGGTTGACGAAATGAAGTGCAATGGATACCGCCTCATCCTCAGGAAATTCCACATGGAACCGTTCGTTTAACAGCTCCAGCGCATGCAGGCCGATCTGGAAATGCCTGGGATAGAATTTCTTAACCTCCCAGGTCAGGGGGCTGCGGATAAACTGCCCTTTCCCCGCACGTTTCAGTGCAAAGTCAATATGATCCAATAAGGTCAGATATAAATAATCATTTGCCTTCTGCCCCAGCAGCAGCTCGCCCTGTGCAATGACATCATTGACAATGTTCAGATATTCCTCGTCCGTGTTGGCGAGCAGGTAGCTGAAGTGTTCCAGCATATCATTGGAGTCTAAAACATATGTTTTCTCGATTTCATTTTCTCCTATGGACTGGCCAGCCTTTTTTCTGAATGATATGCCTTTGGAGTAAACAATCAGTTCACTGCCCCCTTTTTTCACCACTGCAACATTATTATTTAAAATCTGACTTATCTTCACAATAAATCCTCCTTTCCAGAAAAAAAAACTCAAACTACACGGAAAATAAAAATTTTCAGTGTAATCTGAGTTCTGCCTGCGTACCAGTAACATACTCACTTCGTGACTCCCTAGTCACATAAGTTTTCTTTTCTAAGTTTTTCTCTGATTTTTATTCTATATAATAATTCTCACAATGTCAAGCCCTATTTTCATTTAAATTTATGGAATATTTACAGTACCTGGAAAGCTGGCTTAGGCAAGTCCGCCTGTCATTCATCAAATATGCTGACACTCTCCCCTTTCAGTATCCGGTTCATATTCTTAACCGCGCAGAAATTGCCGCACATGGAGCAGGTGTCCTCTTTCTCCGGCTTTGCGGACGCCCTGTACCTCCTGGCCTTTTCCGGGTCAATGGAAAGCTGGAACATGCGCTCCCAGTCCAGGTCCCTGCGTGCAGCGCTCATCTCATGATCCCACTGTGCGGCCCCTTTGACGCCCTTTGCAAGGTCCGCTGCATGGGCCGCAATCCTGGATGCCATGATTCCCTCCTTCACATCCTCCAGATCCGGCAGCCGCAGATGTTCCGCCGGGGTCACATAGCAGAGGAAGGACGCGCCGCTGGCAGCTGCCAATGCCCCTCCGATGGCAGCAGTTATATGGTCATATCCCGGCGCGATATCCGTGACCAGCGGACCCAGGACATAAAAGGGCGCGCCCTTGCAGATGGTCTGCTGTATCTTCATATTGGCCTCAATCTGGTTTAAAGGCATGTGCCCCGGTCCTTCGATGATGACCTGGACATTCTTATCCCACGCCCTCCTGGTAAGCTCCCCCAGCGTCACCAGTTCCTCTATCTGGGAAATGTCCGAGGCGTCCTCAATGCATCCGGGGCGGCAGGCATCCCCCAGGCTCAGTGTCACATCATACTCCTGGCAGATGTCCAGTATCTCATCAAAGTGTTCATAAAACGGGTTCTCCTGCCCTGTCATCTCCATCCATGCAAATATGATGGAACCGCCTCTTGATACAAGATTGGTCAGGCGTCCTGCCTGTTTAAAACGCTCTGCGGTCCGCCTGTTTATACCCACGTGGATGGTCTGGAAATCCACTCCGTCCTCCGCATGCATTTTCACGATATCTATCCATTCGCGGGAGGTGATATCCTTTAAGGGCTTGTGATAATACACCACGGCATCATAGATGGGCACCGTGCCTATGATGGCCGGGCATTCCCGGGTCAGCATCCTCCTAAAGGTGCGGGTATCCCCGAAGGAGCTTAAATCCATGATGGATTCCACTCCCATGCGGACTGCGTCATTGACCTTTAAAAGTTCCATATCCAGGTCCTTACAGTCCCTGGAGGTGCCCAGGTTAACATTGATTTTTGTCTTCAGCATGGAGCCGATTCCGTTTGGTTCAAGGCACCCATGGCGCCTGTTGGCAGGAATGGCCACCTTCCCTTCTGCCACCAGCCTCATCAGCTCTGCCGGTTCAAACTGTTCCTTTGCAGCCACCTTCCCAAGTTCCTTTGTCAGGATTCCCTTTCTGGCCGCATCCATCTGCGTTGTGTAGTTCATGTCTTTCCTCCTCTTCTTTTTGTGGTAAATAAAAATGGCCCACTCCGTCAAGGAATGGACCATGAATGAACTCATGCGCTGCATCTGCCGCGCAGATCAGATGCGCGGTTGATGTACTTCCATATTTTCCCTACGTTGGCATTATCCAAATCAGGTATAATAGGTCGAAGTTCGATTACTTCCTCTCAGCCTGCTTCACAAGCTCCCTGTTGTGGTTGTATCATATAAAAATCTTATTATATCCGTATCATCAGTTTATTCGGTATTGTTTTAAATGTCAAGCTTTAAATTTCAGCCTTTAAATGTCAGCCTTATTCTGCTCCCGCCTGGAGGGCAGACGGTGCTTCTCCCCCCACTCGCACATCATGTCCAGGATGGGAATCAGTGATTTGCCCCGTTCCGTCAGGCTGTATTCCACCTTAGGCGGTATCTGTGGATACTCTTCGCGGTGTACCAGCTGGTCGCCCTCCAGTTCCTTCAGCGTGACGCTGAGCGTCTTGTATGAGATTTCCCCAATGTACTTTTTCATCTCATTGAACCGCACCACCCCAAATTCCATAAGGGTGTAGAGGATTGTCATCTTATATTTGCCGTTTATAAGGGACAGGGTATAGCTGAATCCTGTCTCCCCAAGGCTGGCCTGTGATATGGAGCATTTTCCCATCTTACACTCTCCTTCAGGTAAGTACCATACTTCTATGTTAGTACCGCACCTTGATGTTCGTACTTGTAATTTATAATGATACTGTTAAAATTATAATATGTCTAAAAAGAAAAGTCAATCACGGAGCGTAATCATATAATGGATAAAACATGCAATAAAAAACAGACCGGGTCATGTACCGGCTCATGCTGTGCACAGACCTGCAGCTATCAGGTTTCGGGGAATACGGCCCTGTCCATGGATTGGGGCGGCAATGCCCCAAGCATCATCCGCAGCACCCCTATTGAGTTCAGGGAACTGTCCATCGCGGACCGTTCATGGATGGCCCCCATCCTGGCGGCCGAGGACAGCCTGGCATCCGATGGATGCTTTGGGACGTTCTTTCTCTGGGGAAGGGCGTATGGAATGACTGCGGCAGACCTGGGGAGCCGGATGATTGCCAGGTACCAAACGGAGGATGGACTGTTCTTCTCCTATCCTGCCGGCAGCGGAACACTAAAACCTGCCATCACCCAGATGAAGCGGCTGGCGGAACAGCTGGGACAGCCCCTTTTAATCAAGGGCGTGACCGAGGCGCAGAAGCAATGCCTCCTGACGGAATTCCCCACACAGTTCCGGTTTGAGGGACTTCGGGATAGTGCGGATTATATCTATGAGGCAGGAACCCTGGCCAGTCTTGGAGGGAAAAAGCTGCATAATAAACGGAACCACTGCAACCGCTTTGAACAGGAATGTCCGGACTGGCACTTTGAAGTGCTGGGACAGGAACATATAAACTCCTGCCTTGCCCTTCTGCAAAGCTGGGAAGAAAATCATGAAGGGCTTGAAAGCGGTATGCCGGAAGCGGAAAAGGAGGCCATCCTCACGGCCTTTAAACATTATGATGCCCTGGGGCTTACAGGCGGCGTCCTCTATGCCGGGGACCGGCTGCTGGCCTTTACCTTTGGTGAGCCGGTAGGCGGACATGGGTTTGATGTAAGGTTCGAGAAAGCCGATATCACGGTCCACGGCACATACCAGATGATTAACCGTGAATTTGTCCGCCATCTGCTTAAGGTCTATCCTGAACTGCACTATATTAACCGTGAGGAAGATATGGGGATGGAGAATCTGAGGAAGGCAAAGGAATCCTACTATCCTGCATTTATGCTGGATAAATATGCGGCCCGCTGGGAATAAGCGGACCGCTTCCTGTTTCAATTAATCCTGTTTCATGTAATCCGGCTTCCTTTCATCCGGCTTCCTTTCATCTGGCTTCCTTTCATCCGGCTTCATCCCCCCTGTTTTTTCCCTTTCCCATCCGCCTCCAGTATCCCTCTCCTGATTGCCTCAAATGCAATGGGCGCATATCCAATCCGCTCCACACAGGCACAGAAACTCCGTTCAGACACATCCGCATACATGGGGTTGTTGTGGACATGACCGAATATATTGGCATAGGGACTGTATATATTCACATACATGGGTTGATGGGATAGTATATAGAATTCATCTAAGACAACGGGAAGGAAACTCACCTCGCCGAATCCCATATCCATCCACCTTCGGCTGTCAAAATCCCTGTCATGGTTCCCTGCTATCAGGATCTTATGTCCATTCAGCCTTCCCAGTATGGCCGTTATCTCCCCTGCGTCCATACCGCAGGCAAAATCGCCCAGATGATAGACCGTATCTTCCGCCCCAACCACACGGTTCCAGTTTTCAATCATCTGCTCATTCATCTCATGGCCATCCTTAAAGGGTCTTCCCTCATATTTCAGTATTGCGCCTGCATCGCCAAAATGGGTGTCTGATATCATATAAATATTTCCCATAAAATCCTCCTGGTTGCCTTTTGCATTTTTTGTATATTTATATTATTTTATTTAATATCATGTTCATTTGATATGATTCATTTTACCACACCACCATGGCAAATCACAGGCCCATCGCAAATATTTAGGACTTAAAACATTTAGGATTGTTTCAATCCACGCTCGGTATATTGTCGAAGTGCGACTGCATCCTACGTAGATGCGTGGTTGACCTCATGGCAGTGGGGGATACCGATTACTCTCCGCCCACCACTGTCGTTAAGTTTGTTTTTGGCAATTCATCTCACCACCTTAGAGGATGGGAGAATCCTTGCTAATATTTGTTGAAAGGATTTACCGGATTCCGCCTGTCATCCGTCCACTCCCCAGAACACGGAATCCGTATAGAACATGCCGTCTTCAATTACCATTCCGGTGAGCCGGTACCCAAATACGCACCCTGTATCCATGCAGATGGTTCCCCAGGAAGGCAGCATCTGCGGTTTCCTGTCCTCAATGACTTCTGTATGTCCTTTGCCATCCAGATAAACAGGGTCAATCACGGGTGTATGCCCCACGATGGCAATTTTCCCGCTGTACCCATTCCCCTCAGCACTGTCCCTGTCCCATAGAAGGATATCAGCAGTGTTTTCCGCCATCCTGTCTGTCCTCACCCCTGCATGGGCGCAGATGAAATCCTTTGTCTCAAAGTACAGCTGCATACGTCCGAACCAATTGATATGGCGTGCATAATCATGTCTGTGTTTTTTGAAGGATCTTACAGTCTCCACACCCCCATTCATAAACCACATCTGCCGGCTGAACATGTCATCCACGGAATCCATCAGCATCTGCTCATGGTTCCCACGGATCAGGACGCAGCGTTCCCCCATATCGGATTTCAGCGTCCTGACATAATCAAATACCTCATAAACCTGATTTCCCCTGTCAATCAGATCCCCAAGACAGATCAGTCTGTCCGTATCTTGCCTGAACTTAAGTTTTTTAAGCAGCGCCAGCAGTTCGCTGTGGCATCCGTGGATATCTGCAACGATTATGGTCCTCATACATGCCTCCAGTCTTATTCCCCTATGATCATATCTGAAACCAACCTTCCTTCTGAGTTAGGATCTATCTAAACGGGAAAAATCGCCGGGCAAAGCCGGGCGGAGAATGAGGATTGATTTTTAAAATCACACAAATCAGAAATTAGTAGATGTATAATATAGTCTCATCTTTATCAAAAGCCGTCGGTATACAATCTATCAAATTTTCCACTCTTTCTTTCATATACTCCCGATTACTATCTAGCAGGTTAATTTCAACCCAGCGTTTTATTAACTCTAACTCATATAAGACAGCAGGCACCTGACTTTTACCAAACTGGCTATTTTCTTTAAATATTTCTGCATTGGTGTCTTTAATCGCCTTCTCCCAAAACTCATTAAAAAACTGTGTGGTCGCAATATTAATGGTTAAATCAATGGAACCATCTATATTTCCTTCCCTATTAACACTAATCGCCATCTTTGTTTTCCTCCGCATACAGCGCTGAAATTAAACACTCCTATATATTTTAATCCTCCCTGGCAAATCACTTCTGTACCCGTATTCCCCTGAATTAGCCATATAAAAATATCACCTGACCTATTCTATTTTCAATAGGATCGGCACTATAACCATTCCAGATAGCTTTTATCCTGAAACCTTTGGAAATTTGATTTCAGATATAATCCCACATCGGTATTCCCTAATAAAAGCCAATTCCTCTGATGTATACCCTGTATTAAATGAAAATTTCAACCTGCCTCACCTGTCCAATCTGTTGCACCCCCGGCCAGTCTTCTTATCCAGCTATTATAGTATAAATCAGGATATAACTCAACGCATATATAATCAGGTCCAATACAATCCAATATGGATACTGTCCTTACCTGCAATCTCCATATTAGCATCCCCGGCATCCAAAAGGCAGCAAGGATGTCATCCCCTGCTGCCCTGCATAAAACCATATCTTATCTTATAAACGGATCAAAACATCCCCCTCTTTCATCTTATCTGCATCCTCCGCACTCCCTACAGCCATAGACTGCAGATAAAGGTTGCACACAGGCCGCCCAGGGACATCACCACATTACTGATGGACAAGGTCTTAAGCCCTGTCTTCATATCAAATCCCATACAGTTGGTATATACCCAGAAATAACTGTCATTTACATGGCAGCAGGCCCTTGCGCCTGCACCGGATGCCAGGAAAATAAGGATTGGATTAAGGCCCAGGCTGGCCGCAATGGGGGCACACAAGGTAGCTGCTGTTGTCACGGCCACGGTACCAGAACCCTGGACTATCTTTAACAGACCAGAAATCACGAAAGGTATGAGGATAAACGGAAGCCCTGTATTCACTACCATAGTGGCAAGGCTGTCACCTGCGCCGGATACCTTTAGCACCTGTCCCAATGCACCGCCTGCGGCAGTAATGAATACAATTGGGCCGGCATCCTTTAACGTTTTGTCCATGATTTCCAGCACCTTTTTACCGCCCAGCCTCTTTCCAAGGGTTGCGATTGCAAGAACCGCACCGATTGCCAAGGCAATATTGGAATCCCCAATAAAAGATGTGACCGTAAGAAGCAGCGAGCCTTCCGGGCACAGCATGTCACATGTTGTCTTTCCAAGGATCAGAAGAATCGGCACAACCAATGGAAGAAGGCTTGCCATGGTTCCCGGAAGGTCTGTTTCATCCTCAATATCCAGACCCTCCTCCTTTTTCCAGATTCCTGGAAAGAATAAAAATCAGAAGGCTTGTTGCGGAAATATATCTCTGCAAAAATCCACCCAAACAAGGTCATGAAAACCGCTGCAAATGCTCCGTACAGGATTGCCTGCCCGATATCAATCCCAAGAAGCCCTGCCGCTGCCAGAGGGCCTGGTGTTGGCGGGACATAAACATGGGTTGCCAGCAGGCCTGCGGAAAGACTGACTGCCAGGATTGCCAGAGGTATCCTGGTCTTTTTGTGGATTGCCTTTACAAGCGGCGTCAGGATGACAAAGGCTGCATCTGAAAATACGGGTATGGATACGATATAACCCGTGATTGCCATGGCCAGTCCGGCACGTTTCTGCCCTACCAGCCTGACCGCGTCCAGCGCCATACGGTTGGTTCCCTTTGCCGCATCCAGATAATTGCCCAGCATGATTCCGAAAATAATGATGATGCCGATACTCTTAACGGTTCCGGAAAATCCGCCTGTGATGGCCCCGATTGTATCAGCTCCTGTCATTCCGGACAGCAGTCCCATGACAAGCGCGGTTGCAAGCAGTGAAATAAATGCATTGGCCTTTACCTTAAGACACAGGAACAAGAGCACGGCCATACCTATTATAAATACAATTTCCATTGGCATAATTGAATCCCCCTATTTTATCTATTTGTGTTCATCCTTCTTTTTCATCCTTCTTAAACCTTGCCCGCATCAAGGGCTTGATTCCCCCTGCCTCCAGGATGTTAAGTGCATGTTCCCCCAGCTGCTCGCAGACGTAAACCTTACCTGTTTCTTCCACTGTAACCACGCCTTTTCTTATATCCAGCTTCAACGTCTGCCCGTCATGGACCTCCTTGCCTATGCCCTTACATATAATCAGGGGCAGCCCTAAGTTGATGGAATTGCGGAAGAAAATCCGTGCAAATGAATCTGCCAGCACAGCAGACGCCCCCATGTTAAGCAGGGCAATGGGCGCATGTTCCCTGCTGGAGCCGCATCCGAAATTAGTACCGGCAACCACGATGCCTCCCTTGGGGAATGAAGAAGCAATGGATTCATCCACCCCGCCCAGGCAATGGCTGCCAATCTCCCCAGGGTCCGTAATTGCCAGGAACCTGCCCGGATAAATCTGGTCCGTGTCAATGTTATTGCCCAAAACAATGATTCTTCCTGTTATCTCTGTATTCATCTATATTGCCTCCTATAAGTAATCCCGCGGATCCGTAATGCAGCCATTGATGATACTGGCTGCCACCGTGGCCGGGCTTGCCAGATATATGGATGCCTGGTTGGATCCCATCCGCCCCGGGAAATTCCGGTTGGTACTGCTGATACAGGTTTCACCCGGCGCAATGATTCCCTCATGGGCGCCCAGGCATGCGCCGCAGCCAGGCGTGGTTATGGTTGCCCCTGCATTCATTAAATCCTGTATGTATCCTTTTTCCATACAGGAAAGCATGACCTCAGAAGATGCCGGAACCACCACCAGCCTGCTGTATGGGGGTATGTGCCTCCCCTTCACGATCCTGGCCGCAACCGCGATATCCTCCTCCCGTCCTCCTGTGCAGCTTCCTATGTATCCCTGGTTCAGCTTTATCTCCCCTTCTGCAATCACATGGGACAGTGTATCCACATTATCGACGCTGTGCGGACATGCCAGCTGAGGTTCCAAACCGGATACATCGAACACATGACGTTCGCTGTACTCAAAACCAGGATCCGTAACCTGTACCTCAAAAGGACGTACCGCACGCTTTGACACATAATCAAGGACATCCTGGTTCGGCTGCATATATGCGGTCTTTGCGCCCATCTCCACGGCCATGTTACAGATGACCATCCTGCCTGCAACATTCAGGCTGTCCACATAGCTTCCTGTAAAGTCAATGGCCTTATAAACAGCGCCGTCTGCCTTAATCCTGCCCAGGACATTAAGGATGACGTCCTTTGGAAATACTCCCTTGGGCGCCTGGCCTTCCAGACGTACCTCGATTATCTCCGGAACCCGGAACCACAGTTCCCCCGTCATCAGGATCGTGGCCATATCCGTTGCGCCGCAGCCCGTGCCCATGGCGCCAAATGCACCGTGGGTCGTGGTATGGCTGTCCGTGGCCACAATGATCATCCCCGGATAAATAACCCCTGCCTCAGGCATGACCTGATGGCAGACCCCACAGTTGGTATCAAAATGATACTTCAACTGGTTCTTCCTGGCAAACTCCCTCATCTCCCCGTGGTTGGCCGCACTTTTGATGTCCGGCGCTGGTGCATAATGGTCAAAGACAAATGCTGCCCGGGTATTGTCCCAGACCTTCTCCCCACCCATTTCGTAAAAGGAATAAATGGTCTGCAGATATAAATCATTGATTTCAGCAAAATCAATCTTTGCAGTGATGATCTCACCGGTCTTTACATGGGTACGGCCGCTGTTCTTTGCAAGAATTTTTTCAATTGCATGCATTATTTTCTCCTCCTTTGCCCTTTTTTGAAATCGTATATCGTATACGATATTCAATCTACGTGTTAAACATTAGCATAATTAAATAAATAATGCAATATATTTTTTAGTTTTGTTTATATTTTTGTGCATATTTTACAATTCATACTACACTCAGTTATGGCATTTGACAATAAAAATGGGGGTATGGTATGATGATAAAGATAAAACATTCGAGGTGAAATTAATGGAATCTCTGGAAATGATGCCTGCAAGGGTCCGGATTACATCTATATTAAAAAAAGCGCTCCTTGCAGGAGAATATAAAAGCGGCCAGGAGCTGAGCCTGACCGAGATAGCTGAAAAACTTGGAGTCAGCAGGACTCCTGTACGTGAAGCATTTCAGACCCTTGCTGCAGAGGGCCTGATTGAACTCCGTATGAATAAAGGGGCAATCGTAAAACAGATTGACCAGAAATTCATCACGGACCATTATGAGATGAGGATCCTGCTGGAATCAGAAGCAGCCGTAAGGGCCGCCAGAAATGGAATGGATGTATCGGAACTGCTTGCCAGACTTTATCACCTGACGGACAACCTATCCACCTTGGACCGACCATACTACACGGAACTGAATCAGCAAATACATACTTCCATCTGGACAGCCGCGGATAACCAGAAACTATATAATTTCCTGATGAGCCTATGGAACGGCCCCAGCACCGGCAGTGCCAACTCAGAACTGGACCACTATGTCCAGTCCACAGAGGAACATATACAGATACTTCAGTCCATACGTTCCAAGGACACGGTAAAAGCACGTCAGATGATGGAACAGCATATTACCAGGAGCATGAACAACATCCTGAAAAGCTACCGCGCCGCCCAGTAACCCATGAACCTAAAGCAGTGCATTCAGCTTCTCCTCGTCCAGTCCATACATCTCCCGTCCCTTAACCTTAAAGTATCCGTCCCTCTGCATCAGCTTCAGTTCCTGGTTCAGGGATGAGCGGCTCACATGGAGCATATTGGCCAGGATCAGCTGGGAACCGGGCATAAGGACGCTTTCCACGGGAGACAGGTTGTGGAGTCCCACAATCCAGTAAGCAATCCGCTCCCGGATGGTCTGATAGTTAAGGCAGTTAAGGTACAGCTGGTCCTTCAGCCCCCGCTGGCAGACATAGAGAAGCAGCGCATACATCAGTCCCTGGTCCTTTTCCAGCATTTCCTCCAGTACATGGACCGGAATCCAGAGAACTGTTGATTTTTTCTCAGCAATCAATGTGTATGCGTAATTCTTCCTGCCGGTAAAATAAAGGAATTCCGGAAAAAGATCCTTGGCCTCAAAGTAAGAATGGCACTGTTCCACACCATTGATCGTATTGTTCACAGCCTTCAGGATGCCGCTCTCCACAATCCCGAAACAGCTGATTTTTGTTCCCTGGGGGTGTATGCACTGGGACGCTTCATAGGTCCTGCGCACAAAATACGTGCGGTACTCCTCATTTCTTTTGCAGAGGTCTGCAAAGGGGACCCTGCATGCATTCTCTGAGATTGTAAAAAAATCGCGCATATTCCTTCCTCCATGAACTACCGAAAGAGGGGCTGTTTCAAACAGCTCCTCTTCTGGTAATGTCTTGTTTTCTTCCTATCCCTGCTTATATAAGGTTCAGGCCTACTCCAATGGGCGGTCCAGGATATCACACAGATCGTCATAATCCATCTCGCCATTAAACCTCAGTACTTCCTTTCCATTCCGGAATATGGCTACGACCGGGATACCGCCCACATTGTAGGTGTCCACCAGATCCTGGTTTGCATCCACATCCACATAGCGGATTTCATATGCCCCGTCATATTCTTCCTTCAGGGCTTCCTCCAGCACAGGGTGCAGGGCCTTACAGTGGACGCAGCGCTCTGCGCCGAACAGTACCAGCACCGGTTTATCCTCCACTGCCAATACCTCATCCTTCCAGCTGGCCGCATCGACAGGATGGAATACATCCGTATCCACCTCGAAGACCTTTTCCCTTTGTGACAGGTCTTCCTCGTCATCCGTTGCCACACAGAGGGCCACATCTTGATAATACGGCAAAGTCCCCTCAACGTCAATCACCTTTTTTGCCCCGAACGCGCCTGCGCCCGGAACACGGTAGGTCACATTGTCAATCCGCTCAATGGGAACCTCCACTGGTTCCGGCTCCTGAGGCACATAGCTGTAGGGATAACGGTAGGCCCTGTAAATCATATTGTTCTTCGGACCCTTTTCATTGTGCGTATAATATGGTGAAATCCACTCCCATACAATCTCATGGTCCGGCGTCACCTCGATGAGCCTGCCGTCCGAGCCTTCTGTTACCAGGGTATTGCCATTGGGCAGACGCTGTGCGCTGCTGACATAAGGGCTGTAGAATTTGCTGGCATCCGTGGGAATCGCATGCCCCAGTTCCTTGGGAGTCAGCTTCCACACCACCTCCAGTGTAACAGGGTTGAATTCCAGCACACGGCTGTAATCCCTCAGTGCATTTTTGGTGCCGATTGGAGATGACGGGTTGGGTGTCCCGTAGCCGCCCCAGCCGCCATTGTCAAAGACCATCAGGTTTCCTTCGCCCGGCAGGCCCTTGGGAATCATATGGAAATGATGCTGTCCGATAATCCATCCCAGCTTCTTAAGCTCCGGGGAAGCGTTAAAATCAGGTCCGATGCGCCATACAATCTTTCCTGTCTCCTTATCCAGGATTGCCAGGATATTGGCTTCGCGGCAGTCAAAGATGATGTTGTCAGGCTTAAAACGCATATCTCCCTGGTCATACCATTTATTAGGCCCAAGATAGCTCATGCAGTTCACATGCAGGTAATCGCCCACGCCGCCGTCCGATGCGCGCAGGTTGGGGTCGCGGAACAGCACGTTCTTAGCCGCCTCGTCAAATCCCAGTTCGTCAAAATGCTCACTGATGGACCATTTCCAAAGGATATTCCCCTCCCAGTCCACTTCAATCATGGCATCATCCAGCAGTTTCTTATCCGTTATCTTAGGATTGTGGATGGTCTGGTGCACCAGGATCAGGGTGTTGCCCGAAAGCGGTTTTGCATCCATACCGGGTACGTAATACCCCACCGGGTTTCCCTCCCTCTGGTAATCATGGTGCTGGCGCGCCATCCATCTGTGGTCCCTGCCCGGGTCGTCGATATTCTCAAAATGGTCAAATTCCCATACAATATTACCGTCGTAGTCAATTTCAATCAGGTTGACGCCGTCCTGCATGCCATAATCAGGATGGCGGTATCCGGAAAGGCCCATCACATATCCGCCCGGAAGAAGCTTTGGCGGCATGGCGTGCATGTTCCAGCGCCTGACCTCGTTGCCGTTCATATCAAACAATAATACGCCGTCATTGATTAACGGAACAATCGTATAACCGCTCCAGCATTTTTCAGGGTTGTAAACAGTGACTCCGTGTGGAAAAACAAGTGGCTGTCCCATATTTCATATCCTCCATTGAATTATTATTATTTGTTAAAAAGCCTGTTTGATTTCAACCAGCTTTCCGTTATCGTAAAATGCCCCCGCAACCGTCCGATTAAGCTTCAGGCTGTTGTAGAGCAGGTTCTGTCTTGTGATATCCTGCCTGTATACCTTCCACTGTCCGCTTAACTCCTGCTCCAGACTGGCGGTCTTCTCAATATCCTCATTGCTGTACGGGTTGTAGAATAAAAATGCGGTCCTGCCCGAATCCGGACCAAGGATTCCCTGGATCTGTTCCAATTCCTTTACATAGCGCTCCGATGCAACCGCCGCAACCGCGCCGTCCGCCGCCGAGGTGACTACCTGGCGCAGGAATGTCTGGGTGCAATCGCCCGCCGCATAGAGTCCCGGCACATTGGTCTCCATTTTCTCATTGACCTTAATGTAACCGGACCTGTCACAGTCCACCATGTCCTTCACCAGTTCCGTCTGCGGCACCATGCCCACGAACAGGAACAGCCCGTCGGCCCTCACCTCTGTTTCCAGGCCCGTGTCAACGTTCTTTAATACCAGTGATTCCACATGGCCGTTCCCCTTGATTTCCTGTACCGTGGAGCTCCACACAAAATCTATCTTGGGGTTCTTATACGCATGCTCCGCGGCAACCTCGTTACAGTCCAGATGCCCTTCCTCATGAAGCACTACAATGGTCACCTTGGATGCAAACCCGGTCAGGTAATCCGATTCCTCAATGGCCTGGTCCCCCGCTCCCAGGACATAGATTTCCTTTCCTTTGAAAAACTCCGCATCGCAGGTCGCGCAGTAAGCGACCCCATGCCCGGTAAATTCCTTCTCACCCTTGATATCCAGTTCCCTGGGCCTGGTGCCCAGATCCAAAATAACGCTGCGCGCCATAAAATTCCCGCGGCGCTTTGTCTCCACAATGAATGTACCGTCCTCCTTCCGGACCCCTGTGACGGTGGTACGCTTAAGCTCTACCGTGGGATGGCTGGCCGCATGTTCCCTGAACAGTTCCATCAGATGCTGCCCGCTGTCCGCTTTCGTTCCCGGATAATTCCTGATTTCATACGTATCATTAATCCTTCCGCCGTAGCTGCCCTTTTCCAAAAGCAGCGTCCTGCGCTCGGAACGTCCGGCATAAATGGCTGCTGACAGCCCCGCCGGTCCGCCGCCAACGATAATAAGATCATAAACTGAGTCCATAACCAACTCTCCTTTCTATCATAAAACACGGTTCCTGACCATATCGGCTCCCGTATCAGCTTCCCCTCACCGCAGAAATTCCCTGGGCCTTTTGGTGTCCGAACTTGCCTGCCCTCTCCCCCACGGCTACCCAGATAACACAGATTCCTGTAAGGAACAGGCAGTAAAATGCAGCACTGAAGATCTGGAATGGGGACACGGTCGGGAGATAGCTGTGCTTTTGCACCATTTCATTGATAATTGTCACACTGCCCATGACAAATGCACTGTTAATAGGAATGATGGAACTGAAATTCGTTGCATTGGCTGTCAGGAGGATGCTCCTGCGCTCCGGGGATATGCCGCTTTCCTGTCCAATCCTGTCCGCCATGCTGCCGAACATCAGGATGGACGGCAGCACACAGCCTGCCAGAAGTATATTGGTAATGATGATTCCCGCTGTAAGTATGGTTTCGGCGCCACGTGTGGTTCCCATGATTTTCCTGCTTAAAAGCCAGGAACAGCACCGCTCCATCATGCCTCCATCCACGGCAACCGCAATCAGCCCATACAGCAGGATAGTGGAAACCACCACATCCAGCATTCCGCTGATGCCTTCAAAAATAACCCCTTTCAGTCCCGAGGTACCATAGTCAATGGCCACGATATCCGATGGGGCAAGAACCCCTGTCAGAAGCCCCACAGCGAATCCTGACACAATGGCAAATGACAATCCCATGAACAGGTTCCCGGTCCGGAAACAGACGAGCAGCAGGACTGCCAGCGGGACCAGCATCCAAAGCCCCTGTGGTGAGGACATGGCTGATATCTGTGAAATATCCCCCATGGTGCCTCCGCGTCCCCCGAATATCAGATAAACCACCATGGCTAACCCGCCTGCCGCCAGGATATAGGGAGTCCTCATCCTCAATGTCTGAAGCAGGTCTGCAGGCCGTCCCGTCACTCCGTCATGCTGTATCATGACGGTCGTGTTGATGACCTGTGAGCTTGGGGAGATTGCATCCCCAAAGAAAATACCGCTGATCAAAGCCCCTGCCAGCATGGCAGGATTGGCTCCCAGCAGGATTCCCGGCGGATAAAAAATAGGTATCACTGCAAACATGGCCGCAATGGGTGCGCCGGCCCCCATGGAAATCATGGCCGAGGCCAGGAAGCTGAATACCACAAATCCGCTTCTTGAAATCCCAAGCTTGAGGCTGAGCCAGATAAATCCGTCCCCAATCCCTCCTGTATTCATCAGCTTGGAAAAAATGCCGATGACCATGAATACAAATATCAGCCTGGAATTACCATACTGGGCCAGACCATGGACCACGCTGTCCCAATACCGGTCCTTCTCCCTGCAGAGGAAAAATCCTGCAAAGAGGGAAACCGCCGCCGCAAAAGACAGCCCCTTCATGGAATAATAGTGAAGTCCAACTGAAAATGTCCCGCCGATAAGTATATATCCCACCAGCGGCAGCATGGCAAACGCCTGTTTACCATAAAATGTAAGTTTGGTTTCCTCTGTCTTCATATCCTTCGCCCCAATCCGTCCCTTAAGATAGTTAAAATTATAACAGGCTTTTTCCCATGGATATGTTGGAGCTCCAACACTTATGAAAATTTTATAATTTCTTACCATCTTTTTTATATAAGAAGGACATTAATACAGGTATCCGGCGGCATCGGTTCGTCAAACCAATGTCAATACTTCTATTATATGTTTTATTATCCAGTTCTAATTGTGCATAATTAACCACTGTTTTTCATAAGAAAAGGACTCCCCACATCCGGCCGGATGCCTGGGAGCCCTTCCTATATCACGTTCGCTTGTCTTTATATCATTTGATTGTCTATTTTTCAACGTTCCAGGCAGAACATCTTCTTGCCATCCGTCCCGCACTGCACCACATGGAAATTAAACAGATTCCCCTCTGTCCAGAACTCCATTGCATCCAGGATCCGCATGACAGTGGAACGGTTCACCACGTTATCCCTTTCCATTGCAAACGGGGCAAATTCCCGGTTAATGAAATCCGTAATTTCTGTGATGGTTAAGGGATGGTCCTTTGTGGCATGGTTTTCAAGTATATTCATTACTAATAATGGAAACATGGTCTGATGCACAATAATCTTCCTCTCTTTCTGCATCAAAAAGGGCCTGCTGTGAGGCCCCATATTTCCATTCTGTATTAATGGGCGCCCTGGCAGTCCTGGTTCTCTGTTACGCCAATACGTCCGCTGCCGTAGTGATACTGATAACTACTGACACCGGACTGCCCATAACTCAATTCCCTGTTGATGTTCCTGACTGCCATGATCCACTCATTTCCTTTCCACGATTCTTTATACACTTTGCCGGGGCGTATATAAAAATCCATTCCCTGTGCACGTTTAGCAACGCACGGTAAACCCCTACATTTCACAGTTACAGTATATACATAGTCCTTTTTCCATGTCAAGTACGCAAATGGAAGGATTCGAACCTTCGGGCCGGTTACCCGGCCAACTCCTTAGCGGGGAGCCGCATTCAGCCACTCTGCCACATTTGCCCGGACGGTGCATTTGAAAAAAAGGATACCCGATTCCCAAATACACGCATGCGCCGGGTTGGATTTGAACCAACAATGTTTACCACCAGGGTCACGGTTTTACAGACCGCTTGCTTCAGCCGTTTGCATACCGGCGCGTGTTATCGGTTACTTACGTTTCCGATGAATGTACTATAACACGGTAACCTGTGCAGATATGCATTATTTTGCTGTTTTATGCAGATTTTCATATCCCGGCCTTCACATTCAGCCTCTCAAACCCAAGATACCTGGTTCCCTGGAAGCTCAGCTTCCCTGTGTCCCCCTCTGAAAGCATCCCGTATTCCCTGCCTGTCACGGACAGTTCCATCCTGTCTCCGCTCTCCACCTGGAATGTCACATAATAACTGGTGGACGAGGTGGAGTGGAATCCATGTGCGCCGGTCATGTCCCCGGCATTGGCATGCCTATGATGGCTCACATTGGTACGCTTTGCAGTTACCGATGCGGGCACGGTCAGCCTTGGCGACTGGTTATTCTTATTCCACTGTCCAATCCCCTTTACTGCCACTACCACAAACATCCCAATTACAATTACAAACATCAGGGAAAAAATTACCTCAAAACCGCCTCCCCAGAAAAACGAATCCATAAACAAATGTACATCCCTCCTGTTCCGGTTTATTTCCAGAATTTTATATTTACATAGTAGCACATCGGCATGGGGGTCTGTTTTACATTTTGTTTAATATAATCTGACTATTTTATATATGCATGCCATGGCCCGTGACCATGGAAACAATCTCCTTTACACTCTTTCCACTGTATATCTTCCCATCTACCATGATATTAGGGGCTGTCCTGCACTGTTTCAGGCATGCCCTTGTTTTCATATATATCCTCCCATCCTGGGAGATACCGTCACCGCCTATCTTAAGCCGCTGCCTCAACTCCTGCAGCAGCTTAAGGTTATCCCTGGATGCACAGTTTTGGCCTGTGCAGACAATGATTTCATGGACATATGGTGATTTCTTCAGGCTGGGATACCGTTTCATTATGATTTCTATAAGGGATTCCTTTACCCCGGCCGTCTGTGCCGCCTCCTCCAGAACAGAGGGTCCAATCCATCCGCATACGTCCTGAAGTTCCCTCAGCATGCTTACAATGACCTCCTGCGAACCGCGTTCCGGAAGTTCTTTGTAATAATCCAGTATTTCCCTTACTTCTGTATCTGTCTTTTCATTATCACCTGACTGCATGTATACTCCTTCTCCATAATAATGTGTACCATGATATAATGCGTACCATAACACCGGAATTTCCCACCATATCCTTTTATTTCTCATCTATATCTTCTGATGTTCCGGATTGTTCTATTCATTGTATCATGAAGACAGGGGTTCGTGCATTCCAAAAAGCGTCTTTCCCCCCTTTATCTGGAAACTTTCAACGTCTCATATATCCTGGTGTCATCCCAGTCCGGGTTTGCTTTAATCATGTCATAAATTTTTTCAATAAGGTAAACTTCCTCTTCCAGCATATCCGCACACGCCTCTGCCGTAACGCCCTTTGCCGCCTTCTTCCTTACCTGTTTGATTAGCTTCACGGACTCACCGGCTGCCTCGCCTTCTGCCCTGGCTTCCTGTTGCAGATATATCCTCTCTTCCCACTCCTGCATATACTTCACTCCAATCTCTTCACTGGCTTTTAGCTGACTGACCCGTCCGTGCAGTTCTTTGATACGCTGGCTGGTGCTATGGGATGCCGACTGGTCTGTAGTATGCTCCATATAATGGAGCAACTCTATCAGTTCCGTGCCCACTCCCTCCCCATTCGTCCCATGGGTATTTAAAAATATCCTGCTTGCCCCATCCTCTAAAAGCAATCCTTCCTGCTCCTGACAGGTCATCCTGAAGGTATACTTATACCTCCCATATCCCCATAAATCAAAGGGCATGATGGATATCAGATACGAGGGCTGCATCTCATTAAAATCAATCTCCCCCGGCATTAGAAGGGAGCCGTCAATCAGCGCCTGGTAAAACCTGCTTCTCTTAACCAGGTTCCCCGTATTGATTTTCTGCACTTCGGTTGAATAGACGCGCCGTTCCTCATCCGTCGTATACACATCCAGTCGGATGGAGCGCAGCCAGGGCGCTGTCCTCAATTCCTTCTCCACCTGTGGCTGTCCTTTTAATTCCAGCTCTTTTCCCAGGATAATTGAAAGTATTAACTGAAGGTTCCTTTTGTCCTCCATGGTTTCCGCAAATAAAAAGCGGTCCAACAGGGTCAGTTCTTTAAGCCGCTTGACGGTCTGCCTGTTTTTCACAGCTATATCCATATGTATCTCCTTTTATTATAATCAATCTTTCCATCTGTTGCAAGAAAATACAGCTTTACACATCCATGAAACCACCACCTGACCATTGAACCATATTCTTTTATCACACATTGGGAATCACAGGGAGAATATCCCTTAAAGATTGTCATTAGCAGAACGCCATTGAGAACCATATCTATAAAATATCACTGAACCACCGTTACGTCAAGACTTGTAAAATAGTCCTGAAACTTATTTGAACCGCATAGCCAACTCACCAATCCAATTCCGCCGCATAAGATATGACAAAGCGTATTATGAAAGGTTACTGTATGTATTACGACGACTACTATCCTTCCGTGCCGGAAGACCTCTATCCTTACCCTGCAGCAGGTTCTGAATTACAGCCTGATGACCTGCAGATGGATGAATCCATGCCTGATGACCTGCAGGCGGATGAATTGCTGCCTGATGATTTGCAATCTGATATGGACTATTCAGAAGACTGGGTTAATTCACAGGAGTATGACCCAATCATCCCATATACAGACAGCCCGGAGGAGGACCAGGTTTTTGGCGCCCCTATGTCCGGACGCACTGCCCAGCCCATGCAGGCACAGCCTATGATGGCCCAACCCATGCAGACCCAGCCCATGATGGCACAGCCTGCAATGCCTATGCCGGACAGACCGGTTGCTCCTTTACCAGACCGGCCGGTTCCTCCTATTCCGGACAGACCGAATCCTCCGGTAAGACCTGACAGGCCCAACCCTCCGGCAAGGCCCGACAGGCCCAACCCTCCGGTAAGACCTGACAGGCCTAACCCTCCGGTAAGGCCCGACAGGCCCACACCACCGGTAAGACCCGACAGACCCACACCACCTAGGCCCATTCCTCCAAGACCTGTTCCCCCAAGGCCCATCCCCCCAAGGCCCATTCCTCCAAGGCCTGTTCCCCCAAGACCTGTTCCTCCAAGGCCTATTCCTCCTGTGGTGAACCCTGACTGGTCATGGAACTGGGGTGTGATCCTCCCAGGCACGGTTTTCCCGGTTTCCATTGCACGGGTGCGGTTTTACAATGCAGCGGTCCGAGGCCCAATCCAGATTTACGTGAATAACAGGCTGGTTGTATCTAACTTAAACTTCCTGGATTTCACCCGGTTCTATAATGTGGCACCAGGCCGCTACCGCATAACCATCTACAGGGGTAACAACATGCGTACGCCAATCGTGGATACCTGGATGTCTTTCCAGCGCAACACATCCACAACCGTTACCCTGGCCGGTTCAGGCTCTAACTTCTGGCTCCAGACAACGGTACAGTAATAGGCGCATCTGCCCTAAAAGGGACACCGGGCTAAGCCTGGTGTCCCTTGCAGTTTTAACTTCCATTCCCGTCATATAACCCCCTTCTGTTTCCTATACTCCGACACCGACACATGATACCGCCGTTTAAACAGGCAGGAGAAATAATTGGCATTGACATAGCCCACCCGTTCCCCAATCTCATATGTCTTAAGGCTGGTGTGCTCCACCAGTTCCCTGGCAGCTTCCATCCGGATTTCTGACAGGAAGTCGGAAAATGTAACCTGCTTTATCTTCTTAAACAGGATGGACAGGTAGACCGGGCTTACGTGGAGTTCTTCCGCCACATCATTCAGGGACAGCTCACTGTCCGGATAATTATTCCTTATATACGTTTCCGCCTTGTGGGCCAGGACTGTTTTGGAGTCTGCCTGTGTCTCGTTAACCCCTGCGCAGATATCCCGGATCAGGTCCGCCACAATCCCGAATATCCGGGACAGGTCTGAACTGGCGCATATCCTGTCACAGTATTCATAGTAATCATGGCTTCCTTCCAGGCGGCTCCAGTTCCCTGTTTCCTGCAGCAGATGGGCGATTAGGCCGATGCACCACATGCGGAGGTTCCCAAGGGTGATTCCCTCCTTCAGGACCCTGGCCCTGCACTGCTCTAAAAGCCCCAGGGCCTGCTCACGGCTGCCCAGCAGGACTTTCTGGATAAGCAGCTTATTTCCCTCGCCCAGCTCTGCCCTTTTCCCGGATTCCCAGGTCACGGCTTCATGAAATACGGAGTAACCCTCCCGCTCTGATAAATGTCTGTATTTTAAGGCTGTGAACGCTTCCTGTATGGAGTCCTCCAGCCGTTCCAGGCCAGAATACCGGTTTCCGATTCCCAGCGCCGTCTCCACGTCCAGCACCTCCAGTATGGTCCCACGGATTTTCCCTGCAAATCCTGTCCCTTGTTCCTCCAGGCCGCATCCCCCGTCCTGGCTGGACAGGATGATATACACATGGTCTGCATTTCCCTGAAAGACTTCTACCGCACAGCCATCCACGGACTGGCTCAGCTCCTGGACACAGTTATAGACCGCATATTTAAGAAGCTCCCCCCACAGATCCCTGGTCCTGTCATAATAGTCCACAATCAGCAGGTCCAGGGCAATCAGGTTCTCCTTGTATATCTTCAGCCCTAATTCCTGTATGGCTTCTTCTATCCTGGCCTTGCCATAATAACCCGCCATCAGGTCATTGATGAACTGGCGGCTTAAAAGCGGTATGCTTTTATTCTTCCGGTGGGTATCCCTCATACGGCTTTCAAACTGCTTCTTTGTGTTCAGGACCGATTCCAAAAGTTCCTCCCTGGCCAACGGCTTCAGGAGATAATCGCATGCCTTATGCTTAATTGCCTCCTTTGCATACTCAAAATCCTCATATGCAGTCAGAAGGATGACCTGGATATCCGGATAAAGAATGCGGGCCTCCTTCATAAGCTCAATCCCGGACATCTGAGGCATCTTAATATCAGTCAGCAGCAGATGGGGAGCAAGCTCCTTTAGCATGGAAAGGGCTTCCTGTCCGTCACATGCAACCCCCACGATTTCCATTCCATAGCTTTCCCAGTCAATTGTTTTTTTAAGTCCCCTGCGGATGATGGCGTCATCATCCGCAATCAATACACGGTACATAAAACCTCCTTTTTCAACAGCCGGAATCTGTTCCAGGGATTTCAGGTCACAGGGATATACACCTTTATGACCGTTCCCCGCCCCTGTACGCTCTCAATCTCCAGCCCGGCTTCCCCGTCATAATAAAGCATAAGCCTGGAATACACATTCCTCAGCCCAAAGCTTACCTGGCTGTATCCCTCTTCCTGATTCATGCTTTTTCGGACCTGCTCCAGCCGTTCACTGGCCATTCCAGCTCCTGTATCCCTTACCTCAAACAGGATACGCCCGCCCTCACGCTTCCCGGTAATGGTAATCATACCTTTTCCGGCCTGATTCTGTATGCCGTGGTGCAGCGCGTTCTCCACAAGGGGCTGCAGCGTCAGCTTCAGGATACGGCAGTCCCGTATATCCGGGGCTATCTCTATTTCATATTCAAATTTATCCCCATATTTCATGTGCTGAATCACAAGATAATTTTTTACATGGTTGATTTCCGTGTCTATGGTTATGACATCTTCCCCCCGGCTTAATCCGGTCCTGAAAAAATTGGACAGGGCCAGGACCATGGCGCTGGCCTCCTTTGATTCATCCAGTTCACAGAGCTGCTGTACGGAATACAGCGTATTATACAGAAAATGCGGGTTAATCTGTTCCTGCATCAGGGAGAGTTCTGCCTCCCGCTTTTTCTCCTGCTCCTCTTTTACCTGTTCAATCAGCTGCCTTACCCTGGACAGCAGTTCATTGATTTTGTCGCTGAGGATCTGTATCTCCCTGGCGCCGCCTGAGGAGACATTGGCGATTGAAGTGACGTCCTCAACGGATACGGTGTCGGTCAGCCGTTTGATGGGCAGCACGATCAGGCGGCTCAGCACCACACAGGCCAGCACGCTGCACACAATCACTGCAATCATGGTAAAATGAATGGAGTTCTGCATCGTGCGCACATCGTGGAACATTTCATTGGTTGGCAGTAATGCGGCCACAAGCCAGCCATTTGTCTTCAGATGCCTTGTATATACCATCATTTCCTGCCCGGAGACGCTCTTAACCTTGATTCCGGCGGATACATCCGCCATCTGCTGGAGACGGCGCAGGGACTGTGCCGACAGCGTATAAGACTCATCCACATCCTTATAGCGTATAAGGCTGCCGTCATGGATTAGTGCCACATATCCATTTTCACTGATATCCGGTATGGTCAGCATATCCCGGAACATGGATTCCCGGATATTAAACACAATCCCGCCCCGTCCGGGCTGCCCCGGCTTGCCGTACAGCCTGTACAGGGAGAACACCCGGTTGTTCTTACGGTTGTTTTCCGCATCCGTCACCTGGAAAATGGTATCGTCGTGAAGAAAGCTCCAGTTATAGATGGACTGGTTGCGTCCATACCATGCGTCGTAGTTAAAATCAATCTTTACCGGTATATCCTCACACCGGTACATCCGGAACCGGCTGTCATTAAAATCAATGATTACGGAATCCAGGAAGGAACCGGATGACACAAACTGGTCGTCAATGCTTTTCCTCAGGTTGATATAATACTGTCCCTTGGCCCTGTCCACATTTTCCTGTGACATCACAAGGGCAAGGGACAGCATGTCACTGCTGTTCTCAATGTACTGGAACCGCTCCATCAGATCCGCCATACGGCTGTCAAGCACGCTGGTTGACTGGGTCAGCGAATTAAGCATGTTGGCCCTTGAGCTTTCCGTCACCTGGTTATATGACATGCGCTGGAACGTAGTGCCCATAATAAGGATTGTCACCACCATCACGGGCACGAACACAATCACTAAAAGCCACATAACCGGTATATGCTTCATTGCCGTTTTCCGGCCGGTGTCAAATCCTTTCATCTCATTCCTGCTCCCAATCCTCAATTAAAAACAGATTACAGTGTCCTTCATCCGTATCAGCCGCATACAGGATCTTACGGCCGTCCCAGCTGAACGTCGGGTGGCAGTGGGAGTGCTGGTACAGCCATGTGGTATTATGGTTTGCCAGCACCCGGAGGGTTGGTTTCCCATCCGTCCCCATACGAATCAATACGATATCATCCGTTCCATCCCCCACGAACTCATCCTTTACCGGATTGGCCATATAATGGTTACAGTAAAAAGGCATGGGGACCGTCCTTTGTACCTGCCCGGTTTTATCCGCAATACCGAAATAGGGCTGCCTGCCTCCTGAGGAAGGCGGCGTGAATACCTGGGTCCTGTCCGAGGAAATGGTGCCGTCATGGCCGGCTCCCCGGTTGTCGAACACAATCATCCCATCCCCTGTCCAGAACTCATGTCCCACGCAGTCGTCCTCCCCCTGCCGGAAACAGGGCCACACATCCCCATTGTCCATGTTGATAAGCCATATCCTCTGGTTCACGCAGTTCCACGGCCCTTCATGGCAGAACATGGCAATGGAAGGATTGTCCGGGGAAAACTGGAAATGCGACAGCCAGTTGGTATCCCTCCACACATCATGGAAACCCGTGCCATCCATGTTGACCACGGAAATCCGGCTGTCCTTGATTGCATACATTTTATCCTTAAATCCCGAATAATTAGGGCCGCCGTCCTGCCTGGCCCCCACATCCTCATTGCGTATGAACCCAATCCGCTTCCTGTCGCTGCTGACCGAGAAATTCTGTACCAGCATGTCATGGTCCTCATATACCACCTTCACGGTCTTTTCCCGCGTATCCATCACCTTTAAACGGTATCCGGACCAGTACACAAGATACCGGCTGTCCCTTGTCTTGGTGGCCGTGCTCAGCCAGACCCCCTCCGGCTCATCCGTTACCTGGGTCATCACGCCTGTATCCAGCTCCATATGGAACAGGTTATAAATACCCCTGCCATTACAGCGGTCCGAGAAAAAGTATATGGAGTTACTATCCCCATCAAAGGAATTATCTGTAAAATACATATGGAAATTCACATGTCTGTCCGTCAGCTGTTTTATGCGCAGCCCGCTTTTTGGGTCCGTATACTCTTTTATTTCTGACGGAAACCTGTCTCCTGTCATGGCTGTCCCCTTTCTATACCATTTATATCACATTTTTTCCCTTACATCCAGAAGTTCCGGTATCTGCAGGTCCATGGATGCAAATGCATCCCGTATCCGCGCCGCCTTGCTGCACCCAAGGATCAGGAAGGTCTCAAATTCCCTGGTCAGCACATACTGTATGACCAGGGATGATACATCAATCCCTGTCCGCAGGCTGGCTTCCCTAATTCTCCTGGCCCTTGCCATATTTTCCTCTGTCAGATATTTTTTCCTTGTGTCTTCATTCAGTGCATCCTCCCCCTGTTCCAGATACAAGCTGAAAAAGCCCTGGGCCTGGGCGGAATAGGCGTACAGAGGAATGTCTGCCGTCCTGTACCATTCATAGGATACAGGATTCATGCAGATAACGGATTCATCCCCCCATGCCTCAGGTGTGCAGACGCCCAATCCAAACTGTATCTGGCTCATGGAGAACCCCTGTTTCCCCGCTGCCCCAGCATAGGCATTGGCTGCCTGGATCCGCTCCGTGATCCAGTTGGATGCGCCCACATAGCGGACCAGCCCCTGGCGGACCAATGCATCACAGGTATCCACAATCTCCTCTACCGGGCGCTCCCTCTCATCCCTGTGAAGCCAGAACACATCCACGTATCCTGTTCCCAGGGCATCCAGGCTTTTATGGAGTTCTTCCTCCAGATGGGAACAGGACAGACAGCCCCGGTCCCTGTTATATCCTCTTGGCATCAGTCCGCCTTTGGTTCCGATAAAAAGCGTTTCCCTCTTCCCGTGTTCCTTCAGCCACATGCCGATGGCCTGCTCGCTTGTACCGTCCCGGCCATCCAGCCAGCTGGCATAGCTCCTGGCCGTGTCAATCTGGTTCCCGCCCAGGGACGTATATACCTGGAGCAGCTTAGCTGACTCTGTCCTGCTTATCCTGCTGCCAAAATACATGGTCCCCAGCGCTATGGTGCTGACGGGGGAACCATCCGCACAGCAGAACCTGGAACTGTATCTCCGGTCATTGCCCGCCTGTCCGCGGATTCCTTTATCGCTTCGCATGCCTGCACTCCTCCCAAAGCCCGGCCATGTAATGCAATGGATTATGGCCCAGATAATCCCTGCAGGGCATGTTAAACCCGGTCTGCGGTTTCCTTTGTACCTGTTCCGGCCGTCCTCCAAGGGAATCATAGAATTCCCAGATGCAGCCGGTCTGGGAATAAATCCGGGAAGTCCCGTCAAGGGCGGCTTCCAGCAGGCGCCCTGCCTCCTCATATCTGCCATACCTCATACAGCCCCTGGCAGCCCACATGGTCATGGAATTCCAGGCAGGGCCTCTCCACATCCGTTTCTCATACAGGGAATCCTGCAGGGAGACGGTAGGGACAGGGTGCCGTGACAGGAATTCCTGTTCATTCATCATATGGCGCTCAATGATATATCCGGCCTGTTCAGGATCCGCGGCCCCCACAATCACCGGCCAGAAGCCTTCCAGGCACAGGTGCCTGTATTTGGGACAGTCCACGGACCAACTGTCATAAAAGAAACCTGTTTCCCTGTCATACAGGACATTCCTTATATACTGTCCCAGGCCATCCCTTTTTTCCTCAAGGGTCCTGTCCCTGATACCGTACAGTTCCTGCTGCCATGCCAGAAGGCGGTCATACATGAGATATACGTGGGAACAGGCATCCACACAGGACTTTTCCCCTTCCAGGACCTCCATGAACCGGATTCCCTCATCCACGCCGCTTTCCCAGAGATGGTTTTTAATATCCGTATAATAAAAGCCTCCGTCCATTGCCCTGCGGCTGTGTTCAAACCAGGACACCTGGCGTTCAAGGGCATCCGCACAGGTTTTCAGCCATGCCTTATCCCTGTTTCTCCCATATATCAGATCTGCCGCAGATACCCATACCGGGGGATGGGTCTGGTCCGGCGCCCAGTCCGCAGGGGCGTCCTCCCTCATCCATATGATACTTGGAATCATGCCGTCCTCCTGCTGAAGGCTTATCAGGTTGTCAATCTGATACCTGGCCTGGGCCGGATCATCCTCAAGAAGGTCCAGGGCGATGTGCACTGCATCCCAATGTCCAAATGCCGGGCCGTAGCAGTAGCCAGGGCCGATATCCTCCCATGGATAAGGCAGCACGCCCTGGGGCTGGAACTGGCTTTTTCCGTGAAGCATTTTCACATAGTCAAGCACTGGCCCCCATTCACTTTTACCGTAATTCATGACTTTCCTCCTCTTATCTTACATGGACAGGAAGGGATACGGATTCCTGTCATCCGTATCCCTTCCTGCCGCCTGTTATTTCTTAATCAGCTGCGTATATTCTGCCTCCGCACCTGTCATGGCATCTGCCCATTCTGTCAGGAACTCCTCCGAGGATTTCTGTCCTGCCAGCACTGCCTGGAATCCCGGCGCTGCAATGGAATCCTGGATGGACTGGTAATCCGGCAGATACAGAGGATACGGGAAAGCAATCGTATTGTCATCAGACTGCATCTTCATTGCCTCATTGATGTGCTGTGTGTTTACGACCCAGTCTTCATTGGTCAGGTCCGTGTGGGTAGGCACCTGGCCAATATTCTGGTTCCAGTAACTCTGTGGCTCCGCGGAGCACAGGAAGCTGATGAACCTCCACGCCTCATCCTTGACCTGGGACTGCTTGAACATGACATAGCCATTGACCGGATAGCCGCCGGAAATCACACGTTTCCCCGTGGCTGATACAGGCGGTGCGAATGCAAAGAATTTACCTTCTCCCAGGGTCTTGCTGTGCTCGCCGAAGGAACCCAGGTTATGCTGTATCATTGCCGCGCTTCCAGTGTCAAAGGCAGCTACCATTTCCTTATATCCGTTGGAAATATCGCTCTCCGGTGTGTACTTGTTATAGATATCCTTAAGCCGGTCCAGGGCCTCCACGTTCTTCGGGTCATTGAGCGTGGATTTCCCATCCTCCGTAAATGGCTGCGTGATGCCGGAATATGCGTACAGGTATTCCTGAAGCTGCATGGGGCCGCCTGCCCCGCCGCGGATGCTGAACCCGTAGGTGCCCGCATCGCTGTCCGTAAACAGTTCAACCAGATCATAGAAGTCATCCCAAGTCCCGGGCGCCTCCACCCCTTTCTCCTCAAACCAGTCCTTCCTTCCCCAGAACATCGGGTTAAAGGTGGATGTGTTAGGTATACAGTACAGTTTGTCATCCACGGACAAGGTGCGCAGGGATTGGACGATGGACTGGTTAATCTTGTCATGTTCCTCCCATGAATCAAAGTACGCATCAAGCGGCTCCAGGGCGTCATTTAAGATGAATCCCGCCTGCCACTGGGGCGGCATGCCGCACACGTCCGGGGCAGCGTTTCCGGTTACCGCAACCTCAATCTTGTTCTTCGCATCACTGTTGGGAAGGCCCACATACTCAATCTTGATATCCGGGTTCTGCTCCTCAAACCGTTTAATCAGCTCCTCATAATACGGCGTCCGGTTGGGACCTGCATTCTCATCCCAGAAAACAACGGTCTTAACCTCCCCGGAAGCAGCCTTTCCATTATCCGCTTTTCCGGTATCCCCCTTTCCATCCGCGCTTTCAAGAGCCTCCGTGGCCTGTCCGGCCGGGGCAGCCGGCGCATCCTCCTTGGAACCGCATCCGTACAGCATGGAACCTGCCATACACACCCCCAGTGTTACTGCTAATAATTTCTTCCTCATAATGAACCTCCTTATCCTTTTACAGCTCCGGCCGTCAAACCTCCGACCAGATACTTCTGCACATATATGAACATCAGAATCGCCGGGGCCAGCGCAATCATGCTTCCTGCTGCCAGCGCCCCATAGTTAATATCAAATTGTCCCTGCATGAACGAAAGACCTACCGGTATGGTGAATTTCTTTGTATTATTCACAAACATCAGTGCAAACAGGAATTCATTCCAACAGGATATAAAGGAAAATGACGCGCACGCCACCACTCCCGGCGTCAGCACGGGCAGCACCACCTTGACCAGGGCCTGGAACCTGGAGCATCCGTCCACATAGGCGGCTTCCTCCAGATGATATGGTATCTTCTCCACGAACCCCTTCATCATGATGGATGAAAATGGAATCTGGAATGTGGTGTAAACCAGGATCAGGGACCAGTGGTTGTTAATCAGGTGCAGCTTTGAGAATGTAATGAACAGCGGTATGATCAACATGGCACTGGGTATGAACTGGGTACATAAAAGCACCAGCATGAACGGCTGTTTCCCTTTAAACTTAAATCTGGACAGGGCATATCCCACCAGCAGCGCGCTGGCCACCGTCATGAGGCAGGCCACGGCAGATACCAGGAGGCTGTTAAGGAAATACTGGGAAAAGCCCACATCCCTCCAGGCCGTAACATAGTTCATGGCAGTCGCCGGGTCAGGCAGGTAGCGCACAGGCCGCTTGATGATGTCCCCCTCCACCTTCAGGGACGTGACCAATGTCCAGTAAAAGGGGAAACAGATGAAACCCACAAACGCGGTCAGCGGCACCAGACGGTATATGATTAAATCCTTCCATTTCCTGGCTTTCATGCCTTCTCCTCCTCTCCGAATCCTGTCAGCTTAATATAGGCTGCTGCGAACACCGCCAGGATGACAAATGAAATCACTGCAATGGCGGATCCGTATCCAAAGTTACTGTCCCTGATGGCTGTCTGGGTTATATACATGGTCAGGGTCATGGTACGGTTCACCGGCCCGCCTCCCGTCAGGTTGTAGATCACATCCACATTGTTGAACTCCCACACAGCCCTTAAAAGGGTGGACAATACAATGGTTTCCTTAAGATGCGGCAAGGTAATGTAGAGGAATTTGCTCCATCTGGTCCCTCCGTCAACCGAGCACGCTTCATACTCCTCATCCGGTATGCTCTGAAGGCCCGCCAGAAGCATGATGGCAAAAAACGGGATACCGCGCCACAGTTCCGCAACCGTCAAGGCTGCAAAGGATGTGCCGTAACCGGAAATCCATGCAATCCCCTTCTTAATGATACCCATTTTCATGAGAAGGTCATTGACCACGCCCATATTCTCATTGTACATTAACGACCACATCATGGATGTCAGCACGCCTGACACGGCCCACGGCGCGAACACAATGGCCCTTAAGATGCCACGGCCCCTAAACCTCTGGTTCAGGACCAGGGCAATCATAAGCCCGAATACCAGCTGAAGCCCCACCTGGACAACCACCCATTTAACAGAGACAAGGAGGCTGGCCCTGAAGGTCTTATCCTCTGTCAGGATTTTTATGATATTGCCAGGCCCCACAAATCCTCTCAGATAAGGCTTGTTGGTGGCATAGTTCTGAAGGCTGTAATAAAACACGTTCAGGATCGGGTATGCCATGAACAGCAGCAAAAACACGATTGCCGGCGTCAAAAAACAATATGGCAGGTACCTGCTTCCAATCTTCTTACTCATATCCTCATTCCCCTCTTCTGTTCCAGGTCATATCTGAACTGTAACATTATAGTACCGGATAAAAGGAAAATTTGATATGAAATAATTTATACAAAAATCTATAATATTTTTATGTGTGTGTTCCGCTATTGCTGCCGGGACTTCCGATTGTTTATCTGAATCCGGTATGCTAGAATATAATCAGATGAAACAGAAAGGGGTGGGAAGATGAGGATTGCAGCTTCCAGGTAACAGTGCAGGGTTCCTGTCAGGGGCCTTGCTGATTGACATCAGATTAGGAGGCCAATATGTCATATTTTAAATATCAGGGAAAAAATATCCATTACGAAGAAACAGGCAGCGGCAGGCCATTATTCCTGCTTCACGGCAACACGGCATCATCCAACATGTTTTATGAGATAGCCGGCAGATATGCAGGGCATCACAAAGTAGTCCTCATTGATTTCCTGGGACACGGAAAGTCGGACAGGCTGACAGAGTTCCCGGCAGACTTATGGTTTGATGAGGCCATGCAGGTCATCGGACTTATGAAGACCAGGCAGTATGGCAAAGCAGATATCATCGGCAGCAGCGGAGGCGCCCTGGCCGCAATCAACGTGGCCCTGGAGGCGCCGGAACTGGTTGGGAAAGTCATTGCCGACAGCTTTGAAGGCGAGACTCCGCTGAAGGCATTCACCCAGAACATCGAACAGGACCGCGAGGCATCCAAGAAGGATGAAAATGCCAGGATGTTCTACTATTATATGAACGGGGATGACTGGGAACATGTGGTGGATTGCGACACCTCCGCCATCCGCCGGCATGATAGTACCATCGGTAAATTCTTCCATAAACCCCTGGAGGGCTTCCAGCCGGATATCCTGCTGACCGGAAGCAGGGAGGATGAATTTATCTGTTCCCTTGAAACAGACTACTTTGAACGGGTCTATGGGGAGATGATCAGGAAAATCGGCCATGGGAAAATCCATCTGTTTGACACAGGCGGCCATCCGGCCATGCTGTCCAACCAGCAGGGATTCCTTGAGATAAGCCGCGGTTTCTTAGAGGAATAAACAGCAGGGGCCAGAGGAGCAATCCTCTGGCCCTGTCTGAATTTCCTTTATGATTGTTTCCTAGAGCGTGTTTGAAAATTGCTTTCCGTCGGCTGTGCGTCCCACTTTGTGGGAGATTTGGTCCCGATGATGGAGGCGTAGCGGGCTACGCTGACTGAATCGGGGCCAAATATACCGCGAAGTGGGGCGTGCAGACGGCGGGAATGAATTTTCAAACACGCTCTAGTGCTCCATCCAGCCAGAAACTGTACTGCCAGTGCTGAATATTTTGTCGGCCTGCAAGGCGGAGGAAGGAAGCGGAGTGGGTCCTCCGCTGACTAACGACAACGCGGCAGATGGCAAAATAGGCAGTGCTGGAAGTACAGTTTCTGGATGGATGGAGCACTAATCCCCCAAAGAATATACTGCTGTAAAATGCCCTCTCTGGTTATAGCTGAGACAGTTTCCCCCCAGCATATCCTGCACGCCGTCCATTCCCTGCCCCCTGTCAGAAGGCAGTATCTCCTGCTGGGATCTGGATGCCATGGCAACACCTGTATAAGAGCCTTCGACCGCGCCCTTCAGGATATAGATATCCCCCTCATAGATGGTCTTCATCACCGTATCCGCGCTTGTCTGCCACAGTTCATAGGTACCGGAACCGTAATCCAGGGTAAGTCCTGTCTCTTCTCCACTCCCGGACGGATTACCGCCTTCTTCATACAGTACATATCCGTAAGCGGTTTCCTGCCCTTTTGTTCCCGGGTCCAGCGCCAGCATCCTGTGCTCACCGGTCCGTTCATTCAGCACAACCTGAACTTCCCCTCCATCCGCCATAAGCTTTACCTGCTCCGCCGTAATGGCCGCAGGTATGGAAATGCTTCCCTGTACAACATAATACGCCCCCATATCCCTGGCGGTCGATAAATCCGCATACAGTCCCGTTTCAGGATGATTACCCAGCAGGGATAGATAAGGTGCAAAGGGAAGGTCTTCCAGTCCATACTGGTTCTGCCCGTCCAGACGGTTCCTGTCCGGATTCCCCTCCATCTCTTTTATGAAAGCAATATTATTCTTTTCCACATCGGATAGAAGGGATTCGGAAAATGCATCCGGCTCCATGATTCCCCTGTACCACATCTTACCGGAATAGTATTGGTTCAGTACATCGGATTTGAACTTCCTGCCATGGGCCGCATAAATCTCATTCCTGAGCAGCATCAGGTCCTCCGTAGGCCACAGGCATAAATCAGCTTTGCAGAGATTTCTGGTAAAGACATCCGGAAATGTGAAGCTTCCCTCCCATGGATAGTAATCCCCTGCAAAAGCGCCGTTTCCCTCCACAGAGATATGCCTGTCGGTCAGATCCGGGGTTAAGTGGAAGGTTACCGTATAGGATGGATTCCCTGCTTCCGTTTCCGCGCCTGCAAGATATTCCTGAGGCTGTACCTCATATGAAAGTCTCCCTTCCTCCGTCAGGAATTCCGTACTGTCCATAACAGAGAAAGCATCGGCATAATTCTCATCCTGAATCAAGAAACTGCATTCCAGCCATTCTGTTTCCATGCCGCCCTTTGCCGGACGGAGGGAAATGCGCCGCCGGATATCCCCTGCCTGAAAGAAAGTACCTGTAAATATGGTATTATCCGTCCCCAGGTTCTGGGCAGCTTTGCTGATGACATATTGATTTTGGGTGATTGGCCGGCCCTGGCCTGAATCTGCTTCCCGGCTGCCTGGCTGGCCCTGGCCTGCCTGCTGGTCATTGCCCCGGCTCTGGTCTATATTCCGGCCGCTTCCCTGGCTCTGGTCTGCATCCTTCCCGGCATGACCCGTGCCATCTTCCCATTCTTCCTGCCTTGGCTTCAGGGACTGTTCCGTCTGCTGTCCCCCACCCGCCGTAACATCCAAACCAGATTCTTTTCCCTGGCAGGAAACCAGTACCATACCGGCTGCCAGCATGTAACCCAATACAATCTTTCTTTTCATCCAATCAACACCTGCCTGTCTTTTCCCCATAGGAAAGCATCCTCTGTCTGCATCCCTTTCCACTGTTATGCACATATGAACGTCAAAACACACTTAAATCTTCCAGGAAGGCAGATTTTCAATTGCGTCAGCAGTCTTTCCGCTTTCCATCGTCACTTAAAAGTATACTACAGACATCAGAAAAGGACTATTAATTTTCCCTTGCAGAATTCTTAGGGTGTGTTTGAAAATTGCTTTCTGTCAGCCGTGCGTCCGCGTACCTGACAGCAGGGTTACCTTATAAACTCAACCCGGTCCACGGTTGCCGGATTAACCAGCACCTTAAACTCCTTAACCGTAGGCGTATGGTAAGAACTTATCTTCCTCTCCTTCAGCTCCTTCATGATCTGGTCCTTACAGTCCATGAACGTCACAAAATCATCGGAGATATAATAATAGTCAACCCAGGCAGTATCCCCCTCCCCGCATTCCAGATACGGTCTTATGGCCTTGGAATTATAGGTAAGCTGGAACCTCACTGTATTCTCCGGCACATCCGGGTCCTGGACCAGTTCCTTTTCGGATTGGGATTCCCCATAGTAATAGCCGATTCGAAACTTTTCTTCTTCCTTTGGTTCAAACGCATACTCAAAGGATTCCGTCTTCATCTCCACCGGACCTGCTTCCTTTTCCCCCATGTAAGCAAAGGTGGAGGCTTCATAGGCCGCGACTCCGGTTCCCAGTCCGGTAAGAAAAACACCACCGCAGAAAATACCTATCATGACTTTCTGTAAATTACGCATGCCTTACCTCCTTGGAAATCTTATTCATGCAGGTTTCTTCCTGATATCCACGCAATGATGCCTGCGGTCTATCTTCCGGCACGGGCGGTTCCTGCGGTCCTGCCTCCTCTTCCGGTTCAGGGTGCTCCTGCCGCCCGGCTTTTTCTTCCGAATCAGGGTGCTCCTGCCGCCCTGCTTTCCCTTCCGGCCCCAGGCGCTCCTGCGGTCCTGCCTTCCATTCCGGCTTAGGGCACTCCTGCCGCCCGGCCTTTTCTTCCGGCTCAGGGTGCTCCTGCCCGGCCTTTTCTTCCGGCCCCAAGCACTCCTGCCGCCCGGCCTTCTCTTCCAGTTCAGGCCACTCCCGCAGCCCGGCCTTCTTTTCCGGCTCAGGCCACTTCCGCAGCCCAACTTTCTCATCCGGCACCAGACGCTCCCGCCGCCTGGCCTCCTCTTCCGGTTCAGGCCGCTCTTGCCGCCCGTCTTTCCCTTCCGGCACCAGACGCCCCTTCCGCCCGGCCCTCTCTTCCGGTTCAGGCCACTCCCGCCGTCCGGCCTTTTTTTCCGCCCCAGTCCGCACCTGCTCCCCGTCCTGCATCCTTATCCGCCCTGGCCTGGCCTGTTCCCAACAGCATTCCCGCCCTGTCCTCAGCCGCAACAGGCTGAAACACAGATATGTAACTGAACCAAAACATAAGATCGTTCCCAGACTGATTAACGTAATACCCAGCAGCGGATAACCATGAAACAGCCATACCACGGATGCGCCAAAGATAAATATCATGCACAGGGTGAAGGAGCCTCCAAGAAGCCCCAGGAATATCATGCAGATATTAAAACACCAGCGGATACACCACAGCGCCATCCAGACCAGAAACCGGAAACAGTGTCCTATGAATGAACCAATGCCCTGTCCCACACCTCTGATACAGGTTCCGATTCCCGGCCTTAACAGGCCTCTGCCCCGGTCCGATCTGCAAACACCCATGTCCCTGTCAGCCTGTGTCCTTCTGACAAAACGTTTTATACCGCTCCCCTGGAGACGTCCGCCTTCCGGACGTGTATCCTCATCCTGTTTCCGGCTCCATATCCTGTTTCTCCATGGCGCGGACAGGAACATCCATATGCGTCCCGCGCCCTGCCTGACTGTTCCGGCACAGATGCAGAAAAACCTTTTTACCCTCGTGCCGGTCCTTCCAAAAAAGCCGGACGCTGCCGCCCATGCCTGTTTCCCTTTTGCAGCAGCTGCTTGCGTATCTACCTTCCTCTTAACAGACGTTTGGCCCTGATATTCCGGATTCACATGGTATGCCTCAAGTATCCCACATGCAAGTTCCCGGATATCGCCAAAGTCCCGGATTGCCTCTTCTTCACTTAATCCATTTTCAATCTTCATGTCAATATGCTGGGTGTATTCCTCCAATATATCCTGCTGTTCCTTATCTTCAAGAATGGCAAGATATGTCCCCAGTTCCTCTAAAAATCCCTTCTTATTCATCCTTCTGCTCCTTTAAAAACCTGCACACCTGTTTCTGAAATTCATCCCATTCCTGCTCCAGCCGGTCCCTGTACAAGATTCCTGCCGCCGTGATATGATAATACTTCCTGGGCGGACCCTCGGTTGATTCCCGCAGATATGTCTCAAAATACCGTTCATTGGTCAGACGCTTAAGCAGCGGGTAAATGGTACCCTCGTTCACATCAATGACCTTGGACACCTCCTCTACCAGCTCGTACCCATACATGTCCTTCTTCCTGACAGATTCCAGTACCACCAGCTCAAGGACTCCTTTTTTAAACTGTGGATTCATGGCCGTCCTCCTTTAGATACTATATTATACACACTACTATGTAATGTCAAGTACTATAAAAAACAAAATACTTAATTTTTCATTACGCCTGAGATAACTGCCATGGCTTGATTTCCATCCCTGCTTCTGTTATGATAAACCGCATGAAAGAATAGGTGATTACAATATGGATCTGCATTTTCAACCAATAACAGACAAGAACAGGGAAACCGCGCTTAAGCTGCGCATTTCCCCAAAACAGAAAGGCTATGTGGAGACGGTGGAGGAATGCCTGACGGAGGCCGCACATAACAGGAACTGGCGGCCTGTTGGGATATATGACGGCAACGTCATGGTAGGTTTTGCCATGTACGGATTCTTCTGGTGGCCATACCTCCCCTTTGGGCGCCTGTGGCTGGACCGCCTTCTCATTGATGAAACCTTCCAGGGAAAGGGGTATGGAAGTGCCGCCCTCTCCGGCCTCCTGAACCGCCTGAAGCAGGAATACCGATGCTCCAGGATCTATCTGAGCGTCATCAGGGAAAATACCACCGCCATCACCATGTATGAAAAGTCCGGCTTCCGTTTTAACGGCGAACGGGACATACACGGGGAACATGTGATGGTATACCAAGTAAAAAAACAATGAGCAGGCAGCCCGCCGGGTCACCTGCTCCATCTATAATCATAGATTGATTCTTTCATTCCGATTGATTTTTTCATTCAGCTTTCTGTAAACCCGTTCACGCATCCACGGTTCCGTTGAAGCGAGGACGGCATCCCCAGGTAAGAACCATGCGACGCCGCTGTTCTCATCCTCTTTTATATGCAGTCCTTCCCCCTCCTCCGCCTCCAGCAGATAGGTCACATTCAGATGCAGATGGGAGGGCACATAAGCTCCCTTTTTCACATGACCGTCCACCGTCAGGATTTCCAGCGAGTAAACCGCATCCGAAACAGGCCGCACCTGCTTAAGCCCGCTTTCCTCCTTCACTTCCCGGACAGCCACCTGTAAAAGGTCCTGCTCCCCGTCCGCATGGCCTCCCAGCCAGGACCAGGACTGATAGATATTATGGTATGCCATCAGCACCTTGGTGCGCTCACGGTTAACAACCCAGGCCGACGCGGTCATATGCGCCATGGCATTGTCCCGCGTGAAGATATCCTTTTCTTCCTTCAGGCATCTGATAATGATGTTCCTGTCCCTTTCCTCCTGCTCATTAAAAGGACGGTATTCCTCTAATTGCCTTAACAGATCCATCATAGTCCCTCCAGCGGACCCACGATTTTCCCGGCCGCTGCACAGGCCGCGGCGGTTCTGGGTGACGCCAGGTAAATCTCCACCTTGGAGGTCCCCATGCGCCCCAGGAAATTGCGGTTATTGGTGGCAATGACCCGCTCCCCATCGCTGAGGATACCTCCGGTCCGCCCGCAGCACAGACCGCAGCCAGGATGTGTGATGATTGCGCCTGCCTCCGCCAGGGTGTCGATTGCCCCGCAGGCAATGGCCTCGTTATAAACCTTCCTGCTGGCCGGCGTCACTATCAGCTTCACATAGTCCGCCACCTGCCTGCCCTTTAATACCTCAGCCGCAGCCACCAAATCCTCCAGGCGCCCATTGGTGCATGAACCGATGAACACCTGGTCGATGGGCGTGCCCATAAGCTCACTGACCGGCTTGATTTTGTCCACCTGGGACGGACATGCCATCACAGGAACAAAGTCCTCTGCCCGATACACCATTGTCTTCATGTACACGGCATCCGCATCGCCGGTCAGGCTCTTCTGGTAATCGTCCAGTTTCACTTCACAGTATTCTTCCGTCTTGGCATCCGGTGTGAACAATGCGCATTTGGCTCCGGCTTCAATGGCCATGTTGGCAATGGTCATACGGCTGGCAATGCTCATCTCCTCCACCGTTGTCCCGCTAAACTCCAGGGCACGGTAGGTTGCCCCGTCAGCCCCCAGGTCGCCGATCAGGCGCAGGATGATGTCCTTTGACATGACGCCCTCAGGCAGTTTTCCGTCTATGACCACCTTGATGGTCTCCGGAACCTTAATCCACATGGTACCGGTGCCCAGGATACTTGCCATCTCCGTATAACCGATACCAGAGGAAAATGCACCCACACATCCATAAGTGGTGGTATGGCTGTCCGTGCCGAACACCACGTCCCCCGGTTTCACATAACCGGCTTCCGTCATCAGCTGGTGGCAGATGCCATCGCTTCTATGCACATGCTTCATCCCGTATCTGGCCGCAAACGCATCCCCTACACGGAAATGCCTGGTATCATCCAGCTGGCTGGCCGGGACCAGATGGTCATAGATAAGGACCACCCTGTCCGGGTCCCAAAGCTTCTTAAATCCCATCTCTTCAAACTTATCCGCCACAAACGGAATGAAGATATCATGAATCATCACACGGTCCACATTCACCGTGACAATGTCCCCCGGCCTGACCTGGGCAGCGCCTGTATTATGTTTAATAATCTTTTCAATGATTGTATTTCCCATTGCAGTCTCCTTAATCCCCTTAATCCAGTCCGTTCAGTTTCCTCATGGCTTTCACCAGTCCGCCTGCATTGATGATATCCACCAGGTTCTGGGGCAGGGATGCAATCGGATACTGCCTTCCCTTATAGTCCACATGGTGATTCACTGTAACCGTTATGGGGTCCCCCTCCGTCATATCATCATACAGGTCCGGCTGCTCTATCAAAAGCAGGCCGTTATTAATGGAATTGCGGAAAAATATCCTTGCAAATGACTTGGCTATCACACACTTGATTCCTAGTGCCTTGATAATCTCCGGCGCCTGCTCCCGGGAGGAGCCGCAGCCAAAGTTCTTACCTGCCACGATGATGTCCCCTTCCTCAATCTGCCCAGCCAGTTCCGGGCGCAGGGGACTGAACCCGTACTGCTTCATATCGTCAATTGTCTTAAGCGCCAGATACTCGGTGGGGATGATGATGTCCGTGTCAATGTCATCCCCCAGCACCCAGACTTTGCCTGTAAATGTCTCCATTTTTCTATTTCCTTTCCTGTGTTGCTGCAATCACAAATCCGGTTCCGGTTTACATACCAAACAGCCGCCTGGTACTGGCCGTCTATCCGGCCTGGTATTGTTTGGTGATTCATTCCCGCCATCTGACGGAAAGCATTTTCAAACACATCCCAGGGCAATCTCCCCCGCAATGGCGGAAGCCGTCACTGTTGCCGCGGAACCGAGATACACCTTTGAGCTTGGATGGCCTGCGCGCCCTTTGAAGTTCCTGGTTCCGGTGCTGATCAGTACCTCATTTTCCCCAATCACGCCCTGGCAGCTTCCCCAGCACACACTGCAGTTGGGGTTCATCACAATGGCCCCTGACTCCATGAAAATGTCAATCAGGCCTTCCTTAAGCGCCTGCCTGTATACCTCAAGGCTTGCGGGGACCACCAGGAAACGAACGCTGTCAGCTACCCTTTTCCCCTTAAGTATAGCCGCGCCCACACGAAGCTCATCGATGCGCCCATTGTTGCAGGACCCTAAGAATGCCTCGTCAATCTTAACGCCGCAAACATCCTTTGCAGGCACCACATCATCCACAAAATCAGGCCTTGCAACCACTGGCTGGATTTGGGACAGGTCAAAGGTATACTCCCGTGCATAGACGGCATCCGGGTCACTGGTGTATACGGCCTTCGGTTCACGCCCCCGCTCCCTCAGATACTGGACAGCGGCTTCATCCGCCTCAAAAATCCCTGTCTTGGCCCCTGCTTCCACCGCCAGGTTGCAGAGTACCATACGGTCATTGATGCTCAGCGTCTTAGCGCCTTCCCCGGTGAACTCCATTACCTGGTAATTACATCCATTGGCCCCAATCTCCCCAATGATGGTCAGCATCAGGTCCCTTGGATAGACGCCTTCCTGCAGGCGGCCCACCAGATTGAACTTCACTGTCTCAGGCACCAGCACCCAGGAAGTGCCGGTAACCATGCCGTAGAGAAAATCCGTGCATCCCACCCCGGTTCCGAAGGCGCCCAGCGCGCCGTACGTGCAGGTGTGGCTGTCCGCCCCGAATATCAGCTCGCCGGAACATACGTAATGCTCCATCATGATCTGATGGCAGACCCCCTTTCCTTCCCAGAAATCAATCCGGTTCTCCCTGGCAAAATCCCTCATCTTTTTCTGTGAGGCAGCTGTTTTTGGATTATCCGCAGGCACATTGTGGTCCACGATAAAAACCAGTTTCTTATGGTCCGCAATCCTGGGATGTTTCAATTTATTGTTGTACATGTCAACGGTCAGGTGGGTGGTTCCGTCATTGCTCATAAGACGGTCCAGGTTCACGGTATGGATATCCCCCGGCTTCACACTGTCCACCCCTGCCGCTGCTGCGATGATCTTCTCTGCAATCGTCATTCCCATGTCTACGCTTCCTCCTTGTTCAATGATGCAATCAGCCCGCCCTGATTCAGGATATTCTGCATATACTCAGGAAGTCTGGTACATGCATACTCCTTTCCATTGGCCCTTGCCACACCCTCGGACATGGACAGTTCCATGGTATCCCCGGTCTTCACTTCATCCGGAAGTTCCTTGCATACAATCACGGGAAGCCCGATGTTGATGGAATTCCTATAAAATATCCTGGCAAAGGACTTGGCAATCACAGCCTTGACCCCCAAAGCCTTGAGGACGCTGGGCGCCTGTTCCCTGGAGGAACCGCATCCAAAATTCTCGCCCCCCACCACGTAGTCCCCTTCCTTTACCTTCCCAGGAAAATCAGGGTCCAATGATTCAAATGTATGTACCTTCATCTCATCGATATTTGGCAATAAGAGATATTGTGAAGCAATGATCTGGTCCGTGTCCAGATCGTCATGAAATTTAAAAACAGTTCCGCCCGGCATAAGGTAATCCCTCCTGTTAAAAGTTATACTTGTTACTCATCTGCTTATCTATTCTACCACAGACTTTGCTATAATAATAATACATGATAAGAATAGGTACTATAGATACAGATTATGAAAGGGGACATCCATCCCCATAAATCTGCAAAAGATAAGGCATATATAGGAACATCCTGTCCTTATATGCCTTATCCATATATTGGTCATCAGTTACAATCCCCCGTCACCGTCCCCTCCCGGTACACACAATACCTGGAGCGTCCCTCCTTCTTTGCCTGGTACAAAGCCTGGTCGCTGTGCTGGATGAGCAGGTCTATATCCATATCCCCGTCCTTTCCCTGGGCAATGCCTATGCTGGCTGATAAGGATTGCATTTCCCTGGATGCCTGGAACCGGGCATTAAGCTTTTCAAGGAATTCCCCTGCTTCTTTTTCAAGCTGTTCCATGCTGCACTCACCGAGCCTTGCCACCAGGAACTCATCCCCTCCAAGCCTTGCCACAAAATCATCCGGGAAGGATTCCACAAGCATCCTGGCTGTACCTGTCAGCACCGCATCCCCCACCTTATGCCCGTATGTATCGTTCACCGCCTTAAACCAGTCCAAATCAATGTAAAGCAGGCTTACGTCCCTGTCCCCGCGGTTAAGATTGATATACTGGTAAAAATACCTGCGGTTGTAAAGCCCTGTGAGGAAATCCGTATTGGAGCTGTGAAGGATCTGTTTTTCCAGGTTCCGCTCCACCGTCACATCCCGGAAGATGCAGAGCTTCCCCACTACATTGTGGAATATGTCATAGATGGAGCTTTCGTGGATTTCCAGCATTTTCCCAGTCCCGTCCGGCAGGGATACCCTGGCCTCCGCATATCCCTCGCCATTGACTGTGCGTGGTCCGTCAAAGGCATCCGCCAACCACTCCTCATAATCCTTTCCCAGGATCTGAATCTTACTTATCTGGAAATACTCCTCGAATTTTGCATTTGCATTCAGTATCCTGCCCCTGTTATTCCATAAGAGGATGGCATAAGGCATGCTTTGAAGCAGGATTTCGATTTCCGCGCTCATGTTGTGCAGGTCCGTCACGTCATGGCCGATTCCGACCGTCCCAAGGACCGTCACACCGTCCCGGTCCATGATAGGTGTCTTATAGGTGCGCAGCTGCCGCATTCCCCTGGAACATTTGACCTCCTCGGTAAACTGCAGGGTACGCCGCGCCAGGATGACAGCATCCTCCGACTTTTTACAGGATTCCTCCCCATTTTCAAAGTCATCCGGTGAAACGCCCCAGATATAACAGTGGTCCCGTCCAACCACATCCTCCCGGTCCTTTCCCACCACGGAACAGAAGGCACGGTTCACCTTGACATGTGTTCCGTCCATGGCCTTGAACCAGAGCATGTCCGGCAGGCTGTCAATGGCCGTGTCCAGGTATGTCCGGGTCATATACAGGTCATATTCAAGCTTAATCTGTTTCAGGATATGTTCCATCCGGATACGCACCCGCTCCTGCATGAGCGGGATGTCCCAGAACTCGTCCGCCGCCTCCATCTCGCTGGCGGCAAGACCGTCAATCATCCCCCGCTCCCCACAGTACACAAGAACCGCATCCTCCCTGCAATGTGAACGCAGCCCTGACGGAAGGATGCCGCTGCCCAGGTTCCAGACAACCACATGGCTGCCAGCAGCCCGCTCAGGCGAAAATTCCCCTGCTTGCGTAATTGTATGTGAAAAATGTTCCAGCGGGCAAAGACGGCGCATCACCCCGGCCAGCATTGAATCCCTGCTGAAAATCATGATTTGAAGCTTACATTGATACATTGTACCCCTCCCCCTGCAGACACCAGCCCCTGCTATAAGCCCCTGCTATAAATACAGCTTTTCAAACCCCGAAGCGCTGACCGGCCTTCCAAACAGATATCCCTGTATGTAATCCGGCTGTGTCTGCTTCACAATATCAAATTCTTCCTCTGTCTCCACACCTTCCACGCAGACCTTTAAACCGATGCTGTGGGCAAGCTTGATGATATACTCTAAAAAAATGTATTCATAGCTTCCCTGGTGGATACCTGTCACAAAACTGCGGTCCACCTTAAGCACGTTAGCCGGAAGTTCCTTGAGATGGCTCAGCGAGGAATATCCGGTGCCAAAATCATCAATTGCAATCCCATATCCCATGCCGCGCAGTTCCTCAAACTCCTGATTCAGGAAATGCAGGTTCGGCACCCAGCAGCTTTCCGTCAGTTCCAGAACCATCTGCCCCACAGGCAGGTCACCCCATTGTCCATCCTTCAGATATTCCAGCAGCGCATTGTCCTTTAACTGGATATATGAGACATTGACGCTCATGGAAAAGTCTTCTTTATACCTGCTCCATATCTGAAACTGCCTTGCACTCTCCTCCAGCACCCAGGCCCCTACCTGTGTTATGAGGCGGCTCTCCTCCAGCAGGGGGATGAACTCCGAAGGCGGAACCTCCCCATGTTCCGGGGAATGCCACCGCAGCAATGCCTCCGCGCCAGTGACCGCCCCCGTCACCGCATCCACCTGTGGCTGGTAGAACAGTTCAAACTGGCTGAACCCATCCTTCACACAGGCGTGCAGGCTCTCCTGCAGCTCCATGTTCCTCAGCTTTTGTTGATACATTTCCTCGGAAAAGAAAACCAGCTGGTTCTTTCCGTTCATCTTGGCAATCTCAACTGCATTTTCCGCATTCCTGAACAGCTTCTGGTAGGTACTGGCATCATCTGGGAAAAAGCAGGCGCCTGCGGATAAGGAAATCAGTATCTGATGGCCTTCCACCGTAAAATGGCTGCCGATGAACATCTGGATATTCTCATAAATCCCCCGTACGGTCTCCCTTGTGCCGTCCTTCACCAGAAACACGAACTCATCCCCATCCAGACGGTAAAGACGGCATCCCTTGGGAAGCATGGCCGATATCAGTGTGGATAGAAGGTTAAGTGCCCGGTCCCCAAATGCATAACCGTACTTTTCATTGACATTCTTGAAGTCATCAATGTCCAGGACCACGATTACACCGTTGGCAGCTGTCTCCGTTCCCACAAGGGCCTTAATATCCTGTTCAAACTGGCTTCGGTTCATCAGGCCCGTGACATTATCAAATTTATTCTGTTTTCCGATATTGGAAATCCGGCCAATCATGAACAGCGGCCTTCCTGACCCATCTTTCTTTACGGTTCCCCGGCATGACACCCATATGACCCGGCCGGATTTATTACAGACCCGGTACTCCATATCATGGTAGTCCTTAATACCGTCCTGAATCATCTGCATATCATTAAGCCACGGTTCCAGATCCTCCCTGACCATGATTCCCGACCATGAAGTGACAACATCCTGTTCAATCAGGCGGCTGATATCAAGGTCCTCATATGCATTATCCGATATGTAAAACGTCCCGTTCTGAATATCCCACATATAAAGATAGTCATCCGTGGTCTCGGAAAGCAGGTTCAGGAGGACATCCGCGGTAAACTTCTCATCTTTTATTATATCAGCCATGACAACCTCCGGAATAAGTATGGTTTATATTTTACCATGACCGGCTTTCAGTGTCCAGAAGCAGCAGATATTATTAAGGATTTTCTAATTTTTCTTACAGTTGGATCCACTATCTTTACTTTCATCCATGAAGTGGTTAAGATACAGCATTATAAGGAGGTATCCCTATATGATGTACTTTAAACATTTCCATTCATGGCTGACAGCATATGGGGGCGGCCTTGGGAAACTGGCCATTGCCAGCTGGCTGCTGACCAATACCATGTTCCTGCTGTGCAGCCGTGTCCCGTTCATGACCCTGGATTTTGTGAGACAGATATCCCTTGGGAGCTTTCTCGGCATCTGGCTTGGTATCTGCCTCTGCCTCACCATTCCCTGGCTGATATCGTCAGGCTCCGGAAAAATACGTTTATCCCTGACACCCAGTATGGCCATGTACCTTGCAGCCCTGATGATTAAGGAAATATTCATATGATGACTGAACGGATGGACAGATGGCTGACTTCCCGGCGGTTATGGATGATCCTGGGTGGAACGGCAGTGCTCTGGTTCCTGTTCACTGCCTCCATGACCATCCTGCGCTACCGCCTCAATTACTCGTCAGCTTATGATTTTGGAATATTTTCCCAGATGTATTATTACATGGACAAGGGCCTGACACCTCTGACCACCTGTGAGCGCGACGGGCTTCTGTCCCATTTTGCAGTGCACCTGTCCCCTGTCTTTTATGTGCTCCTGCCCTTATACAAGCTGGTGCCGCGTCCGGAGACACTGCTGGTCCTTCAGGCGCTCATGGTCATAAGCGGGGTCATTCCCCTGTGTCTGCTGACCAGGGCTTTGGGCCTTACCCGTCTTAAAACGCTGTGCTTCGGTCTGGTGTACTGCGCCTATCCGGCGTTCATGGGAGGCTGTTTTTATGATTTCCATGAAAATAAATTCCTGGCAGTCATCATACTCTGGACCATGTACTTTCTGGAAACCGGACATTATAAATCCATGGCCTGCTCTGCTGCCCTGCTGCTTCTGGTTAAGGAGGATGCCCCGGTCTATGCGGCCTGCATCGGCCTTTATCTCTTTCTATATAAAAAGCAGTATCGGTACGGATTCCTGGTCTTCGCCGGTTCCTGCCTATACTTCTGCATGGCCATCTGGTATATCAACCGGTTTGGGGACGGCGCCATGGTTAACCGGTTTGATAATTTCATATCTGACAAGCGGCTGGGCCTGGTCAGCATGTTCAAGACAATCCTGGTCAATCCGGCATATGTGCTGTCGCAGATAGCGGTAAGGGAAAAACTCATCTTCTTCCTTCAGATGCTGCTCCCCCTGGGATTCTTTCCGCTAATGACCAGGGACTGGCGGAAATGGACCCTCATCATCCCATTCGTGCTGATTAACCTGATGTCCAATTATAAATATCAGCATTCCATTTTCTTTCAGTATACATACGGTTCAGGCGCCTTGCTGATGTATCTGGCGGCAGTGAACTACCGTGACCTGTTGGACATCCCCCAGCCGGCATGTCCAACGCCAGCATCTTCCCAGTCCCTGCCCAAGCCCCACTCATCCCTGCCATCCTCCATCCTGTACTGCGGGCTGGCCTGCGCCCTGATGATTACCGCCGTTGTCGTGTACAAAAAAACGTATTACATCGGCAGCTACGCCCAGGACCGGGAAAAAGCAGCAGAAGCAAGACTCCTGCTGTCAACCATCCCAGAGGATGCATCCGTCAAATCAACCACCTTCTTCATTCCCCAGCTGTCCGGCAGGGATGAAATCTATCTTGCGGACAGCAGGCATCCGGCTGATTATATCGTGTTGGACCAACGGCCTGGATATGAAAAGGATTCCCAGGACCTGATGGCTGATTACCTTTTACAGGGATATGTGGTCCAGGGGGAGGTGGACGGGTATGTGGCCGTGCTTGGACCTGCCGTGTCCTCCCACTGAATCCATATTGACTGTAACCACAATCCGTGATATGATTTGTTCATCTTTTCAGGGCAACTCATTTGCCCCTTATCAATTCATATTTGTATCACATGCCGGCAGGGTCGCTGGCGGTTTCACAGGATTGGCAATGGATACAGGCAGCGGATTCTTGCATTTTACATGTATGCCCGGTATAATAATATCAGGTAAAAATGTCCCCATTCCATTGCATTCAGAACATATTCAAACAGGAAAGGCAGGAAAATGGGACAGAGGGATATCTCGCAGGTGCGGTATTTTGAGGACAACCAGCGCTATTCTGTATTTACTACGGCAGTGCGCCGTATGATGGCCCAAGGGAACTGTTTCAGATAATGGATGATGAAAATCTGCCTGAAAACATGAAGCTGATGCTGAACAATTACAGGATCCATGTGCTGGAAATCCGCAGCTTCCAGCATATCGACTGTTTCAGTGGACAAAGGATAGCGGGTGCCGTCATCTACGCATTATTTCTTCCATGGGAATGAAGTCAGATTTCCACATCCAGCACATCATCCAGATTTATCCTTGTGTTCACCACCTGCAGCATCCTGCTGTTCCTGTCAAACCGCGCAACCATTCCCGTCACCTTCAGATATTCGCCCTTATGGAAATACACCACGCTTATGATCCTGCCTGGTATGATTTCCCGCATCTTCTGATTCAGTTCCTCTGCCATGTCATCGGACAGCACAATCTTAGGCACAACCACCCGTTCCTTTTCCGCCAGGGCCTCCGGCAGGCCCTTTAGCGCCGCAAATGGAAGGAACTGTTTGGCCCTGTCAGCCACAGCCATCTTAGCCCTTGGTCTACTCGCCACTTTTATGACCTCCTATCTGGCGGTTCCTCTCCTTCATGGTAGATGCATCCTGCAGGTTCATGCCCTTAAGGATTGCATTCTTGCCAAACTTCTTCTTGATATCCAGCATGACCGTCTGCAGCTTCCTGTTGCGTTCCAGCTCCTCTGCATCAGCAAACAGGCTGTACTGACTGTATTCCTCTTCTACCACATGATTGACGGAAATGTTAATCCGGTGTACCGGCAGCCTTGGGTTTACAATCCGCTCATACAGAGCGGTCACGGCCGGTATCAAAACCATATCCGCATTGGTCTGCGCATCCAGGGAGGCGGTTCCCTTGGACGGCTCTGCTTCTGCGCGGTTGGAATATCCCACATACAGGGTCACGGAATTGGAAACCAGGTTCTTTTCCACCATCTCAAGACACAGCAGGTCCATCATCTCCTTGACAATCAGCTCCCCATCCTCAAAGCTGTAATCACAGCCCAGGACCTGCCCACAGGTAAGACAATTAGTCTTGGCTTTATAAGACTTGATATCCCCAATGGTCACAGGCTCCCTGCCCCATGCATGGTCAATCAGAAGTTCCGCATCCACGCCGAACAGCTTATATAAGAAGTCCTCATCCATGGCCGCCAGGCCGCCCATGGTATGGATGCCATAGCGTTCCAGCTTACCGGCAATGCCCTTGCCGATTCTCCAGAAATCCGTCAATGGCTTATGGTCCCACAATGTTTTCCTATATATCTCCTCATCCAGATAACCGATGCAGTCCGCTGCATGCTTGGCCGTGATATCCAGTGCAATCTTTGCCAGATACAGGTTGGTCCCGATGCCGCAGGTTGCAGGAATACCGAACTGCCTTGTGATGTCCGCCATGATGGACTGCCCCAATTCCCTGGCCGTGATATGGTAAAGGGGCAGGTAATTGGTCACATCCATGAATGCCTCATCAATGGAATACACATGGATATCCTCCTTGGAGATATACTTCAGGTAAATGCCGTAAATCTCCGCAGCATACTCAACATACAGCTTCATCCGCGGCTCTGCCATGATATAGTCCACACTCTTTGGAATCTCGAATACGCGGCACCTGTTATGGATTCCGAGGGCTTTCATGGCCGGGGATATGGCAAGGCAGATGGTCTTTTCCGTACGCTCAGGGTCAGCCACCACCAGTCTGGTTGTCATGGGGTCCAGCCCACGCTCCGCGCACTCCACAGAAGCATAAAAAGATTTTAAATCAATGACAAGATAGGTGTGCTGCTCCATCCCATCCCTCCTCTACCATGGAAATACATCCTTATTATAATTATACAGCGGCGCCACGAAAACTGCAATCCATTTACCGAACATCTGTTCTTTTTATATTTCATATCATCCCACAAGTCCATCCAAAAAAGCTTCCAGCCTTTCTGCAGGAACCAGCAGGCCATCCTTGGAGCCGATGAAATGTTTTCCGGACCGGTAACTGGGCACTGCATCCAGACGGTTGGTTTCCCAGGCATACCGGTTCCCTTCCACCAATTGTTTCCTGTAATGACCTGCACCAACCATCTTTTGGAAATCCACCGGATCAACCCGGCACCGGGAAGCCATCTGAGAAAGGATATCCATGGAGGAAATATCCAGACCCCTGTCAAAAACCGCCTCGTAAGCCAGGGCATGGTACCTCCAAAGGTCCCCCTGATGCTCCTGTATATAATACATGCCCTGTATGGCCTTATCACTGTGCACCGGTGATGGTTCCGGGCGCGGGTGGGACTCGCAGGGCCGCCATACCAGTTCAATCTGAGGATAACGTCCCAGCAGGTTTAAAAGATTTTTATGCCCACGGTAACAGTATGGACATGCATAATCAAAAAACAACTCAAGTTTTACCATTTCCATCATTTCTCAGACTCCCTTCAGCTTCCATTCCTTTATTCCCATCGTCTTCCCTGTCTTCCATTAAATGCTTCCTGTAATACAAGGGCGTACACCCCATATATCGACAGAATGTATTGGAAAAATGGCTGCTTCCCGAAAACCCCACGGCCAGCGCAATCTCCAGCACGCTTTTGTCAGAATGGGCCAGCATATACTCCCCCATCCGCACCCGGTAGGAAATAAGATAATCCACAGGCGACTGGGAAAGGACCTCCTTAAAATCACGGCAGCACTCGCTGACACTTACATTGGCTGCCCGGGCAATATCCTCCAGCCGCAGCCTGCCTGCATACTCCTTATGTATGTATTCCAGGCAGCAGCGGACACGCTGGTATCTGGAATCATGGACGGAAGGGCATGGCTCCTGTTTCATATCAAGATTCTCAAACAGTATAAGCCCTGCCTGCTGCACCAGGATCTGCAGTTTCCACAGATATCCCCTGGGACGGCTGCAATCACACTGGTACATCTCATGGATACAGGCCAGCACCCCTGCATGCCAGGGACTTGTCCCGTCCAGGAAGAAGAAATCTGTTTCCGGCCGGAACAGGGCGGATATGTATTGTTCCTCAATCAAACCGCCAGAAAGGCCATGGAGCAGATAACTGTCCGCCAATACCGCACAGTAGATACTTCCATGCTGGCGATGGTAAGGGGACACCATATGAAGCATATTGGAGGGGACAAGACCGCCCTGGCCGGAACCGATTACATACGTGCTGACGCCGGTCTGGAATTCTATGGTTCCCTCCAGGACATAGACAAATTCCAGTTCCTTATGCCAGTGCCATGGAATAAACCGGTTGGGATACAGGTCCAGATTGTCAAGGTACACTTCCATGGGAAATGCCGGAGAGCCGTGGCAGGTTATCTCCTCCAGATTGCCATTCACTTCAAGATAATTCAGCTGCATGGATATCCTCCTGTCCCTTCAGGGATTTCTTACATACCTTACATACTTAATATAACCGGATACCTTGTTTCCTGCAAGGCCGTATATCATCCTTCCAGGAAACCGGATGTTACATCCCCGAATCACATATTGACATGATTCTGTTATTTTTAGATACTATTATAATAGAATACGCCATCATATTCTATTATAATATAAAAAAGAGCAGAGTTACCAGAAAAATTCAGTAAAGATGAAATGACCATGCGATGATAATTTGAAAAGTGAGATGATGATTTTGAAAGTTGACTACATTACACTCCATACCCTGTATCCAGATAAGATGAAGGATTTCTATGTGAGGTATTTGGGGGCCGAAGCCAATGCAGACACCGTTGGCACTGACAGTTCAGACTTAATGTATATCCTCTCCTTTCGGGGCGGTTTTAAGATTAAGCTGGCCCCGGCAGGACAAACCTTATCCGCTCCCTCACCACAGTCAGCCCCATCCCAGCTTAATCCTATCTGCCTGGCCTTCAGGCTGGGAAGCAGGAAGCGGGTAAACACCCTGACCAGCCAGCTGATACTGGAAGGACACGAGATACTAAGTGAGCCCCAGCTATCGGCTCCCGCACATTACAGCAGCTGTATCTTTGACCCGGAAGGCAATATCGTGGAACTTATTTCCTAATTGTCTTCATTATGAGAGATACGCAATCAGCTGCCGCCGGCCATGAATACGCCGTGTGGCAGCTGATTCTGATTGTGTTGAAAAAGGGTGTTCTTTGCACTAAGCGGATACATCCGGCGGACTTTTTAAGGCAGATGGCAGAGTGGATTTCCCAACACAGCCCGGACATCATTCCGTCACCACCACATAACTGGCTGTCCCAAAACATCCATTCTCCTCCAGATGTTCCTCATCCCATTCAGCCACCAGTTCATACACCCTGCTGACTTTAAACTCCGGCATCAGTGCGTCCTCATAGACCGCGCTGGACAACGGGCTGGCGTCCGTCCCTTCCATATCCTCAATGGAATACTCGTAAACCGTCAGACGGTCAGGCTGTATTGTGAAGGAAACAGCGTAACTTACAGTATTCTGTCCATTATACCGGGGAAGCTTCAGGGTTTCCTTATCCTTTGCCTCGAACAGCGGATGGGCGCCACAGGCAACTGCCCCTGTCATCCCATCCCCGCCGGGATAATTCCACTGATAGTTGCCTGATGTGACCTCAAACTCATTCATGGTGCTGGAAAGGATATCGGAAAGCTTCATGGCAGGCGGTTCCTGCCCCACATTTCCCACTTGGACAGAAGGATTCCCGCCGTTTTCAGCCTTGCATCCCGCAGAGCCTGTAATGACAGCCAGTACGGCTATGGAGACATACAGTACCCTGATATATTTCCCATATCCTTCTTTGGAATATCTGTCTTTGGAATATCCTTCTTTGGAATATCTGTCTTTGAAGTGCCTGTCCTTGTAACACCTGTCCTTGAAATTCCTGCCTTTGAAATTCCTATCCTTGCAATATGCCCTCATATCCCCATCCTTTCCGCAAACCGATATATACATGTCAGCCCTGCAGTTTTTCCTGACCGCTTAAAGGTGTAATTGTTTTAATCCACGCTCGGTATATTGTCGAAGTGCGACTGCATCCTTCGTAGATGCGTGGTTGACCTCATGGCAGTGGGGATACCGATTACTCTCCGTCCACCACTGCCGTTAAGTTTGTTTTTGGCAATTCATCCCACCACCTTAGAGGATGGGAGAATCCTTGCTGATATTTGTTGAAAATAACCTTCCGTCAGCTGCATACTCCGGTATTGCTTCCTGGATTTACTATATCATATTTTTTATTTTAATACCTTAACCCTTGCTTAAGGATCTATGGTTTTTCTTTAACGTTTTCCTGTCTCCCCTTCAACGCCTGCCATCCCTGCCATCCCGGTTATCCAGGTAATGCTGCAGTGCTTCACCCATGAACCGGGAAGCCCCTGTCCCATAGCGTTTATCCATGCCCTCAATCAGCGTGGGATTATGAAGATACCCGTCTATCAGCACATTCCAGTAATTCTTCCCCATGTCCATATCGGGGCTGTCCTCCTTACTCAGAAGGTTCATCAACTGATCCACGACATCCTGCACTTCCCTGGACGCCACATCCCTGGACACATCCTTTAACAGTTCCTCCGTCAGTTCCTGATTCCGTTCCACATAGCCCTTTTCCTTGATTTTCTCCATCTTCTCCATATTTTCCGAAAAATGTTCCAGGCTGTGCTTCATGGCGTCCACATACGCTTCAACGCTTCCATAATATTTAATTGCATTCTGTGCAATGCCTGATTCATGGTCCCTGACCCGGTCCACCAGCTCCTCAAACTTCTCCACGCTGCCCCAGTGCCGTATTACCTCATCCATGTTCTCACTTTTAAAATGCTCCAGCGCCTCCACATACCCGCTTAAATCAAATTCCTCAAAGCTCATGCAAGTCTCTCCTTTTTCCAGTTTATCCAACAGTTCCAGCAGACGGTCCAGTCTGTCCCGCTTGGCCTTCAGCAGTTCTTTCTGCTTCCTGAAGGCTTCCAGCCTGTCATAGTCAGGATTTCCCATAATTATCCTGATATCCTTCAGCGGAAAATCCAATTCCCGGAAAAACAGGACCTGCTGCAGGGTGTTCAGGGATGCATCGTCATACAGCCGGTATCCGGCATCCGTGACCTTGGTTGGTTTGAACACCCCTATCTCATCATAATATTGTAGCGTGCGCACACTGACACCGGTCAGCGAGGCGACTTCCTTAACAGTCCTCATGGTATCAACTCCTATCTGGTTTATGATTTACCTTTATCTTATATTATCACGTAACGTGAGGGTCAAGGGTTTTTATGATAATTTCTGCCAAAAGGAATCCTTGTCATACCGCCTCCATCCTACCCGCGCCAGATAAAGCGCCAGCAATACGCCCCAGGAAAATGCCTCCGCATAAGCGATGATCATATTCCCGCAGACAGCCGCCATCCCATAAGAAGCCAGAATACGGGATATCAGAGAGACAATACCCGCAATGCTGGAATAAAGTACGTCCCCAATCCCTTCCAGATATCCGCGTACAGCTGTTGCAAGTCCAAAGACCACATAAAAGCTGGCAATCCTGCGAAAGAATTCCTGCCCGATTGCCACAGCTCCCGCACCCACGCCAAACAGTGCAATGACATGGCCGCCCGTGGGAATGACCAGGATTGTCAGGCACAGGGATACAACCACCATCATGACCGTCCCGACACCAAACACCTTCCTGGCGCGCATTTTATCCCCTGCCCCATGGTTTTGGGCCACAATGGTGGAAATCCCCGACCCCAGATTAATAACCGGCAGCAGGATGATTGTATCTACCCTGTATGCGGTGGTAATGGCCGCCACGGTCTGCGTTCCAAAGCCATTCATGAAATTCTGCAGGAGCAGGCTTCCGAATGCGCTGATACTGGATTGGATCATGGGCGGAAGGCCCATGCGCAGCCCCTGCAATAATGCGGTCCGGTCCAGCAGCCTGCCAGTCAGGCGAAACCGCAGCAGCGGATGTTTAACCACTGCATACAGAAGCAGGAATGCTGTCATGGACGCCTGGGAGACAACGGTTGCGGCTGCAGCTCCTTTAACGCCCCAGCGCATGCAGGCCACGAACAGGATGTCCAGGACCACATTCACGGCAGAAGAAAAAACAATGGCCAGAAACGGCGCCCGGCTATCCCCAATCCCGCGAAGTGCGGCTGAGTAAACATTGTACACTGCCAGAAATGGAATACCTGCAAATATGATCTGCAGATAATCCCCTGCCAGGCGGATTGTATCCCCGGTCGTATGTAACAGGCCCAGTATCGGGGATGCCAGCCAGATTCCGGCGGCCGCAAAGAATGAAAAACCCACGCCGAATATCAGGGAAAAGGTTGACAGGATGCCCGGTATGGCCCTGGTTTCCCCGCTGCCTGATTTATGAGCAAAGAGGATGGATAGTCCCAGTGTGAATCCGGTAATTGCCATAAGATAAAAGTTCGCAACCGTCCCGGTTGCCCCGATTGCCGCCAGGGCCAGCTCACCCTCCACATTGCCCACAATAAATGCATCCGCCCAGTTATATAGCTGCTGTAAGATACCGCTGAGAATAAGAGGAAGACTGAATTTAATCAGGATGTATGCAATATTTTCCTGTCCGTCACGTGTTTTGTCATAGCCTTTATCATAGTCTTCCTCATGTCCGCTCCTATTCACCATACCTATCCCCCTCCTCCTTCCATACAAAAAAACCGTATGCAGATTCAGCCTTGCATACGGTAGGTGCTCACCCGGTTCATATGGTTTGTTTTTGGCAATTCATCTCACCACCTTAGAGGATGGGAGAATCCTTGCTAATATTTGTTAAACATTTCATGCCTTCAATCATAGCATATCACGGATGGAAATGCAAATCCAGCTCCGCCCACAGTGTCCATTGGCTTCCCCGCAAGGGTAAGGACACCTCCAGCCAGTTACCCAATATAACCAATCAGGTTTTTCGCTTTTTCATACTGGCTTTCATCAATAAAAATCTTAAAATTTTGCCTGTGGTCATCCATAAGACCTGACGCCGGGCGGCCAAAAGCCAGGAGACTTCCTATCATCCGGCCTGTTCCCCCCGCTGATGTATTTTCCGTGTCATATCTTATGTTGTTTTTCTCCAATATGGACCTGATTTTTAAAAAGTCATCCAGGGAATCACCATTGTACAGCTGCATTTTCTTCATGCCATATTCCTCCTGTCCTGTTATCACTATAGCATAGATTCCCCATCATTGTTTTAAGTTCTTTTTACGCTTTTATTATTAATTCATTCCATGCAGGATGCAGCTGTCCCTTCATGGAACCAGGGTATGTCCGGGACTCCGGAATCCCAGCCCATGGATATTTATGAGCATTTTACAGCCAATATCCTTTGTATATCGTCATAATGGGCTTCGCAGGTGACGCGGTAGTGTATCCAGCCGCCGTCGCCGCAGGGATATTTATGGTCAATGTACTCCCGGGCATATGGCTGCAACTCTTCATATATGGATTCAAACTGTTTATCCGATAACCTGACCATGACCGTAAACCCGTTGTTTTCAGCGAATACATTGCATATGAGCTTCTTCCCTATCCTGTGGGCAATTCCCCAGCCGTATCGGTTGCCATAGGGAAATGTAACCTGCTGCACGGTTTTGTAGTTTTCGGACATCCAGCTGTTCAGGCGGGTAAACCGTCCGGCATTGCAGCCGCAGTATGATGTCATCATGGTCATGGTTGGTTTTTCCTGCTTATTGAGCATCCTTTCGTACATAGGGCCTCCTTTTTTCCGTCCATCCCTGGATCCGGCGGCGTCAGGCGTCCATAAACCGGGCGCCGCCATTCCACCAGGATGATTGATACATCTGAATTATCTTTATATAGTTGATTTATCTGCCTTTTTGTGATTACGGAGATTGCAGATTTCCCGTTTTTATAAAGTCAATGAGCATCTCCACATCCTCAAACCCATCATAATCACCGTTTAACCCATCGCGGTGATAAACCACCCCAGCCTTCTCATTTGCCTCCAGGCAGTCTAAAAGCCGTTCTTCACCATACCTTTTTACAAAGAGGTTAAATGCATATGGCTTAATCTTTGACAATATACCTTTACGGCAGTCTTCCCCACAGACATAGCAGTGGCTGATTCCCTTTTCCAATGAACAGTTCCTGCTTTCACACCAGTCCTTGTCCTGGCATTCTCCTGAATCACAGCCTGCGCAGTGTGTATTTTCCGAACATAAACAGCAGGCAAGCCCGCATCTTGCAATTCCCAGTCTTCTTATCATCCCGCACCTCCCCTATCGGTTTTTATTAAGTCCAGTTTACTACATTTATGCCATATCGTCCACAGTGCCGGCCTCCATATAACCCAAACCAGCCGGATAATCATTTCATGCCGGGTTCAAAAACACAAAAGGAAATGCCGTCCCTCTGCCAGGACAGCATTTCCCCATTCATCCATATCTTTTACATATCCTTTATATATCCCTATATTACTGTGCTTCCTTTACAGCCGGAAGGATTACCTCCACCTCTGCATGGGGACGTGGGATTACATGGACAGACACCAGTTCCCCAACCCTCTGGGCAGCTGCCGCGCCTGCGTCGGTTGCCGCCTTGACAGCGCCCACATCACCTCTGACCATCACCGTCACCAGGCCGCCGCCCACGAATTCCTTGCCAATCAGCGTAACATTGGCTGCCTTGACCATTGCGTCTGCTGCCTCGATGGAACCTACCAGTCCTTTTGTCTCAATCATTCCTAATGCATCATACTTCATTTGATTGTCCTCCTGACATTTCTGTTTTTATTGTTATTTTATTGAACTATCTTTACCCTGGATGAGGAGCTTAAGCCCAGGGCATTGGCTTCCTCCGTGTCAATGTGGCATTCCAGGCCGGACTGGCCGGTTACGCGCACAATGGTGTTCCTTAAGATGCCGCCCCGGATTCCATCCACTTCCAGGCTTACCACCTGTCCGTCATGGACACCCATCCTGGCCGCATCCTCCGGAAGCATATGGATATGACGCTGCGCCACCATCAGCCCCTCTTTTATCTGTACCGACCCTTTCGGCCCAATGATGGTGATTCCCGGGGTACCATCCAGGTCCCCGGACAGCCTGGCGGTTGATTTTATCCCCAGCTTAAAGCTGTCTCCTGCCAGGATTTCCACCTGTGTCCTGCTGCGGACCGGGCCAAGGATCCGGACCTTTTCAATGGCCCCCTTTGGCCCGCAGATGGTTACTGTTTCCTTGCAGGCGTATTGTCCGGGCTGGGATAAATCCTTCATCCTTGACAATTCATATCCGGGTCCGAACAGGGCTTCCAGATTCCCCTGGGACAGGTGTACATGACGGTTGGAAACGCCTACCGGGATTGTATTATCCCGGGCATCCGGAATGCTTTCCCTGGCTGCTTCCATAAGAAGTTTTATGATTGCCTCATACTGGTCCATGACTCTCCCCTTTCCTACGCATCCTTCTGGTCCTTCATGGTGGTAATCAGCTGGCGCACAAGGGCTGCCAGCTTTTCATTTTCACCGGGTATGGCCTTGGCAGCTTCAGTGGTATCCGCGGCCCTGTCCGTATTCCTTGCATCATAGGCAGCCACGATTGCCGCCGGGCTGAGATTGCCGCGGCATGGCCCGCAGGCAGACGCTGCCTGGGCAGGGATGCTGCCGGCCGGCTGATCCGTCACAGCCATTCCCGGGTGAAAGGTTTTGTCATCTTCCATCAGCGTGGTACAGTCTTTCAGCCCATAGGCCACCTTCTTGATATTAATCAGCTGCATGGGGCTGACATTTTCCGAAACAGAGCTTCCCCCGCAGGTTCCGCAGCCCAGGGTGAATGCGATGTTAAGGCCTGTGCTGATTCCTGTGCCGCCCTGGCTGCCTCCGGTGTTGACAAGAATCCTGGATGCCGGCTTGGCAGCGAATTTAAGTACCATTTCCCGGTCCTGGGTATGCAGGCTCATGGTGTGGCCGATACCGTTCTGGAGAAGGTCAATGCTCAGCTGGCAGGCTTCCTTCCAATCCTTCACCGTGTAGAATCCCAGCACGGTGGTCAGCTTTTCATAAGACAGGGGGTATCCCTCGCCCACGCCTTCCTGCTCACCAATCAGGACCCTTGTGCCTTCCGGGATTGTGATGCCTGCGCCCTTTGCAATTGCCTGGGGGGAGCGGCCCACGAACCTGGCGTTCATGGCATGGCCGTTCTTAAACAGCAGGCCGCATACCTTTTCGGTCTCTTCCTTTGTCATGAAATACCCGCCCTGGGCCTTTAACTCCGCCACCACCTCATCATGATTGCATTCCTCGCAGATTATGGACTGTTCGGAGGCGCAGATAGTCCCGTTGTCAAAGGTCTTGCTGGCCATGATGGTCCTCACCGCATGGCTGACATCCGCGGTCCTCTCGATGTAAGCAGGGGAATTACCGGCCCCTACCCCGATGGCGGGCTTTCCCGCGCTGTATGCCGCTTTTACCATGCCCGGACCTCCGGTGGCAATGATGACGGACACTTCCCTGCAATGCATCAGTTCATTGGTTGCACCCATGGTCGGCATGGAAATACATCCAATCACATCCGCGGGCGCCCCTGCTTCTACGGCTGCCTGGCACATCAGCTGTGCTGCCTTCAGGGTGCATTTTGCTGCGGAAGGATGGGGTGAGAATACAATTGCATTGCCTGATTTAATGGCAATCATGGACTTGTATATGGCGGTGGAGGTGGGGTTGGTGGATGGGACAATACCCATGATCAGTCCAACCGGCTCCGCAACGTCCATGGTACCCCTGACCGTGTCCTCGCTGATGATCCCAACGGTCTTCATGTCCTTGATATCCTGGTAGAGAAGGGTGGATGCGGCGTGGTTCTTGTAGGTTTTATCAAGCACCTTGCCGAATCCTGTCTCCTCCACCGCCATCCGGGCCAGACATGCCGCGTGCTCCTCTGCGGTCCTGACCATGTTCTGTAAAATCCTGTCTATCTGCTCACTGGTATATCCAGCCATCTTCTTTGCTGCCGCTTCCCCCCTGCGGGCCAGGTCCCTGGCTTCCTGTATGGAGCGCAGGTCGTAATCGAAATTTTCCATGTGAAAATTACCTCTCTTTGCTATTTAACTGCTTTATATGATTGAAGTTCCCTATCACAGGTCCGCACAGTTGGCTGGATACGTGGCGTAGAATATCCTGGCCTTATCCGGCGACCCCCAGATGACCTTTGAACCGGATGGGACAAACAGGACATCGCCTTCATGGGCAGTGTATGTGGTCCCGTCAATGGTCACGTTCAGCGTGCCCTCGATGACATAATCAATTTCCTCGTAGGTCAGTTCCCATTCAAAATCCGAGTGGTCAATCACAAGGAAACCTGCGCTGATATGGGATTCCTCCTTGCTTATAAGCTCCTGATAGTACGCTGTGGCCTTGGGATTCCCGGTGTCGAACATATCCATTTTCACCGAATCCCCCCTCACCACCTTAAGACCGTTTGGATGGCTCTGAGCATCATAGGGTTTTAAAAACCCGTCCAGCAGCCTCTTATCCAGAAGCCCCTTATCCAACAGGGCTTTCAGCACCATGTAAATCTGATTGGCATCCATGTCCTGGCCGCCCGAAGGTGCATTGCCATCGCCGCATTCCTTTTTATAGGTAAATGTCACCCCAAGGGAGTCAGCCGCATCCCTTGCCGAAGGGGTGACAATGGCGTCCTGGTCAATGCACAGTTCTGTCTTCCCTTCCCCCTTCAGGGTTTCCACGTCTTTTGCGCAAACCAGCTGTTTCATACCCTCACTTCCTCTCTGCTCTTCTCATTGCTCTTCCCACTGCCTTTCTCACTGCCCTTCCCACTGCTTTTCCCACTGCCCTTTCCACTGCTTTTCCCACTGCTTTTCCCACTGCCCTTCCCACTGCTTTTCCCACGGTCTGCCTTCCTGCCTGTCACTTAAACCGTCTCCTGGCCGAAGGTGCAGTCCTCGTCTATGATCCCAACCACAACCGCGTCTACCGGAATCCCGTCATCCTTAAGCATCCGGCGGGCGGAGGAACCAGTGGTAATGATGACCCGGTCACCGATGCCCGCGCTGATGGTATCAACCACCACCATCTGTTCCCCTGCCCTGGCGCCGCCGATTATCTGAGCCAGCATCAGCTTACAGCCATTTAATGTCTCTGCCTTCCTGGTGGCCCATATGTTGTCAATGAGTCTTGCGGTTACCATCCTTCCCCTGCCTCCGTTTCCTTTTTCCGGATTTCATCCATCGCCGCCTCCACCGAGGCCGTATCGCCGAAAATGGCCAGCAGTATCATGTTCTGGGGACAGCTGCCACGTATATCTTCCACCGTGACCCCCACTGCCTTTTCCGCCACATCGGCGGCGCATACCATTTCAATCATCCGGCCCTGTATGAGGCCGATGGCGTCCGCCTGCCCTATGGGCTTTGACGGCCCTGACCCTTTCCTGCGGCACAGTATGTCGATGGTGCCCTGGGTGGGCGATTTAATGATTCGGTATTCCATAGACACCTTCATCCTTTCTTATATCTTTCTTACCATGCCTGCGGCATGTTACCTTCCCGTCCCCTTACCAGGCTGCCCGGCAGTTCATTGCGATTCCAAGAGGCGTCACAAACATGGGGTTGCCCGGCTTATAGGTAGGAATCCCGGTTTTCTTTTCAATGATTCCTTCAATCCCTGTCAGACAGCAGGTGCCCCCTACCAGGTAAATCCCATCCACTTCCCTGCCCTCAATGTGGCGGCTGATAATGGATGAAACCTTTTCAATCACCGGCTTTAGCACTGGTAACAGCTCCTTGTGGTTCTTTTTATCCCGTTTGTAGCATTCCGCATCAGCAAAGGACATCTTATAGGCGCCGGATATCACCAGGGAAAAATGGGTCCCTCCGGTAGGTTCATCCGCCACATAGACCACCTTTCCATCCTTCAGTACAGAGATTCCCGTGGTGCCTCCTCCGATGTCAACCACAGCCCCATTGCGTATCTTTAAAACCGCATTGGCAGCAGTCGGTTCATCGGGCAGGGCCGTGATTTCAAATCCGGCTCCCTGCACCACATTTTTAATGGCCCCGGAGTCCAGGGCGTCCGTGCCCGGCGGAATGGCGGCCGCCGCATAAAACAGTCCGGTCCCCAGCTTTTCCTCCAGCTCCTCCTTCATTTCCCTGACAATGCGGATGGCGCCGATGTAATCCACCACCATGCCGTCCCGCACCACATCCGCATAGCGGAAGGTTCCGGCCACCGGGCGCAGGTGTTCATCCAGGACAGCCAGCACCACGCAGGCGGTCCCAAGGTCAACACCGGTATAGTAAACTGCCGACGGTTCCCGGACAGGTTTTGCCATCACGGCTTCAAACTCCCTGACCATACGGTCGCAGGCCTTAAATGTTAATTCTTCTTTTGACACGTCTTTCCTCCAAATGCCTGGCAGATCATCTGTGACAGCCGGTTGATGATACGGTTAACGGTTCCCTTCTTATCTTCAGGCAGTGTCCATGACAGGATACGCAGCTCACACCTCAGGCAGTGAAGGAGGGCAATCTCACGTCCTCTGGGGGATTGGACATGGAATCCGGTGACTTCAAAGCAGTCTTCTAGCTGGCTGTCCCTGTTTTCCTGTGTGATTCCTGTACAGCTGGCCCATGGCGGCCCTGAATCCGGCATTTCCTGTGTGATTCCGGCCAGACTCCGCTCCAGCTCGAATATTTCCCGGGCCGCCAGCACATCCATATCCAGCAGGCTGGCCCCGGCCTCCAGGAACCTGGCCCGGACAGAGCGGATAATGGCCTCTTCCAGCGGATATGAGGCACCGTGGATTGGGGATGCCTTATCCTGTGCCTGATGTGTTGTTCCATCCATGGGCTGGGCTGTCTCCACGGAATCCTTGATTTTGACACCGCGGTCATTTAAAAACTGCCTTCCCCCTGGTGTCAGCCGCTCTCCTGCTTTTGTCTCATAGGATGGGAACGGGTGCTTCTTATAGGCGGCCCGCAGGTCATCCTCTGTTATGAACCTCATCCCAGGCCCCCTTTGCACAGCCTTCCATATATATCTTCCAGATCTTTTAAAGCAGGCTTTCTTGGGTTGGCAGCCGTACAGCCGTCCTCCAGGGCTTTTGCGGCCATGCTTTTAACCGACTGCAAAAACTCTTCCCTGTCAATACCAAGCTCCGTAACCTGCTCCGGTATCCCAATGCGCTTCATAAGGTTGCGGATCTGCCGGATCAGTCCGTGGACCGTGGCTTTCCCGGTTCCGGCTGAGATGCCTAACAGATTGGCAATCTCCACATAACGGGAAAGCGCTTCCGTCTCACCGGCTTCCTCCAGACCTGCATTATATGTAATCACATGCGGCAGCAGGATGGCATTGCTTCTGCCATGAGGAATATGGAAGCGGGCCCCCAGGGCGTGCGCCAGGCTGTGGCAGATTCCCAGGGAAGCGCCGTTAAATGCAATGCCGGCCAGGCAGGATGCATTGTGCATATGGGTCCTTGCGTCCATATTGCTTCCGTCGGCAACCGCCTGCTCCAGATACTTCCATACCATACGGACCGCCTTCTCAGCACAGGCATCCGTAAAATCCCCTGACTGAGTGGAAACATAGGCTTCCAGCCCATGGGTCAGCACATCCATCCCCGTGTCCGCTGTAATCCCGGAAGGCACCGTGGCTGTCAGTACCGGGTCTAAAAATGCCACATCCGGCACCATGGCAGGGTCTTTTAGCGGGTACTTGGCCTGGGCCTCTGGGTCTGAGATGACTGCAAAGGATGTCACCTCACTTCCGGTCCCGCTTGTGGTGGGCACTGCCACAAGGCGGGGCCTCTGTTCCTGTTTCATTGCCGCATAAAGGTGGCAGACCGCCTTGGCCGTGTCCATGGCGGAACCGCCTCCCAGTGCAATCACGGTATCCGGGGCAAAGTCTTCCATCCCTTCAATTCCCTGTGTCACCGCCTCAATGGTGGGGTCCGGCACAACCTTGGCAAATATCCGGCTCTGCGCCCCTGTTTCCTCTAGAAGTCCTTCTATCTCTGAAGCCTTTCCTGATTTCTCCATAAACGGGTCGCATATAATATAGGCCCTCCTGATTCCCAGGCTGTTTAACTGTAAAAGGCAGGCTTCTCCCATATATATCTTTGTTTTCATGATAAACTGTTCCATGTCCTGTCCCTCCTTTCTGTCATTTTTTATTTCAACCACATTTTATTCCCATCCCATTCCGGCGTTCTGCAGCAGGCCCTGATTTCACGGCACAGGGCTTTAAGCCCATCTCCGTCCTTTGCACTGGTCATCAGATATGGTTTCTTTATCCCTGCCCTTGCAAGCTGCCAAAAGCAGGGCTCAGGCCCTCTGCGTCCCGCCTGTATCAGGTCACATTTTGTCACAATCCCAAGCACCGGCACACGGAATGCCATGGCAAATCCCGGCGGGTAAATCTCCCTGTTCCCCATAAGATCCACCAGCATCAGGACACAGGATGCATCCTGGGCCGCTGCTATCAGATGGTGGCGCATCCATGGACTTTCCAGATAAGCGCCCGGCGCTTCAATTATAGTTCCCCTGTACACAAGGACAGGAGTCCGGCGGGACCAGGGGTCTATTGCTGTCCCCGGCCTGGTTTGGCTGCCCGCAGTTGTCTCCAGCCCGTTTTCCCCGCCCACCGTCTCCTTCCGGTTTTTGCTGTCCGCCGTGGTTCCCGCCTGTTCCAGCCACCTTTCCGCCTGTTCCAGCTGCCTTCCCGCCTGTTCCAGCCGCCTTCCCAGCAGGCTTTTCCCGCTGCGTCCTGCCCCGATTATCATAATCCGTTTTCTTCTCACGTCCTTGTAATCTCCGCCGCAGTGAATCCCAGCCGCCGCTTCAGCGTGTCGTTCACCGCCTTCAGGGCAGTCCCCACGCTCTCCACATCCCCGGCAATCACAACCGAACCAGTGAAGCGGTCCAGGAATCCAATCTGCACATCCGATGCCTTGGCCGCAATGTCCGCCGCAATGACAGCCGTCTCAAAGGGACTCAGCGTAAGGATCCCAATGGCCCCCTTGTCATCGATGCCAAGGCATTCATAGACCTCCGGCACCGGGGATGCTATCACATGGGCAATGGTTACCTGCTTACCCGGCACGGATTCCTCAATTACCCGTCTGACCTCTTTACCTTCTGTCAGGCACATGCTTAAAACTCCTCTCTCTGGCGTTTGTCCATATGGTCTTCCCTTATTAATGCCTCACCACGTTCACAGGGAAATCATAGGCTTTTATCCATCCTTCAATCCGGTCCAGGTCCTCACTGCTAAGGCTCGGATCGCCCTCAATGGGATAGGGCTTATCCAGCTGGTTGTATTTATTTACACCCATCTTATGGTACGGCAGCAGGTCAATCCCTTTGAAGTTCCTGTTTTCACGGTAGGGAAGAAGGAATTTTATGATCTGGTCAATCTCCTCCCTGCTGTCATTGATTCCCTTTAACATGGGCATACGGACCTTAACATTGAATCTGCGACGCAGGAGTTCATTTAAGTTATGGAGGATAAGCTCATTGCTGATCCCGGTCAGTTCATTGTGCCGGACCGGGTCCATGTGTTTCATGTCATACAGGAACAGGTCCACATACTCAGCTATCTGAAGCAGCTTTTCCGTTTTCAGATGCCCGCAGGTTTCGATGGCAGTGTTGATGCCCTCCTCCTTGCACGCCATCAGAAGGCTTTTGGCTGCTTCCGGCTGGGAGGTGCACTCTCCGCCCCCCAGGGTCACGCCGCCCCCGGATGTCTCATAGAAGGCAGCGTCCTCTTCCACCAGCTTCAGCAGCTCAGAGATGGTTTTCATCTCCCCGGTTATCTCGATGGCTGACTGGGGGCAGCTGGCCTTGCATTTGCGGCAGCCCGTACAGTCAATGTCGCGCCGTATCATATGCTTTCCTGTTTCTTTTGACAATACATGGATTCCCACCGGGCAGGCATTTACGCATGCGCCGCAGTCCGTACAGGAGTTTTTCTTAAACATGACCTGTATCCTGCGCTCCATCCCTTCCGGGTTGGAGCACCACCTGCAGCGCAGGGGACAGCCTTTAAAGAAAACAATGGTGCGGATTCCGGGTCCGTCATACATGTTGTATTTCTGCACATTGAAAATCAGCGCCTTCCTCTCGATTCCGGCCGTATTTGCATGTTCCATTCTTCCATCTCCATTCATTCCTGCCTGCTTCTATAACTGGGTCAGCATGGTCCTGCTTATGATTTCATCCTGCACATCCCTGCACAGCTCCACGAAAAAGGCGCTGTAACCAGCCACGCGCACAATCAGGTCACGGTACTGTTCCGGATGTTTCTGCGCCTCAATCAGCGTGTTGTTGTCCAGGTAGTTGAACTGCATCTCGCCGTTGCCCAGCATGCAGGCCGTGCGCAGCAGCGTAATCAGGCTCTCCTCGCCCTGGGGCGTATCCAGAAGCCCTGCCATGATTTTAAAGTTATGTACCATTCCGATGTTCATACTGTCATTGGACATCTTGGACACGGACTTGATGATGGCGGTCGGCCCCTTGTAGTCAGCGCCCTGGGTCGGGCTGATTCCATCGCTGAGCGGCAGCCACGCATGGCGGCCATTGGCAGAAGCCCCTGTCATCTGTCCAAAGGGCGTATTATTGGAAATGGACAGGGTCCCGTGGCTCAGGACCGAATACAGGGTCTTGTATTTCCTGTGTTCCCGCTCCGTGAAATTCACAAGGTCGGCGGCAATCAGATCCGCGTAATCGTCATCATTTCCGTACTTCGGCGCATTTAAGCAGTCGGTACGGATCTGCCCATACCCCTTAAAGTCCGCTTTCAGGGCTTCATTTATCTGCTCCAGGGTGTATTTCCTATCGTCAAATACCAGTTTCTTTATGGCTGCCATGGAATCCGTATAAGTAGCCAGTCCGGACCAGACAACGCCCGGTCCAAAGTTATACATGGCGCCTCCTGCGGAAACATCCTTTGCCTTCTCCATACAGCCCTCGTACATGATGGACATCAGGGGCTTTGGCGCCAGGTCGCGGTGGACGCGCTGTGAAATCACCGTGGCCACATCGGTCCACTTTGTAATGAACCTGATTTCCTCCTTTACCGCTGCCTCGAATTCCTCATATGTCCGGAACCGGCTCAGGTCCCCCATGTCCGGGCACACCTGCTTGCCGTACCACAGAGGGACTCCGTGGTTTAACACCAGCTCGATGCAGATAGGCCACTGGGTATAGGCGGTGGAGGTCCACTGGTACAGACGGCCGGATTTCTGCGGTTCCACGCATCCCATAAGGCAGTAATCCCTTGCGTCCTCAATGGACACGCCCTTTGCCAGCATCATCTTTATGTGCGCGTCATCAAAATGGCAGGCCGGGAAGCCCATGCCGGAGCGCACCACATCCACGATTTTCTTCAGATACTTTTTCGGCGACTTGTTGTGGATGCGGCAGGCCAGGGACGGCTGGTAAATCTTCACATGGCGCACGGCATCCATCAAAAGGTAGGTCAGTTCATTGGTGGCATCGCGTCCCTCCCTGGTCACGCCGCCCACACACATGTTCACGAATGGCTGGTAGCCCGCAAAGAACTTGGAACCGCCTTCGCTTGTAATCCACATCATCTCGGACATCTTGATCAGCATGCATCCTGCCAGTTCGAATGCCTGGAAGTCATTCATACGTCCGCTTTCAATGTCCGCCTTATAGAAGGGATACATGTACTGGTCCACACGACCGATGGACATGCCGGTCTGGTTCTCTTCCACCACCAGAAGGGATTCAATGGTCCACACAGCCTGGATGGCCTCCCAGAATGTCTCTGGTTTATGGGCCGGCACCCGCGCATTGACCTCGGAAATCCTGAGAAGCTCTGCCTTGCGCTTGGGATTGGTTTCCTTTTCAGCCAGTTCCCTTGCATATCCTGACATCCTCCTGGCGTAAATCATCACGCCTTCCGTGGTATCGATGATGGATTTGTAGAAATAAATCTTCTCAATATCATCCGGGTTCTCATAATCCAGCTGCTCCAGATGGTCCATGGCTTCCTTCTGGATATCCAGCATTCCTTTTTTCATCAGGATCACATCGTACCCAGGATTGGAATCACCGCCCCCGTTCAGTGCATGGTAGGAACAGTCAGACACAAAGGATTCGCCGGACAGTTCCCAGACCCCTGCCTCGCGGTACTGGTCCTCGCAGTACTCATCCACGGATTTGCCCTTCCAGAACGGGAACAGCTCCTCCCTCATGATTTTCTTATCTTCTTCGGAAATATAGAATGGGTCCTGAGGTCTTGTTCCGATGGTGTCAATCTCATCCTCCATCCATCTCCATGCAATATCCGGTGAAAATGCACCTGCCCTGGGTGCGCCGCAGGGAGCGCCAACAATCAGCTCATTGTCCTGGATGACCAATGGCGCTGTCTCACAGCAGTAGCGGAAGCATTTGGCCCGCAGCATGATTTTTGGCATTCCAGGATTCTCCCTGGCAATCTTGGTGATGGCCCGCGCACGGTGCGTGGTGATGGTCGGCTTATGGGTCAGATAGTTCTCCTTCAGGGCCTGGAGACGGGCGGTGATGCCGTCCGGCAGGGAGGTTCCCTGTACAGCACCGCTTTCCTGCACGGATCCACCGCACTGCACAGCCCCATTTCCCTGGCCGCTCCCAACTTTCGTAATCTCATCGGCCACGGTTTCGAACATTTTCATCAGTGAGGCTTTCTCTTCCGGAGACATGCCCTTTGCGGCTTCCGCCAATTTATTTGAAAATTCACGAATATCCAATATATTCCCCTCGCTTTCAGCTTATTTATTTTCCTTGTGGGAATTGTTTCAGCATATTATCAGCACTTTATGCTATCGGCTGCTATATTCAATCCTCAAGCTGCCGCAGCACTGCCCTCAGCAGTCCTGCCACATCCAACGTATCCTCTTTCCGTTTTTCATCCCTGACTGCTGCTGCATTTTGGTCCGCAGGCATATCCGCACCGGCCCTCACAGCCTGCCCCCGGCCTGTACCGCCATCGTCAAAGGCTTCCGGTTCCGGTATCTCCCTTACGCCCCAGGCAGCATTTCTCATATACACCAGGTTCATGGGCGATACGTTGTCGCTGGTAATGCCCAGTCCTGCGGTCAGGCCGCCAAGGGTCATGGACGGGAACAGGTCCGTGGTGACGCCCATGGCGCCAAAGGCAGCCGGGGTATTGACCAGAATCCTTCCCACTGGTTTCTTAAGCATGAACTGCCGGATCACATCCTCGTTTTCTGAATGGATTACCAGCGTGTGTCCGCAGCTTTCATTGACCAGCAGCTCCATGCACTTTTCACAGGCATACATCCAGTCATCCTCAATATAGAATACCAGTACCGGGCATAACAGCGCGCCGGAATACGGATTAAAATCAGTTATGTACGTTTGCTGGGATACCAGCACCTTTGTATCTTCCGGAACTGGGAATCCGGCTTTTTGGGCCAGCCAGACAGCCGTCTTTCCCATGTATTCCGTCTCCCTGCCGCCGTTTGGCCCCAGCAGGCCGATCAGGCGCGCTTCCTCCTCCTCATTCATGAAGTATGCGCCCTGGCTGAGCATTTCCCTTTTGGCTTCTGCTGCAGCCTGCCGGTCAGCGACCACATACTGCTCCGCTGCCGCCAGGGTTCCGCAGTCAAAGGAACGGCTTGCGATAATGTATCCCACGGCCCGTTTCACATCCGCGGTCCGTTCAATGAATACAGGGCTTGGGCCGATTCCTCCGCAGATTAACGGTTTCCCGCTTTCCCGGCATGCCTTAAGGAGTCCGGGGACCCCGGTATTAATCACAAGTGAGGTCAGGGGATGGCCCATGAGGGCAGCCGTCCCTTCCTTGCCCACCGTACCCAGACATGAGACTGCGCCCTGGGGCAGGCCCGCTGCTTCTGCTGCCATTGCCAGCAGCTTCACGGTTTTCTGCACCGTCCGTCCCGCCCTTGGATGGGGAGCGAATACTACCGCATTGCCGGATTTAACGCTGATTGCTGCCAGGAACAAGGTGGTGGACACCGGGCTTGTGGCCGGAACCAGGGCCGCGATGATTCCCAGGGGCACGCCGATTTTGGCGGTCTTACTGCCGGGATTTTCTTCCACCAAGCCTACGCAGCGCATTCCTTTAAGGCTCTGTGACATCTGGTTCCACACCAGACAGTTCTTCCTGTATTTATCCTGCCAGTTCCCGTATCCTGTTTCCTCTGCTGATTCCACGGCCAGTTCCTTAAGACAGCCTTTGATGGCTTCCAGCATGGCCCAAAGGCAGCGGTCCAGCTTTTCCTGGGTGTACAGGGCCAGGGCCTTTTTTGCTTCTCCTGCATGTTCCATCAGGATTCTGGCTTCCTGGACAGAAAGCAGGTCCTTGTCAATAAATTTCATATCAATGCCTCCATTCCATTACCCCTGAGGCAGAAGACCCTCCAGTGAGTAGCGGATCATGATCTTCTCCAGATGGGGATGGGGCCTTGGGATCACAACGGAGCTGTAAACCCCGGCTCCCATGGCATCCACTGCCTTTATCCCTGCCTCAACAGCGGTCCTGCAGGCTCCTACATCCCCCTGCACCAGGACGGATATGTATCCCGAGGCCACGTTCTCATAGCCAATCAGCTCCACATCCGCCGCCTTTAGCATGGCATCCGCTGCTTCCAGAACAAATACCAGGCCAAATGTCTCTATCAGTCCAATGGCTTCATATCTTTCCATATGTTTAATTCCTCCCTGCTAGTACAGCATTGCGTAAATAACGGTGAAGTCAGTGCCTGATATCTGCGTCAGGAGTGCGTCTGTAAAGCGACGGCGTAGTGGGCGCTACGACTAGCTTTGCAGGCGTGCTCCTGGCGTAGATAGCGGGTGCTGGATTCACTGGTATTTATGCAAGGCTGTACTAGTTATTATGGGCGCCCTGCCGGATTGGACGGCTGCGCCGTTTCAGGTATGCCTGCACGGACATCCGCGCCGGTTCAGGCGTCTATATCATGAACCGACACAATATCCCCCACCCCGCGGATGGGCCTTGGCATTACATTTTTGGCCGTCAGCTTCCCGATGGCAGCTGCCGCTGCCGCGCCTGCTTCCACAGAGGAACGGACCGCCGCCACATCCCCTTTTACCATGATGGTAACAAGGGTGGAGCCTACATTTTCATAGGAAACCAGTTCCACATCCGCTGCCTTGAGCATCTTGTCGGCTGCTTCCAGGGCGGGAACCAGACCCACTGTCTCCACCAGCCCAAGGGCCTCCTCGCCATAATATCTCATATACGGTACCTCCTATCAGCCGCACATACGGTATTTTTCCGGTACATATTTCTCAACCGTTGATTTCCCGTCTCCGTTGATGGCATAGCGCAGGGAAAGTTCCCCTGCTTCGTCCAGTTTGTAGCTCTTAAGGTCCAACAGCCCATTGGCTTCCAAGGACATCACATGGTCCAGGAAACGCGCTTTTGTAAACTGGCGCTCATTGCCGTACCGTGGCTTTAATGCCTCCATTATTTCCTTTATGTCCGCGCTTTCCACGCCGTATAAATAATTTAACACCGCTGTCCTTGCCGGTAATAACATTTTCCTATTCTCCCTTCTTAAGCAGATCCAATGGGTTCATGGTCACAAGGATTGCCCCGGATACGATTACGATGGAACCGATTACAATGGTGGCTGTAAGCTGCTGTCCCAGGAACATGACACAGAACAGTACGCCCCAGAAAGCATAGGTTACATTCAGGGACATGCCGATGGCGCAGCCCACCGTGGAATTGCTCTTATACCAGCATACAAAAGACACGGCCGCGCTTAAACCGGAAAGGGCCAGCCAGATAAGGGGAAGCCCCGCTGCAAAGGTTCCGCCCAGAAGCGCCATACCTCCAACCAGGGGGACAATCACCGCCAGGTCCACGATGCCGGATATCAGTTCCCTCAGGTTCACCGCCACATCCGTGTCAATCATGGCTCCGCCGTAGCTGGAAAGCATTCCTTCCAGTCCCCAGCTGACTGCTGCAATCAGGGCGCAGATAATGCCCAATGTGAAATTGGGGCTGCCCTCAGGCTTAACCCAGTTGATTATGATGGCGCCCGCCACACAGATCACCATTCCTGCCACCACGCGCCTGGTAGGCTTCTGCTTTAAGAAAATCCATGCAAAAACCGCTCCGAACAGGCTGCAGGTGGCGGATATGGGGATGGCGTAGGCGCCTGCCATGGCCAGGCCCACCAGATAGGCCCCGTTGGCAATGGGTCCGCCAAGGAGGGAACCCAGCACGATCATCTTGCCGGGAAATGTATGTAAACTCCGCAAAAGCTCACTGAGCCTTCCGCATCTTGCATTGTATATGGTCAGCCAGATACCTGCGAACAGGTCATTCAGCCCTGAGCAGACATAGGGGGCCGCCAGCACCCCGGCCGCGCTCAGAAGAGGCTCGTAATATCCCGCCACCAGCACCAGGGTGGTGTAAATCCCATAGGTCAGGCCGGATAACAGGCCGGTTGTTATTCCTGTCACTCGGAATTTCTTGTTTACCTGTTTCATTTTGTCATCAGCTGTCATGGGGACTGCTGTCCCGTAATTTACTGCTGCACCTTCTCCGTTCATAGATGGAATCTCCTTTTAGTCACTATTCTGCTGTTCTGGTTGTTCCCGGAAGTATGGTTTCCACCTCGCTGTGGGGACGCGGGATCACATGGACGCTTACCAGCTCCCCTACCCTTCCTGCGGCAGCCGCCCCTGCGTCCGTAGCAGCCTTGACAGCGCCCACATCGCCTCTGACCATGACTGTCACCAGGCCGCCTCCAATCATTTCCTTGCCCAGCAGCGTGACATTTGCAGCCTTTACCATTGCGTCGGCTGCCTCAATGGAACCTACCAGCCCTTTTGTCTCAATCATTCCCAATGCATCATATTTCATTGTTCATTACTCCTTTTCTTTCACCTGACTGCACAGTGTCAATATGCACAAAAGCAGGATGTGTGATTTTGTTTTAATGGTTTTGTGTCTGGCCTTCACAAATTAGAAAACATTTTGAATCAGCAATATTACTAACTTTTAAAATGCACTCCATGTTTTTCTATGCATTTAGTATAGACCATGCCCTATGGTGGAATGTCAACCGTTTTTTTGAGATTTTTTTAACCAGCAGGAAAAATAAAGGATGAATGTAAATGGACAATTCTGGAAACCCTTGCAATATATGGATTTTTGGGCGGTGATATCCGGAATCCCGGACAAAAAAAGAAGCAGGCACCAAGGTACCTGCATGTCAAAAAACGACAGTTTTATGCTCCATCCATTTACCGGACGGAAAGGAAACCGACATTTCCCCTCTTTATGTCCATTACAAATCTTTCCCCTAAGGGGAAGCTTTTGAAGGGCTTAGGGCCCGTCCATGACAGGCACTATCACCTCGGTCACAAATTCTTCCGGGTTCCTGGTTGTCCAGTAGTCCACCACGTACCGCTCATAAGACTCAGGGCCGCACTTATATCCCCTGTCCCTTGCCCAGTCCCGTATCTTCTTATAAGATTCCCCAATCCGTTCCAATGCACCCAGATGATATACCGTCACCGCCATGATCCCGCCGAACACGGTCTTGTTGGTGCCAGCCGTACAGGGCCGGACGGGCCTCTGCATGATTCTGGCCCGGGTGATGGTCCCTTCCATCTTATCCGTCCAGGAGGGGAACCTTAAGATTACCTCCCCTGCAATCTCATTGTTCACACTTTCCAGATAATTCACCCATTCAATATTGATGATGGATTCCATGTAGCGGTAGGAAAAATCCTGGTCCATATAACAGTAGTCAGCCGTGTTTATGTATTTAATCCCAGCTTCCTGCACATTGCTCCTGGACACCAGCTGCGCCTCCTGGATCAGCTCATACCAGTCCTTTACAGCCATATAGCTGTTGTGGATTTCCTGCTCCTGGATCCTCAGTTCATCAATTTTACTGATGAAGTTCTGCTTCACGAAATAATAGGTGTTCCCCTCCACCAGGTCCTGCATTTCCTCCAGCTTAAACCCCATCTGCTTGTAATACTTAACGATAGGCACCGTCAGCAGTGTTTCCCTGTTATAATACCGGTAACCGTTCTCCTTACAGATCACATCCGGCGTGATGATCCCAATCTGGTCATAAAAACGAAGCGCCTTTTTTGAAATGTTGCATATCCTGCTCACTTCCCCAATTGAATATAACTTTTCCTTCTGCATGATCCCCGATGTTACCCCCTGTCAGTTTTTAGGAACCAGCCTTCCCGGCTGTTCCTGTCATTCAAACATGTCTATACACATAAGTATAAACCTTCCCGTTATGTGGAATGTCAATAACCATTGGCGGCGCTCAAAATCCCTAAAATCAGCGCAAAAATGAACACCCGGCGCCGCGCTGTGTCAGCCAGGCCGCAATACCGGGCCAGTAAACAGGGCAATCCTCCCCTGCTTTTCCATCCGCTCCTGTCTTGGTCCATTTCCCCCTTCCCCTATAGTGGAAGGTTTTTCATCCGGGCGGCGGGGTAACCATTACAATGATTTCCGTTACAAATTCTTTTGGGCTGCGGGTGGTCCAGTAATCAACCACATACCGCTCGCAGCACCCTTGGGCACAGGTATAGCCCTTAAGCCCTGCCCATCCAAGGATCCGCTCATAGGCCTGTCCAATGCTGTCATAATCCCCCACATGGTAAGTACAGGCAGCCATCTGTCCGCCGTACAGGATCTGGGATGGATCCTCCTGGTCCGGCCAGACCGCCTGCTGCATGATCCTTGCCCTGGTACAGTTCCCGGCCATCTTATCTGCCATGGACGGGAACTGGAGGATGACCGGTCCCGTAATCCGCTGCCCGGCCTGTTCCAGATAATTCGTCCAGCTGATGTTAATGACAGACTCCATATACTGATAGTCAAACTCCTGGTCCATATAACAGCAGGAAACCGGGGTTATGTAGCGCAGGGACACATCCCGGATATTGTGGCGGATTACCAGTTCCGCCTCCTTCACCAGTTCATACCAGTCCCTGACAGCCACATAACTGCCCTGGATTTCCCGCTCCATGTCCTTAAGTTCACTGATCTTACTGTGGAAATTCTGCTGCAGGAACTGATACGTGTTCCCGCCCAGCAGTTCCTGCATTTCCTCCAGCTTAAACCCCATCTGCTTATAGTATTTCACCACCGGTACCAGCAGCAGGGTCTTCTTGCTGTAATAGCGGTAGCCATTCTCCTCGCTGATATGGTCCGGGGAAATGATCCCGATTTTATCATAATAGCGCAGGGCTTTTGTGGATATGCCGCAGATGCGGCCCACCTCCCCTATGGTATACAGTTCCTTATCCTTCAAGATAATACCGTTCCTTTCCCTGGGTCTTCTTCCTGTACTCCACCGCTGTCACCGGGCAGCCGCAGATGCAGGCCATGCACTGGGTGCATTCGCTGCCCCAGACGGGCTGCTTCCCCTCCATCCTGATATTGTTAAGGGGGCAGAGGGATGCACATTTCCCGCAGCCGATGCAGGCAGATGTGGTGTGATACCCCTTTGCTGTCACGAACAGGGGATAGAACAGGTCATTGACAATACCGCTTTTAAGGGCATTGGCCACGGTCGGTCCCTGCTCCGGGAACTTCCTGCCCCCGCCCACCAGGGAGGCGGCAAGGAGGATCGGCTCCTTTGCCCTGCGGATGATTTCCTGTATCTCTTCCCTGCCAGGCGCCTGGTACATGGTGATATAGTTCTCCGGCATCCGGATTCCCATAAGCCCCTGATATGCCAGCCCCTTCCGTGCACACAGCTTTTTTGCATACTTCCCGGCCATTCCCACGTCCCCGCCGCAGGTCAGCACAAAATAGATATCCGCATTCCCCTCAAAGGCCGTTTCCAGGATAAACCGTTCCACCACCCTTGGAAGCCGCCACGCATAAACCGGGCTGACCACCACAAAGGGCGTCTTGGACACCAGCGCCTCACGGTTCCCTGTCTTAAGGCGGTCATTGATGGACACGGCCTCATCCTTCAGTTCCTCTCCCATCATCTTTGCCACATACCGGCTGTTGCCTGTTCCGCTGAAATACAGTATCATATTTTTCATCTCCTGTTATTATTTATACGCTGCAGTGTCTGCCAAAGCTTCCGTATCAGCTGTTTTCCCACACTGGTTGACGCCCTGGACCTACAGGATCCGTTTTATCAAGATTATACAGGAACAACGGAATTATTGCAAACTTGACAGCGCATGGGATTTCATGCTATACTGGCGTTACAAAAATTTCAGTGTGGATTTTTCTAGTTTTGACTCTTTTCGCCACACAATTGTCTTATAGGCAATTGTGTGGCTTTTTTGTTTCTCATATCTGGAAACGGAACTGCTGAACGGAATATGGAGGTTGTATTATGATGAACGATGATTTTATGAAGGAAAAGCCCATTCTGCCGCTGCTTACATCCATGGCATTCCCCATGGTCATTTCCATGCTTGTGGGTTCCCTGTATAATATTGTTGACAGCTTTTTCGTTGCACAGATCAGCGAAAAGGCTATGACTGCATTGTCCCTTGTTTTTCCGGTGCAGAATTTCATTAACGCTGTTTCAATCGGATACGGCATTGGTATCAATGCATTGATTGCATTCAGCCTGGGGGCCGGGAATAAAAGCAAAGCCAGCCTCACAGCCACCCAGGGGCTGTTATTCTCAGTCATACATGGAATCCTTGCAATGGCTGTGTGCATTCCCATCATGCCTGCATTCCTGCGGCTCTTCACATCGGATGGGACTGTCATAGCACTGGGGGTACGTTATTCTTCCATTGCATTCCTGTTTTCACCAATCATCATGGCAGGGCTTTCCTTTGAAAAGATTTTCCAGTCCGTGGGCAGGATGAAGATTGCCATGGCAAGCATGCTGTGCGGATGTATTTCCAATATCATCTTAGATCCGCTGCTGATTTTCGGGATTGGTTTTTTCCCGGAAATGGGGATTACAGGCGCTGCCATTGCCACCGGGATCGGGCAGATCATCACATTAGGAATCTACCTGATCATGTACGTGGCACACCCTATTCCCGTGCATTTCAGCCGCAGGTATCTGGCTTTTAACAAATCCGTGGATGTCCGGCTTTATGCCATCGGGATACCCGCCATGTTAAACCTGGCCCTTCCCTCCCTTTTAATATCATTCCTCAATGCCATCCTGGCCATGTATTCGCAAAGCTATGTTGTCATATTAGGGATTTATTATAAATTACAGACGTTCCTTTATCTTCCTGCCAATGGGATTGTACAGGGAATGCGCCCCCTTATAGGCTACAATTTGGGCGCGGGGGAACACGGAAGGGTTAAGAAAATATACGGTATGACCCTATGTATGAGCGGTATCATAATGCTTCTTGGGACCGTGGCATGCCTGACGTGGGCCAGACAGCTGATTGGACTGTTCACGGATAACCCGGAAACAATCCTGGCAGGACAGACAGCCCTGCGCATCATCAGCGCCGGGTTTATTGTATCCGCTGTCTCAGTCACATCCTCGGGAGCATTGGAGGGACTTGGGAAAGGAACCCAGTCCCTCATAATCTCACTGTTCCGGTATCTGTTCATCATCATCCCGGCAGCCTCCCTCTTATGCAGAATCATGGGACCTGTGGGGGTCTGGAATGCGTTCTGGATAACGGAGTTCATGACGGCCGTCATAGCAGCCATTGTCTACCACAGGTCAGTAAATATGGCGGGCGGTGTCCGTGACCATGCCTGCCTCCGCAAGAAGGAGTCCTGCTGACGGCGGAATCCCTTGGCGGATCCTTATGGCGGATTCTTATGGCGGATTCTCATGGTGAATCCTTATGGCAGATCCTTATGGCAGATTCTCATAGCGGATTCCGTTCAGGATGCAGTCACACACCTGCCGCCGATATGGCCTGTACCGCTTCCTCCCTGGAAAGCCACTGGCCCCATGTATACCCTCCCCTGGCCCTGGATGTATCATAGACCGCATTCAGGGCCTTGTCATATTCCTCCTTCGTCATCACGACGCCGTTCCATTGATACTGGTATACCGGGTTCTGGTTCTCATCATACTGCACCTTTGAGTTATCCCCTGCCCCATAATATCCGGCTGCGGCCTGTACCAGGCGTCCGTCTTCCAGCCGGTATACAATGTCATAGTAGCTGTCCATATTGCCGTCCGAATTACACAACAGGTTTTCCCTTTCAATATAAGAAAAGCCAAGCCTGTCCAGCCGGGATTCCCGGACCTGTCCCTGTGCGTAGCCGGCAATGCTGCAGCCGACCGCCTCGCTGTTACCAATCATCACCAGCTCCGGTATATCGTCATTGTCAATATAGATCAGATTGTACCCCTGCCACTGTTCCCCATCCAGCTCCATGATATAGTCGATGTATGCCTGTTTCCATTCAGGACCCGCACTGACGGCATCCCCTCTTCCCACGCCTAAAAATCCCAGGATTGACTTCACCGTCTTATCTGCAACCGCTGAGTTTGCCACATCCGAAAGATCCTTCTCAAGGACAAAGGAACCGTCCGCGCTGCCGCGGTAAATCCTTGCCTCCGAGTATCCTGTCCCCGCCTCAGGGCCGGATGCCGGGGAATAACTGCAGATGATGATGATATCACTGTAACCATCGCTGTTATAGTCTGGAAATGATACGGCTTCCACCTGATTGAAGGTCTCATTGGCACGGACATTGTCCCCGTATACGCCCTCCAGGGTATCCACAGCCCGCCCGTCCTTCTCCAGCCTGAACACCACATCCCCCAAAGGATTTTTAGCTGGATCAGGTCCGTAGGAAGCAAAGGTCACATCGCCCAGCGGAATCAGGCTGACCTGGAATGTCTGGTCCTTTATCAGCCTGGCCTGTATCCCGCCGTCCTGTTCCTGGGCGCCGCCCGCCCCACTTTCCTGTACCTCACTGTTCCCTGTCCCGTCCTGCAGACCGCTGTTCCCTATCCCGTCCTGCAGATTGCTGTTACCAGTCCCATTCAGCGTCCCGCTGTTTTCCTCCCCGTTCCCCGGCTTCCCGTCTATCCAGATTTCACTGTTTTCTTCTGTCTGCCCGGTACGGGATTCCTCTGTTTCCTTTGCCTTGCCGTCAGGACCGCAGGCGGTCAATGCCGCGCAAAGGGCCATCAGGCACAGGGCTGCCGTGCATTTTCTTACACTGATTTTCATGATTTTTTCCTCCCAATGTCCGTTATTGTAGGTCATTTCTCTGTAAAGCATTGCTATATCGGGGATTTCCCCACATGAAAAGAGCCGGGAGCTTCCTGTTCCCAGCCGCTTATCATTACGATTCCAGCCTGGCATATCCGGCGCAGGAGGATTCCCTCCCTTCCAAGGCCGCCTGTCTGGCTATCCTGCTAATGAGGCGCTCAGCCATGGCCGCCGATGTCAGTGTCACATATATCTCCAGCGCGCTGCTGATGATCCCGGCTGCTGCCAGAAGAAGCGCGGACCCGCCCACAATGGCCAGCCAGCCATAAAGGAACCCCCGGTAGACCTGGGGATATATCTGGTACTGGGACCATATGACCAAAAGCAGGTATAAAAGCACCAGTACCGCGGATAAAAATGCAAATATGATATGTAACACTGATTTCAGCGGAAGCTCCCCGGGAAGATAAGGCGTCGTGATGGCGCAGAACAACAGCACCAGGGCAGACGGGACCATCCTCCCGCAGGCAGGATGCAGGGTCAGACGGGATTTAAGTTTCCTGTGGACTATATGGAAAAAACCGCCCACCAGCACGCCCCACAGGAAAAAAGACCGCTTTTTATCAAAGAAGTTGCCAATAACAGAAAAATTGGTGGTAAACCAATTGTATCCTCTTGTAAATAAGACCGTATATACGGGAATTAAAAAGTAAGCCCAGAATTTCATCAATTGACCAGTCCGTTTCTTTTGTTTTATACAGTATAGCAGACAGTTGGAAATTTATATTTAAGAAAAAATGATTTCTTTCTGAACAATTGATAAAATATTCTTACGTCCTCCCTCCCCTATTCCATCCTTCTAAGTACCGTGCGCTCAAATTCATCCACCGGCATCGGTTTTGCAAAATAATATCCCTGTCCTATGTCGCAGCTGACCGATTGCAGGAATTCCAGCTGGACTTCATTTTCAATCCCTTCCGCAACCGTTGTGATGGAAAGCGCCTTGGCAAGATGGATGATGCTTTCAATCACCACCTGTCCCCGGGGGGAGGTGGACTGTTCCGACAGGAACTCCTTATCCAGCTTAAGCTCCGCAATATCCAGATCTTTCAGGGTGTTCAGGGAGGAATAGCCGCTGCCGAAATCATCCATGGATATGGAAAATCCCATATCATGGAGTTTATTGATTACCATCTTGACCTGGGCCAGATTGCTCATGGCCACGCTTTCCGTCACCTCAAGGATGATCATGTCCGGGTCAATGCTGTACCGGTCCACAATCTGGCGGAACTTGTCAAGGTACTCCTCGTCATAGAAAAATATCCTGGACTGGTTCACGGATATGGGCCGCACCTTGTATCCCTGTTTCATCCAATGGGAAACCCGGCGGCAGGCCTCCTCCAACATATACATGTCCAGTTCAGTGATAAATCCATTTTCCTCGAATATGGGGATGAACTCATCCGGATAATGTATGATTTCCCCATTTGAGCACCAGCGGACAAGGGCTTCCGCACTGTGAAGGGAACCATCCTCCAGATAATACTTCGGCTGGAGATACATGTGGAATTCCCCGTTGGCCAGCGCGGCCTGCATCTGGCTGGCAATCTCAATCTTCCTGCGCGCCTTTTCATGCATTGCCCCGTCATAAAATGCAATGGGGTTGGTGGTATTGCCATTGACGCTGTTAAGGGCCAGCAGGGCGCCGTTAATCACGGTATCCGGCGATGCAGGGTCCTGTCTGTCCGGATCCGGCGCCTGGATGATATAAACCCCGAAATTACAGTTAATGCGGTAGTCCTGATTGGGACTTATGGTATATTCATTGATGCCCTTCTGTATTTTTTTAATCCTGTCCGTCAGTTCTTCCCTGCCCTGGTAATAAACCAGCATCCCGAAACGGTCGGCATTATCCCGGTAATAGCGTTCCCCCTCCCTGATATCAGCGCGTAAGACCTTCGCAATATGCAGCAGGAAGAGATTACCTTTCTCAAAGCCGAAAAATTCATTCACAAACTTAAAACCGCTTATGTTCATCAGCACGATGGCCCGGTCCGCTGTCTCCTTTAACAGGACAGGCAGCTCCGATACAAACCGGTTCCTGTTATCAGCCCCTGTCAGGCTGTCCTTATATGCAAAGAGCCTGAGGGATTCATGCTCCCTTTTTAATAAGGTATAGATATACAGGAACAGGACTGCGAACAAAAGGAAGATACAGGCCATCACACCGGCAAACACAATGAATACGCTGTCAAAATTGTGATTCAGGAACGTCTGCGGCACCAGACAGAAAATCTGCCATCCATTAACCCCCACCGGAATAAAGGTTACCCAGTAGGCTTTCCCCTGATACTGGAAGACAGCAAACGAATCACCGCCCGTTCCAATGTCAGCCAATATGGAGGAACGGACCTCATCCGTGAAATCCCCGTCATCAAAAATGTTGCCCATCTGTTTATTTATGACCGCATGGCCGGAACGCAGGACGAAATTCCCCTTCTGGTCAATGATATGTACATAGGCAATGCCGTCAAAAATCTCCTGGCTGATGATATCCGAGAGGTTGGATGTGGTCCGGGTAGCCGTAACCGCGCCAATGACATTCCCCTTATGGGTAACCGGGACCCCGTAACAGACAACCGTGTTATCCGACATCTTGTCTTTCATGATCCCGGAGACAACGGACTCGCCTGATAAGGTCCTGGCAATGAAGTCTTCATCGCTGGTATCCACCCCATAGTGCCTTGTTCCGTCCGTATCTATAAAATATCCCTTGCAGTCAGGAAAAACAAATCCCATACGGATAAAGTCACTGCGGGTGCCCTCTTCCTCCAGATAAGCCAGTACCACATCCAGATTCACGGAACCATGCTGTCCTGTAATGGCAGCCACTGCGTCCAAGGTCTGGATATCCCCGTCAATCTGCTCCGTAATGATATTCTTATACTGGGATACAATCTCTTTCATATACTTCTGCGCTTCTTTTTCCTGGGTGCCTTTGATACTGAAATAGCTGACACCGCCTGCCATCACAAGAATGACGCTGACAATCGAAAACAGGGCAACCGCTATGGTAATCTGCTTTTTTACTTCCTCTCTGGCCAAGGTTTTTCCTCCTATGCATCGCAAGAACATCCTGATTTTTATCATACACCATAATTATAAGTTATTCAATCATCACAGATAATAAATGGAATTTGTTTTTTGATACCTGGCACGGGCGTATATATTACCATAAAACCGGCTGGCAGGCCATCCCGTTCTTCTTTAACCTGTGCAACGCCCTCTCCCAGACGCAGGCGGCGGTCCAGATAGATCTCACACTGGCTGGGAACCGCATTGAGGGAGGCGCCTCCCATCCCCGTCATTGACCTGCGCCGTATCCATGTGGGAATCAAAATGTATGACCTTGCCTCCGCTTCTGTCCTCATGGTACGGACACACAGGCCCAGGCGCGCATCCATGGCAGTGACTCCGTCCAGACCATACCGGCCTTCATCAGCGGACATTGCAGCGAACCCCTTACCATTGACAGGATTGCCAGGGAGATATCCCTAAGCTCCAGTGAATGCTGCCGCCTGTTTAAAAGGAAACTGGGGACAACGCCCCTGCAGTACAGGAAGTCCGCATTTTCATGAAACCGGCCCGGAAATGGCGGCAATGTTTCCCAACAGGAGACATCTGTTCGTGTTTACGGCACAAATACATTTTATTTAAAAATGTCCGTCTGATGCGGATATTTTCTCTTGATATTTGGTCTGTCTGCCCTTATAATGGAGATATAAGATACTTGGAAATGAGCTGTTTTTTCACACTCGCATATGTAGCAAGGGGGTTATATCATGCAGGATCATACCATGTGGGCTTTAACAAAAAAGAAGCCGGAAACCGGGCTTTGGATGGAGCGTGTCCCGGTTCCGGAAGTAGGACCAAATGATGTGAAGATCAAAATTCACAAAACAGCTATCTGCGGGACAGACGTACATATCTATCAATGGAATGAGTGGGCGCAGCACACAATTCCAATCGGCCTTACGGCCGGGCACGAATATGTGGGGGAGATTGTGGAAGTCGGTTCCGGGGTGGACGGACACACCGTAGGGGACCTGGTATCCGGGGAAGGCCATATCACCTGCGGCAAGTGCAGGAACTGCCTGGAAGGACACAAGGAAAACTGCAGGGATGCCAAGGGTGTCGGCGTGAACCGTAACGGCGCTTTCGCGGAATATCTGGTGATTCCCTCATCCAATGTATGGAGCTGCCGCCCGAATATACCGGAAGAGCTTTATGCAATATTCGATCCATTCGGCAATGCCACCCATACGGTCCGCTCCTATGACGTGCTGGGTGAGGATGTGCTGATTGCCGGCGCAGGACCCATCGGCATCATGGCCGCTGCCATTGCAAAGTTCAGCGGCGCCCGTCATGTGGTGGTTACGGATATGAATGAATACCGCCTGGACCTGGCAAGGAAACTGGGAGCCACCAGGACCGTGAACCTGAAGCAGGAAAAACTGAGGGATGTAATGAAGTCCATCGGGATGACAGAAGGCTTTGACGTGGGGCTTGAGATGTCCGGCAGCCCGGCGGCCCTCTCCGATATGATCCTCAATATGAAACACGGCGGCAACATTGCCCTTCTGGGACTTCAGGGACGTGAAACCATTGTCAATCTGGAAACCGTGATTTTCAACGGCCTGAATATCCGGGGCATTTACGGCAGGAAGGTTTGGGATACCTGGTATAAGATGACCACCATGATAGAGGCAGGCCTGGATATCTCCCAGATCATCACCCACCGTTTTGATATCCGCGACTATGAAAAGGGATTTGAAGCCATGATTTCCGGGCAGTCCGGCAAAGTAGTCCTGGACTGGTCCCACATTAACGAATAACCATATTGAAAAGGAGATGTAAAGATGGCCCGCAAGAATGATATTTTAAGTATTTATACAAAAGAAGTAGAGGAAATCAGGGAAGCCGGACTTTTTAAGGGTGAAGCGCCCATTGCCTCCGCCCAGGGCGCCCGGGTAAAACTGGAGGACGGCCGGGAGGTCATCAACATGTGCGCCAACAACTATCTTGGCCTTGGCGACAGCCAGAGACTGATTGACGCGGCCAAGAGGACCTACGATGAAAGAGGCTACGGCATGGCTTCGGTCCGCTTTATCTGCGGGACCCAGGACATACACAAACAGCTGGAAGAACGGATTTCCCATTTCCTTGGAACGGATGACACCATCCTCTATTCCTCCTGCTTTGATGCCAACGGAGGGCTGTTCGAGACAATCCTTGGCCAGGAGGACGCTGTAATCAGCGATGAGTTAAACCATGCCTCCATCATCGATGGGGTGCGCCTGTGCAAGGCCAAACGCTACCGCTACAAAAACAATGACATGGCTGACCTTGAAGAACGGCTGAAGGAAGCGGATGCCGCCGGAGCAAGGGTTAAACTGATTGCAACCGACGGTGTGTTCTCCATGGACGGCATCATCTGTAACCTGAAGGGCGTATGCGACCTGGCCGATAAGTACAACGCCCTGGTCATGGTTGACGACAGCCACGCGGTAGGCTTTGTGGGCAGACATGGCCGCGGCACAGCGGAATATAACGGCGTGGAAGGCCGGGTGGACATCATTACAGGCACCCTGGGCAAGGCCCTTGGCGGCGCTTCCGGCGGATATACATCCGGGCGCAGGGAAATCATTGACCTGCTCCGTCAGAGAAGCCGCCCCTACCTGTTTTCCAACACCCTGGCTCCCGCCATCGTGGGCGCCAGCCTGGAACTGTTCGACATGCTGGAGGAAAGCACCCAGTTACGTGACCATTTAGAGGAGACCACCGCTTACTACAGGAAGCAGCTGACTGACAACGGGTTCGATATCATTCCAGGAACCCATCCGTGCGTGCCTGTCATGCTTTATGATGAAAAGCTGGCAGGGGAATTTGCAAAAAGGATGATGGCAAAGGGCGTGTATGTAGTTGCCTTCTCCTTCCCCGTGGTGCCAAAAGGCAAAGCCAGGATCCGCACCCAGGTGTGCGCAAGCCATACCAGGGAAGATATTGATTTTATTGTGAAGTGCTTTAAGGAAGTGCGGGAAGAGATGGGGCTTAGCTAATATTTTATAATCAGCCGGGATGAAACAAGGGGGTACGGCGCAGACAGCGTATGCTGGCTGTACCGTACTCCCTTTCACTTGCCTACTTATACTTTCACTTGGCCGCTTTTGCTTTCACATGGCCGCTCATGCTTTGACTTGGTCGCTTATGCTTTCACTTGGCCGCTCATGCTTTTAATCAGCCGCTTTAGCTTTCTCCCAGCCACTAAAAACTGCCATATGGCATAGCCTGACAATGCATGTTTCCCTTGCGTTCCCTATACCAGCGCAATAAACTGGTCTATGGCCTGCCGTATGGTCCTGCACTGCAGTTCCTGCTTCTTAATGCCATTGTCTTCAATACTGACCACATGGAAGACAAAGTCGTTGATGGGGACGTAATCCATTTCAATCAGTACGTTTGCATCCAGGTCCTGAACCAGCACAACCGTATTCTGTGTACTGTTTATATACCCCTGCACCCTGGATAGATATCTCAAACAGTCCGTTTCATTCCCAAAAGCGTCTGCCAGTTCATTAAGCGTATCCGCCCTGTCCCCTGCCGTACATTTTGTGTATTTCCACATAGCGCCTCCTTGTCTGACTGGATTGAATCCGTTCCTTATGATTGTTGGTCCGTATCTTATTATAACAGTCCGGGCCTGATTATTCCATTTCTTTTTCGTATGATGGAGGAATCTGATAAAAAAATCCGGCCTTTTCCTTTTCCACGGCTGTTGAAAAAAAATAACTAAAACTGTATAATCAAATAGAACTGATATCCCACCCATTTAAAAAGGTTCGGATGTAATACGAAAGTGTGGTTTACCATGGACACCAAACAGATTGAATATATATTAAAAATAGCCGAAGAAGGCAATATCACCCATGCCGCCGAAAAACTGTTCCTCACACAGCCCGCGCTGAACCAGCAGCTCCTGCGTCTGGAAAAGGAACTTGGGACACGGCTTTTCATACGTTCCCGCACCGACTGGCGCCCCACCGAGGCAGGCAGGGTCTACTTGGAAAATGCACGGAAAATGCTGCAGCTCAAGCAGGACACCTACCGCATCATAAGCGACATGGTTTCCGACCAGAAGGGGCGCCTGTCCATCGGCTTTACACCCGGGCGGGGAATCCACATGTTCTCTGCGGTATACCCCGGATTCCACCGGAAGTTCCCGGATGTCATTGTAAGCCCCAACGAACTGAGCGTCCATAAACAGCAGGAATTAATCAGCCGCGGGGAACTGGATATCGGCTTTATGACGCTCAGTGAAGACCACAAGACAGGCGATACGTATATCCCCATTGCAACGGAGGAAATCTACCTGGTAATTCCCGGCAGCCACCCATTAAGCAGCCTGGCGCCCAAAAACGGTCATGCCGCCCTGGACATCTCAGCTGTCCAAAATGAACCATTTGTGCTGATGTATAAGGAATCCACCATCCGCTCCCTGGTGGATGGTATATTCGCCCAGGCCGGATTTAAGCCCACGGTCCTGTTTGAAACCTCCAACAATAACACAATCCTTACCATGATACAGTCCAACCTCTGCTGCGGGCTGCTTCCTGCATATTATATACAGGACAACCCCGGCGGTATCACCTGCTTCCAGCTTCCCACCAGGCCGGTCTGGGAGGTGGTGGCGTCCTACCGGAAAGGCAGCTATCTGACCCAGGCTGCCCGGTATTTCATTGAATTAACAAAGGAGCACTGGAATCCATGACTGATTCCAGATGCTCCTTTTCCATCAGGTGATTGGCGCTGGGTTGAAGATACATAAATCATTATGAAGCCTGTACTGTTCCGCAAAGCTTTTCCTGCGTCCGCTTGCCACATCGATGATTTCCATGAACAGCTGTGTCCCTATCTCAGGAATGTCAGCCTCCCCGGTTGCAACCGGGCCGGCGTTGATATCGATTAAATCCTGCCACTGTTCCTTCATCTCATTCCGTGAGCAGACCTTTATGACAGGAGCAATGGCCAGTCCATAAGGTGTTCCCCTTCCGGTCATGAATACCTGAAGCCCGATTCCCGAAGCCAGCTGGCAGGGACCGCAGACAATATCACTTGCCGGGGTTGCCGCGTATATCAGGCCCTTTTTGGAAGGCTTCTCAGCAGGTGAGAGCACTTCCACAATGGGGGAGGTTCCTGATTTGGCAATGGAACCCATTGCTTTTTCCACAATATTGGCCAAGCCTCCCTTTTTGTTGCCGGGGGTGGGGTTTGCGCTCCGGTCAACCTGGCCCGCGTCCAGGTAATTATCATACCACTTCATCTCTGCGGCCAGCTTCTTCCCCACTTCTTCATTGACGCACCGGTGTCCCAGCAGATATACGCCGTCCCTGACTTCCGTAACCTCTGAAAACAGGACCGTTGCACCGCCCTTTACCAGCATGTCCGCCGCATATCCGGCAGACGGATTGGCCGTGACCCCTGAAAATGCATCGCTGCCCCCGCACTGCATACCAATCAGCAGCTCCGAGAGAGGGAGTGTCTCACGCTTACGCCGGTTCAAAATTGCCAGCTTCTTTTCCGCCATCTCCATCAACGCGTCCACCATTGCATTGAAACCTTTTATCTCCTGGAGGATGATTACATTCTCAGGACATATATCCGCCTCATCCAGAAGCATTTCCACGGTGAATTTCTCACAGCCAAGGCCCACTACCATCAGCTGTCCGCCAAAATTGGGATGCTTTGCCAGGTTCCTGAGTGCCCGTATGGGCACCTTTGCTTCCGGCGCATTGATGGCTACCCCGCATCCATATGCATGGTTCAGGGGGACAATGTCATCTACATTGGGATACTTGGGGAGAAGTTCTTTCCTCATCCTCTCCACCGCCACGTTCAGCACACCGGTCACGCACTGCACCGTGGTGCTGATTCCCAGGATGTTCCTGGTGCCCGCAGGGCCTCCCCACGGGTTGCGGTAACCTTCCCAGACAGTAACCGGAGGCTCCGGCAGATCCGTTACCAGATTCGTGGCAAATTCCATATCATCCACGTCCGGGGGCGTGGGAAGCTCCAGCATGTGTTCGTTAATCCAATCGCCTTTTTTTATCCGGCTGACAGCATATCCCAGGACTACCCCGTAGCGGATGATCTCCCCTCCCTTTTCAATGTCGCACAGGGCAATCTTATGGGCCTGGGGGATGTCCTGGTGGGCAATGACCCCATCCATCACTTCTGTCCCCGCCTTGATGTCCTTCACGGCAATCGCAACATTATCCTGGTCTTTGATTTTTATGTACAGTGGCTCGTTCAAGGTGTTTCCTCCTATTATTTAGAATCTGACAGTTGGAAGCGGATGTCTCCGCCAATTGATTATCTTTATCATATATCATTCCAAACAATAAGTAAAATTGATAATTGTTTTGTATCTCTAATTATTTGTTAGAGTTCTCATGTTGTTACAGGGCCTTCCCTCATAATACAATTCCCCGGTCACCGGATTTTTGGAAAACTTTGTAAAATACCCATTCCAAACAGATTCACATTCACTTGGCCAGGTTGCATGGGCTTTGGTGTCCGTTTCCGTCAGATGCAGCATAGGCACCCCATCCTCTGTCTCAAACACATAGTGCGCCACAAGTCCGTCTTTATAGCTACAGTTCTTCCCCCCATCCATATAGGTGTAATCCGCCCACTTCTTAGTCAGGCCATATCTGCCGCACCAATAGTCCACCAGCTCCTGAGCCTGTGTAAACCCGCCTTTAAAAGCAGCGTCACAGCAGCCCAGGTTGGCTATGATGGGAATCATGGAACCTTCCACGGGCGGCCGCTCCTTCCCTCCGTGTTCCACTGCCTCAATATCAATATGCCTTGCGGAAAATGGAGCCACTGCCGCAAAATAGTCCGGGCGGTAAGCAGCGCAGGCCCAGCTCATCATTCCGCCAGAGGACTGTCCGCTGGCATAGATACGGCTCTTATCAACCGGATAATGCCCTGTCAGCCATTGGTACAGGAAGTCCAGGAACCTCATATCCTCCGGACGCTCCGGCTGCGGCTCCCCTGTATTCCACATGGCCCTGAAAATGTTGTTGGTGCGGATACCGCTGATGGAACGCACCTCATTCGGTTCGGATGCAGTTGGCATGATGATCATGAAACCATACTTATCAGCCACATAGCTCCAGCCGATACGGTCCGCAATCTCATCCCCGCTTCCTCCGGCGCCGTGGAACACGAACACGGCCGGCATCCCGCCCTCCTTTGGTGCGGACTTGGGAACATAAACATACCACTCCCTCCGGTAGGTATCACGCCTGTCCCCATAATATCCGCCCCACACATCGGCTGAGAACTTTTCAAAGCCTCTTTCATATATATTGCCCGCCCGCCTCAGGGCGCCATTGTTATTGCCCGGATAGCGGTAGATCCCGTCAAACAGCTCTGTCAGGACCGCCTCGCTGTACTTCCGGCCCACGCTCTTTTCCCATGGTCCGAAATCCGCCACCACATTGGCACACCAATGTTCATCCACGGTGCCGCCTTCCTGCGGGACCCAGGTAATCCTCATCCCATCCGCACCATCGGATACAGGATTGGATGAGGCGCCGAATCCGGCACTGGAACCAGCCCCGGATACAATACCGGAATCCCCGCTGTGATTCGCATGCCTGTAATAGCCAATCTCCCGCTCTGCCGCTTCATCCTTTCCTGCGGATAAAAGCCACACAGGACACTGCACCTGGCTGTAACAGACGCCTTCCACACGGGACTGCGTTGTCCTCAAAGCCTCTGCCTCTTCTGCTGTCATCCCGCTGGTTCCAAGCAAAGCCACAGCCGCGTAGGCCCTGGGCATCTTCCTGCTCTGCGCGCCCACCGCATCCGCCGCGTCCCCATAGGCAGCCGCATAGAAATTGGCCTGGAAGGAACAGAATAAAGGCCGCACCGCAAGGTCGTTGTTAAGGGCATTGAGATAATCCAGGTCAGCCCCGTCGTTTTTCCAGACGCCACCGTCCCCGGCTTCCATCAGCACCAGATAAAGCCCATAACGGTCTGAAAGCTCCTTCCAGCCGCTTTCCACCATGAACTCCCAGGGATTCCTTCCTCCCGGTATACCGATAAAGACCGTGGGCTGGTTGTAGATGGAACCCTCGGGTATGTAAAATTTTGCGGAACGGGTCACTGTCCCGCTGACAGCGCAGTCAAACTGGTAATACCCATGAAGGAACTGCCTGTAATAATTCTTTCTGTCTATTGTCACCAGGGAAGCGTCCGGTAAAACCTGGGCCACCGGTTCCTGTAAATATGATTTCATGGCTGATACCTCACCTTTCTATAATTATATATATTGCATGACAAGCCAAACACACCCTAATCCTACGCCGGATACACCGGGAAGAAGATGCTGGCTGAAATAACAAGGGTCACAACCGCAATCAGCAGATAGGGCAGCGTAAACTTAAGAAGCTTACCCGGCTCATGCTGTCCAATGGCAAACGCCAGGGCACACTCTGCTGAGCCGCTTGGGAAAGCGATGGCCATGATGGATGCAATATTGATGATCAGTACGATTCCCCTTGGATCCATACCCGCGACCATGGAAAGCGATGCGGCAATGGGGGTAAGGACAGCCGCTGTCCCTGTATTAGACATAAAGGTGGTCATCACAATGGAGGTAACTGCAAATACAAAAAGCACGAACACGCCGGAGGGCTTATCCCCAAGAAGCACAAGGAGGCCATTTCCAATCATATCACCCACACCGGATCTGCCGATGGCATCCGACATCACAAGGACGCCCGCAATCATCCACACCATGTCCCCGGTCAGGGAATTGACCGTTTCCTTGGTGGTCAGTGTCTTTGTGTAAAGCAGCACAAGCACGCCGGCAGCCGGAATCACATACATCAGATTGCCAATCCTTGCCCCAAAAATAAATCCTAAAAGAACACCGATAAATACAATATTGATAATTGTCTCGTCACGCCTTGATATGGCCGTGGTCTCCTTTATCTCCTTTACATCGGAGGTATTGACCCCATGCCTTGGAATGAATTTCCATGCAAATAAGGCGTAGATGGTAAGGGCTGTTGCAGGTATGAAGGAAACCTTAATAAAATCCCCGGGCAGAAGCATCAGGGCCGGGTTACTTATGATGCCCTCATAATATGCATTGGCCGTCGGGGACATGGTTGCTCCCAGTCCCACGGGGAATTTAAGGCTCCAGGCAGCCATGACGGCAAATGCAGCAAAAATCATACGCGAAGCACAGATTTCATCCTTATCATCCAGGGATACCAGGAACAGGGCGACAATGGAGACAATGGCCGTCCTTCCCATAAGCTGTGACAGCACAATGGTTACCAGGAATAGAAAGATGATGAACGCAAGCCCGCTTTTTCCCTTAATCCTCTCCATGCTGTTCCTGACCTTATTGATAAGGCTTGTCTTACCAAAGGCATAGGCAACCGTAAACATACAGGCAATCAGTATCGTGGTCTTGTTAGCCAGACCTGAAAACGCCGTTGAAATATCAAACACACCTGTTAAAGCAAGCATCACGCAGCAGGTCATGGTGGTCACACCATAAGGGACCTTGTGTGTAAAAAACATGGCAATCATAAAAACCAGCAAACCTAAAACAATATACATCTGCATAAATGTACCCCTCATACTTTCCTATCATTTAAGTAAAATTCATTAATTACATTCATACTCCAGATAACACTAACCTATCTTCCATCCTCTGCCGGCAATTGGATGTGGTTGTGCCATCCCTGTAAATCTTATGTTTTAAGTATAGTTTAAATATTCCTTATTGACAACCATATTAAATTCATGTTAACTTTAAGTAAAAGTTATGGAGGTTTGCTATGGACTTGAAGGACCAGAAATACATGGCGGCGCTGGCTGGCGAGGGTTCCCTTACCAGGGCGGCCAGACGTCTTAACCTGTCACAGCCAGCCCTTTCCAAGTGGCTCGGCGACCTGGAGCAGGAACTTGGCCTGTCACTGGTCATACGCTCCAGGCAGGGACTGATTTTCACGGAAGCCGGGCAGATTTACCTGGAAGGGTGCAGGGAATGTCTGGAAGCCGCCCTTGATATAAGAAGGAAGCTGGACACCCTGTCCCAGAAGACAAAACAGAGCATCATCCTGGGTGGAAGTCCCATCCGGGGCGCTCAGGCATTTGCCAAGATATATCCGGATTTCCGCCATCAATACCCGGATATTGACCTTCAGTTTGTAAGCGATAAAAACCCGGTGCTGAAAAAGCTGCTGCTGGAGGGCGAGATTACCATGTCCCTGCTGGGAGCCATGGAAACCAGCCTGCCAAGCCTTGAATATCTTAAATTCATGGATGAGGAGCTGCTGCTCATGCTCCCCAAAGGCCATCCTCTTTCCTACGATTACAAAGAACTTCCGCCAGGCCGTCCCTATCCGGTCATCGACCTGGCAAGCCTGGGTGACACCCCCATCCTCGGCAGCGCCCCCGAGACCTCCTACGGCAATATGGTCCTCTCGTTTTACCGCAATGCAGGCCTGGAACCCAATATCATATTCCGCTCCAACGTGGTACCCCTTCTCTACGAAATGGTGCTCAACGGCGTAGGCGCGGCCATGATTCCGGACTCCTATTATAATCCGGATGACGGCATCAGCGTGTATTCCCTTTCGCCGCGCATCATCGTATACCAGGGAATCGGCCTGCAGAGCGGATATCCCCTTTCAGAGGCAGAGGAATACCTGATCCATCTTGTGATGAACAACTGGGGTTCCCCCTATTACATGCACCAGTATGCCGACTATTATCTTGAACAAAGGAAATTAAGGATAGACGCCTATGAATACAACCAGATTTGAATACCTTTTGGCATTAGAAAGACTCGGCACCATGACCGGGGTCGCGAAGGCATATTTCATCTCCCCCTCCGCTGTCAGCCAGTGCCTTAAAAGTGAAGAAGCCCAGCTGGGCCATCAGCTGTTCAAAAGCGAGAATCACAGGATGGTCCCAACCGAGGCCGGGCAGATTTATCTGAACGGCGCCAGGAAAATCCTTCAGATACGGGAAGCAACCATGGACAGGCTTAACGTCATTCCAAAAAAGCACCATTCCATCCGGATTGCAGCGGCTCCCATGCTCTATGAAAAAGCAGCTTCCATCATCATCCCGGCACTGAACACATTGCTTCCCGGCACTGATTTTGAGCTGCTGCGGGCAGCTTCCATGGTAAGCGTTGCTTATCTGCTGAATGACCTGGCTGATTTTGCACTGCTCTGCTCCCCGCCCTTGAACCATACCCTGCTTTCAGAAGATATCCTGGGCCAGGACCAGCTGCTGCTGGCCGTCCCCAAGGCATATCTGCGCAGCCAGCTGACCGGGCCGCCAACCATAGAGGATTGCGGTTCCCTGCCCTTCATCCTTTTGAAAAACGGTTCCTATACCCGCGGCATTGAAAATGAAATCCTTGCACAGCACCACATTGCCCTGAACCGGATATATGAAGTGGACGACCATGTGATGGCCAGGAATTTTCTTGAAGAAGGACGGGGCGCCACCTTCCTGCCATCCTCCATGATCCCACCCCATGCAGGGCAGCACTTTTTCATCCTTCCCCTCCATCCGCCAAAACCGTTTAATTTCATACTGGCCTACCCCAATTTCAAAAAACCGGACAAGGATAAAAGGGATGTGCCAATGATAGTAAAAAAGGCGTGGGGAAAGATGGACTTTGATTTTTATGATCCGGTATGAAAGCCTGCTTTCCATTACCATTGGATTCTCACTATCACAGAAATAATCCGCACGATTGGATGTATAAAATCAATCCAAATTGGATGTTGTCATACCGGCATTTTCCATTTACAATCACATCATAACCAACCAATCGGAGGCAGGCATGAACATCCATATTGATAAATCCAGGAAAATCCCCCTATACAGACAGATAGCGGAACAGATACAGTCACAGATTACCTCCGGCGAAATCCCCCAGGGGTTCAGGTTCCCCTCGGAACGGCAGCTGGCGGATGCCCTTGGCGTCAACCGGACCACCATACTGAACGCCTACAAGGAATTAAAGGCCGACGGCCTGATGGATTCCCACGTGGGAAGGGGAACCATTGCCGTCAGGCCCGAACGCAGCAGGCCGGAGAAGCACCCTTATTCCAGGGAACCCATGTGGGAATATCTGTTCAGCGATTATATGAAGCATCATGATACGTTTGATGTGAATAAATATCTGGAGATAGCCAACCAGAAGGACGTCATATCATTTGCCGCCGGGATTGCATCCGTTGACACCATTCCGGCGCAGGCGTTTGAAGGAATCGAGAACGAACTGATGACCAGCAGGGAGCGGCTGCTTGTCTCGCCCGTGTCAGGCTTTTACTCCCTGCGCAAAGCGATAAGCTCCTTCATGCAGAAGCGCTCCTGTTTCTGCCAGCCATCGGAGGTCATGATACTGTCCGGCTCCCAGCAGGGCATTGACCTTATCACAAGGGCCTTCATCAATCCCGGGGACGTGGTGGTAATCGAAGAACCCTCATTCTTTCCTGCCATCCAGAGTTTCCGCCTGGCCGGGGCGAAAATCATGGCCGTACCCATGGACGGGGAGGGGATGGATGTGGGAATACTTGAACAGCTGCTGTCCCGTTACCAGCCCAAGCTTATCTACACCATGCCGGTCTTCCACAATCCCTGCGGCGTTTCAATGAGCATGGACAGGCGTATCCGCCTGCTGGAACTGGCCGGTCAGTACGGCATCCCCATATTGGAGGATGACCCCTACAGTGAACTGAGCTATGAAGCCCGGGCCATGTCCCCATTAAAATCAATGGACCAGAACGGACATGTCATCTATCTCAGCACCTTCTCCAAGACAATATCACCGGGACTGAGGCTGGGATGGATGTGCGCCAGCAAGAAACTGATATCCCAGCTGTCCGGCATACGCCAGCTCACAGACCTGCATTCCAGCTGCATTTCCCAGCAGATTGTAGAGCGTTTCATGAACAGTGGGGAAATGGAGCATCACCTCGCCTTCATCCGCAGGGAATATCAGGAACGGCGCGACATCATGATAGAGGCCCTGAACAGATACGCGCCTCCCGGACTGTCCTGGAACCGGCCCGAAGGCGGTTATTATCTGTGGTGCAGGCTGCCGGAAGGCGTCACGGCCTCTGAACTTACTGCAAAAGCAGCGGCAGGAGGGGTTGCCGTGCTGCCCGGCGTGCCGGCCTGTCTGTCCCCCCAAAAGGGCGAGGGCCATATCAGGCTTAACTACACCTATCCTCCAAAGGACAGGATTGCAGACGGTATAGGAATCCTGTGCAGCCTTATCCGCCAGCTCAGTTCCGCGCATAAGGATGAAGAGGCACTGACCGCCGAGATCAATCCAATCCTTTAACCAATTCAATAGCATAAGGAGAATCATCATGGACTACAACTACGCAAGAAGGATGGCAGATATGAAAGCATCCGAAATACGGGAACTGTTAAAGCTGACTGAAAAACCGGAAGTCATTTCCTTTGCCGGAGGGCTTCCGGCCCCGGAGCTGTTTCCCATAGAAGAGATTAAAAAGGCAAACAATCATGTCCTGGACCACAATGGCGGCCAGGCCCTGCAGTATTCCACCACGGAGGGATACGGACCCTTAAGGAAATGGATTGCACAGCGCATGAACGCCCAGCTGGGCACCTCATTCGACGGGGACGATATCATGATGACCAATGGTTCCCAGCAGGCCCTTGACCTTTCAGGAAAACTATTTTTAGACGAAGGGGATGTGGTACTGTGTGAAAGCCCCACCTACCTGGCTGCAATCAGCGCCTTCAAGGCATATGGGTGCAGGTTCGTGGAGGTCCCAACCGATGAGGAGGGAATGATGATTCCAGAACTGGAACATGCATTAAAGGCCGAACCGGATGCAAAGCTGATTTATGTAATCCCTAATTTCCAGAATCCAACGGGAAGGACATGGAGCCTTAACCGCAGGCAGAAGCTGGCCGAACTTTCAGCAGCATACAATGTTGCGGTAATCGAGGACAATCCATACGGGGAACTGCGGTATGAAGGCAGCTTCCTTCCCTCCATAAAATCCTTTGACCGTACCGGCAATATCATATGCACCGGGACATTCTCCAAAATCCTCTGCCCAGGCTACCGCATCGGCTGGATTGCCGGGGAAGCGGAGGTCATACGCAAGTATGTCCTTGTCAAACAGGGCGTGGACCTGCAGTGCAGTACCATTGCCCAGATGGTCATTTCCGCCTATCTGGAACAATATGATATTGACACGCATATCAGGACAATACGCGAGGTCTACAGAAAGCGCCGGGATGTGGCCCTTGACGCCGTAAACCGTTATTTCCCATCCGATATAAAATACACGAAACCGGAAGGCGGGCTTTTTCTTTGGATAGAATTAAATGATGCCGTTGATACGGTTGCGCTGCTTGAAAAGTGTCTTGAGTACAACGTTGCATTCGTACCCGGCAATTCCTTCTATCCCAACAGGAATAAACCGAACACCCTGAGGATTAATTTCTCCAATATGCCGGAGGACCGGATTGAGGAAGGGATTGCGCGGATAGGACAGGTGCTGGTTGTATAAGCCAGCCTGACGGCAGTCTTATTAATTCACCGGGCATTTAGGCCAAGGATGACCGTACGATGTTGAATTACATGGTCAGGATTGCCCGCAGCGGTGCTTCCTGGCGGGATCTGCCAGAATCAGACACATTTTAGCAAAGCGCTTATTAACTGATTTAAGGTAGAAATATTGTAAGCCAACTGATAATTTAGTGAAGGCTAATCTGGGTGCCTTCGACTGGAAATGAGGGCGTTTTTGATGGATATGGGATAAAAAACAGACGAACCGCTCTCACCGGCGTGGGATTTTGAGAGGGAATTTCTAAGAATCATTTGAAATTGTGGAATGGATTGATTATAATAGAGATGTAAAAAGAAAACACCCACTCCAAAAGTGGATGCTCCCAAGGTTTAAATGCTAAATGCCCTTACGGACACCGCCCATCCTGTGGATCAGACAGGGTGGGTATTTTATTTTCGCTTATTCCCCTTATCGAGAAAGGCGCTAATCGCTACAATCAAGCTTCCAAAGGACATCAGCAATGCTAATATACCTATAAAGATTGAAATAATCTCGTATGCTGTCATGGGCGCTGCCGTCTTCGCTCCGCTTCGGTCCTCGCTAAACGGATGCCCACCGGACATCCAGCGACCTTTCCTATGTATTTCGGCGAACCGGTTTTACTAAGACTGGGAGGTGCCACTCCTGTCGTAAGTGTTTTCCTAATATCCATTTTAGCATAAGACATCAAGTAGTTAAATTTATAGCTTAAAAATTTTGTTACTTTGCGTAAATAGTATTACACATATTTTCCAATTCGAAAATCAAATCTTTAATCTCGCTTATCTTCAATTCATCTACAGAATAACCTCCTACAATCTGTACCAAATATTCTTCTTTAGAAAGCTTTTTCTTATGCGTAAATTTATTTATTTCATTTCTTCCTTTAAAAAATTTATTCACATCACCATCACAAGCTTCGCATTTTTTAAATTCTTTCCATTTAGTTTCATATCTTTTTTTATGCTTTTCTCGTGCATCTTCCTCACTTGCTTTAAACTTATCTTCAAAATTTTCAAGCAGATGCTTAGGCTGATACCAATTTGCTATAGCCTGTCTATCTTTGTCTGATTTTGCAACGGAGTAGAAGTGATTATATTGGCACTCATAACATTTTATTGTCTCTCTAAGCAACTCACAATCTATTCCAGTATGCTTCAAAAACATTTCATCAATAAAATACCCTTCTACAGAGTATTTAGATACTATAAAAATAGATTTTTTTATTTTCTCAATTTGTTCTTCTGATAAATCACGTCCAAACTTTATTATATCGTTTAATAATCCATTTTTTCTTTCTTCTACACTCATTCCATCAGAATCTCTAATAATCAAAAATGGAACATCAAATTTATTGTTAATTAACAATTCAGCATTAGCAAAAAATTTTAAATTTTCACAGTTGCCTGTAACCAATATGTTGATTTCATCACTTGCCCCTGGATGTATTTTATTTAAAATACACTCGATAACCGCCTTGTCGTCTTTTCCCTCGACAAAAACAATTCCTTTATTGACCAATATATCATCTGCTCGAATTCCCAATTCTTCAATAACTTCCGAAACAGTAATATCAAAAAGTTTCGCTTCCCCAGATTCCCTTTTTACAAGTTTAATCTGATGTCTTTCCATTTTTCCCACAGTAATAGGTGAATGTGAAGAAAAAACAACTTGGTTATTTAAAGAAATCATCAGTAGCGTATCTATCATTTTTCTCTGAAGCGACGGGTGTAAATATACCTCTGGTTCCTCAATTATCAAAATGTATTCTGTTCTTTTTTGTGCAAGCTTAACATACGCTTCCAAAATGGAAAGAATAATCATACTTTGATACCCTGTTCCACAGTTTAAGATGTCACTTTCTATATTTGTACTCTTATCTAAAATTTTAGTGTAATATGTCGTACCTTTGGAAATATTTACATCTGAGCTTACAATAACCTCAAAATCATTGACGCCAATTGCTTCATTGTAATATTCGGTAATGCTACTGGAAATAGATTTGCAACGCTTAGCACTTTCTTCTGCAATAATATCATTAAGCTGCCTATATGATACCGTATCATTTCCTGCAATTGATATACTTGTTGCCATATCATCATCAAGCATCGAAATTAACTCTTTTAAATATGAATTAGCCCCTGCAGTACTCTCATTTTTAGGATCTCTAATGGCTGGAATAACTTTTAATATAGGTAGTATTTTTTTGAGTTCAATCTCTTTTATTTCCTTTACGGAATCAGCGTCAACATAGTATTTTGTCCCCATTTTATCGGCATTAGTAATAACTAACTTGATGCACATTGAATCATCTGCAATCTGATAAAGTTCTTTGGCTTCTGCGAGTTTCTGCTCTCGTGTTTCTTCGACTTTTTTCCATGCATTCTCTGCTTTAGTTTCATTATCATCTTCTAATTTCCGGGCTCTATCAACTAATTTGAAAATTGCATCTGAAAAAAGCTTATCTTCAATATAATCATCTGTTAATCCATTAAACCAAACAGTAATTTCAATATTATCATGTGTTCCTTTATGAAAATCACTTTTAGAAACCACCTTTTTAACCGAAGGAAATACGCACTGAATGGCATCTAAAATTGCTGATTTTCCTGCATTGTTTTGCCCAATGAATGCCATAATTCTATTATCAATTTCTATTTCTCCTGAATCTTTAATTGATTTATAATTCTTAATCTTTAGCTTAAATATATTCATTTTACCTCCTCCTAAAATTTTTCTCGTTTTCTTCCGGCAAATACTTCACCAGTTCCTCTACCAACTCATACACCTTCGTTCCTGGTGCAATATCTGCCGGCATTTTGCCTTGTCCATCTTTTATGATACGTTTCGCATATCGAATTGCTAATTTCGGATTCCCTTTTTCCATCAGAATATTGAAAATATCTTTCATGTTCTTCTGATATTTTCCTATCCCCAATTCTCTGAACTTATCATTCAGGAACGCAATATACTCTGTCCGGTGATTATTTGCTGTGTAATACGCAAAATGCAGAAGAAACCAGAACTCAATACACTCATTGCTCCATGCAGCATGGTACTGCACATCCGGATTTTCCTGATCCAATCGTTCCGCTCTCTGCACTACACCATTAAAATCTTTTGCCGGAAAGCTGTCTTTATCGTATACACACCAAATCTGCCCTTTCTCGATTTTGTTCTTCTTCACATACTTCTCAGCCATTCCAATTACACGCATCGTTTCCGCCTGACATGGCTCGATTTCAACAAGCACCATATCTCTATAAATTGGATTGTCTTCAATGCATCGCTTAAATCCCTCAAAATATAATGGCTCGGTCTGCTGACCTTCGCAGAAGATATAGTACCGGAATTCTTTTTTCTCCAAATGTTCCTGCCGACGCTTTTTCTTCCACGCCTCCATTCCAGCTTTCTTAGGCATTGACCTTCCCCCAATCTATAATTTTTCTGAGGTACGGGTCAGCCCCATACTTACCTTCCAGATACTGTTTATCAAATTTTGCATCTTTGCGGACAGATTCTCCTTTATCATTTTTGAACTCTACCAGAGAATACAGCTTTGAATTCTGCCTGTTTCCTTTTGCGACAAACCAGATTTCATCTCTTCGGAATACTTCGCTGTTCATGGTAGACAGGTCGTGGGATGTAAATATCAACTGTGCCCCATGCCGATTAATTTCCATATCATTGAACATCATAATAATGTGACGCAGTAAAACCGGATGGATTTTTGCATCTAATTCATCAATTACCAATGTAGTGCCGGAAGCCAAACCATCTGCAATAAATGGCAGCAATTCAAATAATTTTTTTGTACCGCTGGACTCATCGGACAAATTCAGCTCGGATTCATAACCATCCACAATATGTTTAGTATAAACCTCAATCCGTTCATTTTCCATTTCTTCTACACGGAAATTTACAATATCCAAATCCATTTCCTGAATCATGTCCAAAACAAGTGACTTCACATCATCAGAATTTGCTATTGCCATCCGTAATTCCTGAATCGGATTTCCATAATTCAAAAAGTCAATACCATATCCAAACCAATTCAGTATATCCTTTATCACTTCATTTTTTCTGTATGTGATTCCTAAGTAAGAAAGCAATGTCAGTGTCTCAGAAAGTTCATCACTAATTTTCAACTTTGCAAAAACACCTTTCAACTCAATGCCTTCGTCTGATCGTTCAAAAAGGGCCGATCGCCTTCCAGTATCTAACTTCACACGATCCATCCTCTCGTAAAGCACGATATCCTTTTTGACCGTTAAGACGTATCTATACTCCGCAGTTTTAGTACGAAAGAAAAGTTCAAATTCCGTAGGCGCTTCTTTCTCTTCTGCGCCAAACGCAAAAGGTTCAATCAAAATTTTCTTCATTTGAAAAGGATGATAGCTATTACCATCTGTTGCGTATAATGGGCGTAATACTTTTGCTGCCAATATATGAAGTGCTTCCAGCACATTTGATTTTCCGCCACCATTAGGGCCATAAATGGCAGATACCGGCAAATACAATTCCCCATCCTTGTCTTTGATTACCCTATCTTCGTGTTCTGATATAGCAGTAGCCTGCATATCAAAAGTCATTTCATCCCTAATACTTTTGAAATTTTTAACAGTAAATTGACATAGCATGATATCCACCTCCAATGTTTATATCCTTATTATACCGCTTTTTCTTTTTTTGTAAACATTATTCGAGATATTTTCTCAAATATATGCTTGTAATTTTTAAGACTAAATCAAAACGAATTTAGTCATAGTCCAAAAACATAAATCATAAAATAACCGGCTTTTTTACTCGTTAAAAGAGCCACTCAAATCGAATGGCTCTCACTCCCTGTACATGGCATCTTCCGTTCCACTGCTTCCTCCTGTAATATCCGTTCCATTTTGATTTTGTTCACTTCCACAAATATTTTTGCTATGTAATCGGCAGTTTCCTCCGCCGTATTCGGATTGTGAAAGCGGAAATTTACCGTTTTGGCCGCAGATAGAGGGAGATTAACGCAGCCATGAGAACCATTGGCTTTGTAAGTCCTTCCTGACTGGCCCCGGATTGTATGATTCCTATCAGCGCCTCTGTCTCTGATTTCTTATCAATCATCCAGCCATAATGTCCTTTTGTGATGGAAACAACCTGTCCATAAGAAGTTTCCAATTTTTTAGTGCAATAAGCCGTATTATTTTTTACCGATAATTCCCGGACATATTCTTCCACCTTGCTCCAATCAATCGTAACATCTCCCTTATGGTCCATATCCAGCCATTGGACAATGGTACTGCCGTCCAGGACTTCCCTTTTGCTCCCAAAACAACATGTTACCCTTATATCCATATACGGCTTCCATTTCTCCATCTGATTGGTCAGAATCACTGTTTTTTTACCATCCCCCACTTCTTCCAGGAATGTATGACCGCAAAGTACAACAAAACTGCATTTGGAACCCTTCTCCTCCTCTTTCGGCGCTTCAACCTGCCGGTCCTGCGCACCTTCCCTCTTCCTGGAATGCTCCGGCCTTCTGCCCTTTTATCCAGCCTGTCAGCCAATACCATCCGTTCCTCCTTTTTGCTTCAGATCATGCTCTCCGTGATTATAGCATCTGCTTTGTACCATTGAAACCGGATTATTGTATGGCAGACATTTTTTACCCAATAGAGTAGGGAAATAATTGCTAAGAATTATTTCCCTCTCGTTGAACCGTACGTACGGGTCTCGTATACGGCTCTA